>NZ_KI421421.1:264783-398512 GCF_000472285.1 Desulfuromonas sp. TF
CCGTTATGCGGGGGAGCGTCTGGAGAGATTCTCCAAAATGGTGGAAACATTCAAGGGGGCGGCCCTGGGTGATGTGGATGCCATGTTCGGAGTTGGTTCATTTTACTGGCGCGGTGATGGCTTCGAAAAAGATTTTGATCAAGCGGTAAGATGGTGGAGGCTTGCGGCTCGGCTCGGGCACAAGAAGGCGAAAGCATTTCTGGCGCGACTCGGTGACTTCGAAAAGAACGGCGCTTCGGGCGAGGGATCGCCGATGACCCGGGTAGGGCAGAAAGAGCTTCCCGCCACCCTGGTCTATCAGATAGGCGTCGACCTTCTCGAAGGAGGGGGGAGTTCCGGGGAAATCCATCCTTCGTCAACCTGGATGAGTATGCTCCGGAAGAGCCGTCAGATCAATGGCCGGCCCCTGAGCCTATCCAAGGAATAAGAGGGAATCAGCTTTGCCCCTGGGTGGTCTCCGTCGGATGGAGAAGGAAGCGCAGTCCCAGGCGGGTGAGAAGAAAGCCGCAGCATTTGTTGAGGCGATGTCGGCGGCTCAGGAAAGTGAAAAGGGGCGGACGCCGCATCCCCATTCTTTTCAGTTCTGCCAGCAGTTCAGGGTGTTCGCCGAAGTTCAAGCCCGTGCGAAAAGCCGTGACGGCCAGCTCCTTCTCCCCGGCGATGAGAAAGACCCGACCGAGATGGAGATGATGGAGAGGATTTCCCGGTTCCCTGCGGACCGCTTCGCGGCAAAGGGCGAAAGCCTTCTCCATATCCTTCTCTTCCCTGGCCAGGCAATAGCCGAGACAGGAGAGGACGACGGGTGTGCGCTCATATCCGGAGGCTTCCTCAAAATGAAAACGGGCCAACCGGGTGTTTCCATTTTCGAGGGCGATAAGACCTCTCCGGATCAGAACGGTCTGGTTGTTATGGAGGATCTTTTGCCTTCTTCCAGCGTTTTTTCTGTTTGCCGCATTCAGCCAAGCCATGTCTTTTCTATCCCCTTTTGTTTTTGCCCTTGCCCTTTCCCCGATTTGCGGCATTGCCCGGACGCCACGCCAGATTACCCTCCTTCATAGCATGGAAGGCCGCTGCTTTGATGCCGAAGCTATGGCCATCTCCCCACATCCCTGATCAGATGCCTCTGCAAAGGGCAAGCCAGTATGGCGAAGACTGGAAGCCGTTTAATTCGGGGCTGGAAAAAGAAGGCGGAGAATGATCCGGGGAAAGGACGGAAGCCCGCTGTCTCTTTTTGTCAGATTCGTTCCGGGAAGGCCTAAGCGGTTTGCAATGAGAAGCAAACCGCTGAATACCTGCTATTTTTTAGAATATGGAACATGGTGCGGAAGAGAAGAAATCCCTGGCTACTGCGGAGGCGGCCCGAGAAGCCGGAGGAACGAATCCAAGCTTTCTGGGCGAGCTGTTCATGGGCCGCCTGAGAACCGGGATGATCTTTCCCTGGCCGGCGCAGGATCCCGGGGAAAAGGCCGCCGGAGATGCGGTTCTGGAAAAGCTGAAATCCTTCCTGGAAGAACACGTGGATGCGGACCGCATCGACCGGGAGAAGGAGGTGCCCCGGAGCGTGATCGAGGGGCTGCGGGAGATGGGTCTCTTCGGCATCAAGATCCCTCGCGAGTACGGGGGCCTCGGATTGTCCCAGATCAACTACAACCGCATCCTTCATCTGGTCGCCAGCCATTGCGGATCGACGGCGCTGCTTCTTTCGGTGCACCAGAGCATCGGCGTTTCCCAGCCGGTGATGATGTTCGGCACCGAGGAACAGAGGCGCAGGTATCTTCCGCGTTTGGCCGCCGGCGCGATCAGCGCCTTCGCCCTGACCGAGCCGGGGGTCGGCTCGGACCCCTCGCATATGACCACGACCGCCGTCCCCAGCGAAGACGGCTCGGCCTGGCTCATCAACGGCCGTAAGCTGTGGACGACCAACGGACCGATTGCCGAACTGCTGGTGGTGACGGCGCGCACCAACGACCCCGAGGCGGACCGCCCCGAGATCACTGCCTTTATTGTGGAGGGGAAATCAGAGGGTCTTGTCACAGAGCACCGCTGCGATTTCATGGGACTTAAGGGGATCCGCAACGGCCTTCTCTCCTTTCACAACGTCCGGGTCTCAGGAGAAGATATTCTCACCGGTGTCGGCGAGGGACTGAAGCTGGCTCTGCGCACCCTCAACATAGGGCGGCTCTCCATTCCGGCCTTTTGCGGGGGGGTCATGAAGCACGCCCTGACCATCTGCCGCATTTGGGGGAACGAGCGGCGTCAGTGGGGCGTGCCGGTAGGGCGCCATGAGGCGGTGGCGGCCAAGATCGCCCGCATCGCCGCCGATGCCTTCGCCGTCGACAGTCTGGCCTGGCTTGGGGCGACCTTCGCAGACCGGGGGGAGCCGGACCTCCGCCTGGAGGCGGCGGCCGACAAGCTCTTCTGCACCAAGGCGATGTGGCGCGCCCTCGACGAGACCCTGCAGGTGCGCGGCGGGCGCGGCTATGAGACCGCTGACAGCCTGCGGGGCCGCGGCGAGGCGGGTATTCCCGTCGAGCGAATGCTGCGGGACGCCCGCCTCTATCTCATCGGCGAGGGGACGAGCGAGATCCTGCACCTCTTCATCGCCCGCGAGGCTCTCGACCCCCATCTCAAGGCGACCGGCATCACCTCCATTGGTGATCCGGTGGACTTCAAAAAGGCTTTCAGGTTCTACATCCGCTGGTATCCGGGGCTGCTCCGACCAGGTTGCAGTGCCTCACGGAACGTCTCGCTCCCTCCGGGGCTGAGGAGGCATCTGCGATATGTCGAAAATGCCTCCCGCCGCCTGGCACGGGATCTTTTCCACATGATGGTGCGCCACGGGCAGGGTCTGCAGAGAAAGCAGATGGTGCTGGCGCGGCTGGTGGATGTGGGGGTGGAACTCTTCGCCATGGGGGCGGTGCTTTCGCGGGCGGGGAGCCCGCAGGCTCCCTCAGGCGCTGAAGAATTGGCCGATCTGTTCTGCCGGCAGGCGCGTCGGCGCATCGGCAGCCTGCGCCGAGAGGCATATTGCAATGACGACAGGAGAGTTTACGACCTGTCCCGCAAGGTCCTGGAGGGGGAATTCCCCTGGCTGGAAGAGAACATCCTCTGCACCTGGAAGGGGGATGACGGGATCGGGTGACGTTCCGTTACGTACTCATCCGTTTTTTTGATATTCCCCGGGAAACCACACTCGGAAAGTGGTTCCCTCCTCTTCCGAGCTGGTGAAAGAGGCCTTGCCCTTCAGGTATCTGCTCAGCACGTGAATGCTGTAGGTCCCCAGTCCCCGTCCGGCTCCCTTGGTGCTGACGGACCTTGTGAAAATCCGGTCCCTCACATCCCTGGGGACAGCTCCCGAATTGTGAACGCTGAATTCGACCCCGCCGTCTGTCGCTCTGCAGCCGATGGTGACCGGTTCTCCCGAACGGGAAGCCTCCAGGGCATTTTTCACCATGTTGCCGAGTATCCGGTTGATCAGGACCTGGTCGCCGGTGAAGGTTATCCCTTCGGCATCGCGTGCAATCCGAATATGGCGGTTTTTGCCGGCGGGATGATACTGGTAGAATTGAACGGTCTGGCGGATGATCTCCAGAGAATTCAGAATCGAAGGTTCAATCGGGAGTTCGTCGTGCTCGGCGGCTGCGAGGGCGCGCTGGGTTTCGATCTGATCGATGCTTTGTTCCGCCGCGGCTTGCAGCCAGTGATAAATTTCCTTTTTGTCGATATCGGGGTGGGCCTGGAGCAGTTCCGCAAAGCCGCGGATGCTGCCTGCCACATTAAGGATGTCGTGATAAAAGATCTTCTCCAGGGACCGGCGTCGCTGTTCCGTGACCTTCAACGCCGAGACCAGGTAGACCGTCAGGAGGAAAAACGCCAGCCTCACCAGCATGTTCCAGTAATGGGCCAGGGTAAATGTGTAATCTTCGATATTGTCGGCGATCAGCCAGGCGATGGCGCTGAACAGCGAGAAGGCAAAGCCCGGCCAGCGGCCCAGCCGCCAGGTGACCAGATAGATCGGCAGCAGGTAAAAAATGGAGAAGGAGATTTCTCCGGTCAGGATGTCGATGAAGCTCAGGAGCAGAACCAGAAGCACGGCAAGGGCGACTGTCGCCAGTACAGGAAAGATCTCCCTGAATGAACGCCGATTCGCCATACCTGTCTCGTATTCCATTTGGGTTGCTTTCTTCAGGCAAATTGTATCAGATCCGAGATGGTTTTTTGAGGGCGTGATTCAAACCACCGCCCCGGAGGCGCCGGACTCCGGATTCCTTTGACGCCGCTTCCCGTTCATCTCTTTTTGATGGATTCCTGATACAGTTACCCGTACTATGGGCGCAAACCAATTACCACGAACAGGAAGGAAATTCAAAATGGCACAGGCGAAAAAGGGCGACCGAGTTGCAATCAACTTTACCGGAACCCTCGAGGACGGAACCGTTTTTGACACCACCTTTGCAGATGACGATTGCAGTTCGGATGAATGCGGGACCGATGATTGCGGCTGCGAAACCGGGCCCATGGAGCTGATCATCGGTGAAGAGGAATTTTTTCCTCTGGTCGAGGAGGCGCTGATCGGAATGGCGCCGGGAGAGAAAAAGACCGTCGTCATTCCCTCCGAGGAGGCTTTCGGTGAATATGACGAAGAGCAGGTCTTCTCGATAAAACGCAGCGAGGTTCCGGACCATATCCATCCCGAGGAAGGGCAGGAGCTTGAACTCACCGGAGAGGACGACGAGAGCGTCATTGTGACCGTGGTCGAAGTGACCGACGAGGAGATCACCCTGGACGCCAACCATCCCCTGGCCGGAGAAGACCTTTCCTTTGAGGTCGAACTGGTGGAGATCCTTTAGAGACTCGCTACACTGTCTCCGTGACAATGACATGGGGTGCATCATCCTGTAATTTTTTTGCATTGCGAAAGGCCTCCATCCCCATGGAGGCCTTTCGTGCGTTCGGAATCCGTTTCCCGATTTCCCCTATGTTTACAGATTCTTACTTGAGGGGAAAGGGCAAAGATTCTTTCGCCTGCTATACTTTGGTCATTCATTATCTTTTGGGAGGCAAGGCTGCATGATCAACGAAATGGATGCCGAAAAGGAGCGGGTTGTTCGGATCCGCGAAATGACCATCGATGACCTCTCCGAGGTCTTTCATATCGGCGAGGAAATATTCACTTCCGAATACAGCCCCGTTCTGTATCGCTCCTGGGATGAGTATGAGATCACCACTCTTTTCAACTCGGACAGCGAGCTCTGCCTGGTCGCCGAAGCCGATGAAGAGATCCTCGGCTTCGCTCTGGGGACAACCGTGGAAAAACAGCATTCGGCCTGGAAATACGGTTATCTTGTCTGGCTCGGGGTACGTCGGGGGCTGCAGAAGGGGGGGACGGGAGAGAGGCTCTTCCGTGAACTCAAGCGGCGCATGGTCGATCAAGGGGTGCGCATGATGATCATCGACACCGATGCCGACAATCAGGCCGGCATCCGCTTCTTCAAAAAGCAGGGGTTCGGCAACATTCAGCAGCATGTCTACATGACATTGAACCTGAGCCGCCGACCGCGTCGCCGCAAGGGGGAAAGGCCGGAATGATGGACAAACGGCTGGACAGCGTATGGGGGGCCGTCGATCCTGAGCGCCTGCGCCGGACCCTCCTGGAGATGGTCGACATCTACTCCCCCTCGGGGAAGGAGGAGGACGTCCAGCTCTACCTTGAAAAGATCCTCCGGGATGCGGGACTTGCCGTGGAGCGCCAGCAGGTCGAGGAGGAGGAGCGCTACAATCTGCACGCGGTCATGGGACAGGGGGAGCCGCTCCTTTATCTGGTCGGCCATGTCGATACGGTGCCGGCTTGGGATCTCGAGGAATACGGGCCCGTGGAGGAATGGGGAATCGTTCGCGGACTGGGTACGGCCGATATGAAGGGGGGGTGCGCCGCCATGCTGGAGGCCTGGCTGGCCCTGGCCACACTGCCGGAGGAGGAGCGGCCGCCGGTGGGACTGCTGCTGGTTGTGGGAGAGGAGGAGAACGGCGACGGCAGCGCCGCCTTTCTCCAGAGCCACCGACCCCCATGGGTCGTGATCGGCGAGCCGACTTCCCTGGCACCCTGTTTCAGCCATTTCGGCTATCTGGAAGCGTCTCTGGTCACCCAGGGGCGGCGCATCCATTCGTCGCTGCCGGAGTTGGGGCACAACGCCGTCGAATCGATGCTGCGAGTGTTGCTGCATCTGGGCAAGGCCCCCCTGTTCGACCGCGAAAGTTCCCAGATCGTCTACTCCATCCGGGAGATGAGCTCGTCGCGGGCCGGATTCGTCGTCCCCGACCGCTGCGAGGCGTTGATCGATCTGCATCTTCCCCCCGAAACCGATCCGAAAGAGATCCGCGGGGCGATGGAGGAACGGCTGTCCGGCGCCGAACGGTTCATCCCCGGGCTGAACCTGGAGATCTCCTTCGATTTTGCCTCCCAGGGCTACCATCTGGGGGGGGACAACCGGCTGGGGGAAATCCTGGAGAGCATCTTCCCCCGGCTGAACCTGCCGCTGCAGTTCGTTCCTTTCCGCTCCCACTCGGACGGCAACCTCTTTTTCGAAGCAGGGGTCAAACCCCTCGTTCTCGGCCCCGGGTCTCTGGAGACCGCCCATACCCCCGACGAGCAGACCTCATTGTCGGAGGTGGAAGCCGCCGCCAGGATCTATGCCGCGCTCTGCCTTGGCGCGGGGCAGGCAGGAATCCAGCCAGAGGAGAGCCGAGGCCGTTCTGTTTAATGAGATCCGTCAGGAGAAGGCGGACGATTTGACGGATTTGATGATATGGTACAATGATCTTGTAACCCCTGAATGAAAGGAGATCACTCATGAATACCGAGCAAATGAAAGGTCAATGGATGCAGGTCAAGGGTGAGATCAAGAAGCAGTGGGGCAAGCTCACCGACGACGAGCTGGACAGGATCGCCGGCGAGAGAGACAAGCTGGTCGGCAAACTGCAGGAAAAATACGGAATAACCAAGGAAGAAGCCGAAAGACAGGTCAGAGATTTCCGAATGCACTAGGACTTGTCCTCAGCTTTCGATCAAAAAAAGGGCCGGCGCTTCGCCGGTCCTTTTTTGCTGAAACAGATCCGGATTTTTTATCCGAACAGCGGCAGATCGTTCTCGAGAGCGGCGGCGGCGAGGAGGAAGAGGGCGGCGTTCCAGGATTGTCCCGGCATCCCGCCGGGGACACCGGTGCGGCCGTGAAACCATTCGTTGAACTCCCAGGCGTTGATCCGATTGAGAGCGGCCAGGCGCTCCATCTCGGCAAGGGCTTCATCGCCGCGGCCCTGCCGGATGAGGAGGAGCGCCCAGAAGGCGCCGACGAAGGGCCAGATGCCTCCGTTGTGGTACTGAAAGGGGAGATTCTGGCCGTGGCGCTCCATGTAGGCCCGCCATAGAGAGTGCTCCGGCTCGATGGGCGTGCCGACCACCCGGATGGGATAGGGGCGGTTGGCTTCCAGGGAAAGAAGCCCCTCGACGATCCTCTCCCCTTTGGCGGCCGAGGACAGGCCCGTGAGGGCGGCGAGCAGGTTGCCGAAGACGTCGACCTCTTCTCCCCAGAAAGAGAAATTGACGAAGCTCAGGTAGAAGGGGGTCAGCTTCGCCTCCCTGCGGATGTAGTCGACCATCAGGGCGACGCGGCGATGCTCCGGCGCAGGCCCGTCGAAGGGAGAGAGAAGCTGATTGGCAAGATGAGCCGTGGATTCGGCGCCGGGCAGCCCGTAGAGCCCCTTGACCCAGTACCACAGGGCATTGGTGTAGAGGACGAAGCCCGAGCGGGGCATGATGTCGGCCCAGTCGCTGGCCTCGTTCTGCTGCAGCAGGTGCCAGACCGGATGCTCCTGACATCCGAGCCACTGCAGAGCGTGTTTGATTTGTGACTCAAGCTGTCTTTCAAGTCCCTCGCCGGGAGCCAGGCGGTCGAAGAGGCGAACTGCGATCAGCCACCACAGGGTGGCGTCGATGCAGCCGGCATACCAGAAGTCGGCCTCTCCGGTCTCCGGCCGCACGAACTTGGAGATCTGACCGTTTCCCGCCTGAAAGGCGGCCAGGGTGAGCAGGCTGGCGCGCGCTCCGGAAATCAGTTCCTGCTCTCCGGAAGCGGCCATGCCGAGGGAGCAGATCGCGGCGTCGCGGCCGAAGATGCAGGTGTAATTGCGCCCCTCGGCCCGCGCCGACGGGGAGGCGGCCAGTATTCCGGCGGCGATCGTGTTGCCGCGCAGCAGTTCGATCGACCGCTGCCGACATTCGTCGATCAGGGTTGTGGCGCCGATGGCCGAAAAAGGGGCCGTCTCCATCGTTGATCTCCGCCTGAGAAAATGCTTTTCGAGCGGCATTGTACGCTGTCCGCCCGATCGCTGGCAAGCCTCTTGCTCAGGCTATGCGGGGCGAACAGGCTTGCAATCCCTTCGATATGCGGTTAAATTCTATTAATTTTATATGCTGTCGAGTGAGCCCATGCGTCTGCGCCTTACCACAAAATTCACCCTGGTCACCAGTGCCGTTCTGGTTACGGCCATGGTTTTGTTCACCTATTTTGGTATCGGATCCCTGGAGCGGATCATTCAGGATGAGGCGGTCAAGGATATCGACAATCTCAGTGAAACGATCCTGCGGACAACCTACCATCAGATGCTGGAGGATGACCGGGAACTAGTATATCAGGCGATTGAAGAGGTCGGGTTCCAGAAAGGAGTCAGGCAGATCCGTCTGATCGACAAGGACGGCGTGATCCGCTACTCCACGCTTGAGCGGGAAATCGGGACCGAGGTCGACAAGAGCGGAGCCTCCTGCAATATGTGCCATGGCAAGCATGGTGATTCGCCCCTGGTGGCCGTTTCGTCCATGAGACGGAGCCGTAATTTCATCGATAGTGACGGCGAAGAAGTGATCGGGATGGCGAGGGGGATCTACAACCAGCCGACCTGCAGCATTGCGGCCTGTCATATTCATCCCCCTGGCGCCCAGTTGCTCGGCGTTCTGGATGTCACGGTCTCTATGAAGGAAATGACCAGCCAGATCAGCGGCTTCAGGCTGCAGATGATACTGTCCACCTTTGGGCTGCTGTTTGCCCTGGCTCTGAGTCTGGCTTTCGTCACCGGCCGGTTTGTTCATCGGCCGGTGCGCGACCTGCTGGCTCATACGCGGCGCCTGACCAGCGGCGACCTGGAGGGACGCATCGAGCCGCTGGCCCGGGATGAACTCGGGGAGTTGGAAGTGGCATTCAACGAGATGACCGGGAGTCTGCGTCAAGCGCAGTGGGAATTGCGGGAACTGGCCAGTTCACTGGAAACCAAAGTCGAGCAACGCACCCGCGAGATCCGGGATATACAAGGCCACCTGGCGCGTTCGGAGAAGCTGGCGTCACTTGGGGAACTGGTGGCCGGTATCGCCCACGAAATCAACAATCCGCTGACGGGAATCATGGTTTTCTCCTCCATGATTCTGGAAGACGACCGCTTGCCGCAGGACATGCGGAAGGATATGGAGGTCATTAACCGGGAGACGGAGCGCTGTTCCGGGATAGTTCGACGCCTGCTGGAATTCTCTCGGGAGACCCTCCCGCACAAGGCGCCGGAATTGATCAACCATCTGCTTGACAACACTCTGCATCTGCTGGAGAACCAGGCGACCTTTCACAATATCGATATCGCCCGTCATTATGCTTCCGATCTGCCGCCGATCCTGGTCGACGGCAATCAGATCTGCCAAGTATGCATGAATATTCTGCTCAATGCCGCCCAAGCCATGCCTGGGGGGGGATCCCTGGCCCTCGCAACGGAGCTCTCTGAAGATGGAGAGTATCTGGCCGTCCGGTTCAGCGACACCGGGAGCGGCATACCGGAGAACGACCTCAAGCGGATCTTCGACCCATTCTTCACCACCAAGGAGGAAGGCGGGACGGGGCTCGGACTGTCTGTTTCTTACGGAATCGTCGAAAATCATGGGGGAAAAATAACGGTGGACAGCCTAGTGGGGACGGGAACCACTTTTACGGTGCTGCTGCCGTTGAGATGGCCGGAAGAGGAAGAGGATCGAGTATAGATGACGGTTATGCGCACGCGCCGAGCGAATCGGCCTCCGTCCGGGCTGGGGTAACCGGGCGGTCTGTTTTTGCCGTCATGCGGGGCTCATCTCGTCATCTATGCATCCAGTCCCGTGGGCCGGTTGCGGGCCGAAAGGCCCTGTTTCTTGAGAAGTGCCTGGAAATTGGGACGAAGCATGCCCACTTCCTCGGCCGCCCGGGTCACATTCCATTTGTTCCGGCGCATGGCATCCAAAACGAAGGCCCTCTCGATGGTGTCGACGGCCTGCTCCCGCAACAGCCGTTTGCGTTCCTTCAGCTCTTCCACGGTCTGCGGCGCCTCCGTCAGCCCCGCCCCGTCTTTTTCTGCGGAAACCTGTAATTCCAGATCGACGCGCTGAACCAGATCTCCCTCCGCCAGGACCACTGCCCTCTCGATGAGATTTTCCAGCTCCCGGACGTTGCCGGGGAAATGGTAGTTCTCGAGGAGGGCCATGGCGTCGGGAGCCAGCCCCCGCATGTCCTTGCCGAGCTCTTCGGCAAAGCGGTTCAGAAAATGACCGACCAGTTGGCGAAGGTCCCCTTTTCTTTCCCGCAGGGGCGGCAATTCGATGGGGATGATATTGAGGCGGAAAAAGAGGTCTTCCCGGAAGCGGCCCGCGGCGACCATCTCGGGCAGGTTGGCGTTGGTCGCCGCCACCAGCCGGATGTCCATGGAAACCGGCTGGGTTCCACCGATCGGCAGTACGGCCCGCTCCTGAAGGACTCGCAACAGCTTTGCCTGCGTCGTGAGGCTGATGTTGGCGATTTCATCCAGGAACAGAGTTCCTGAATCCGCGACCTTGAACAGGCCGGTCTTGGTCTGGCTGGCACCGGTGAAAGAACCCTTGATGTGGCCGAACAGCTCGCTTTCGAGAAGATTTTCCGCAAGGGACGTGCAATCGACGGCGACAAAGGGAGCATTGCGGCGTGGGCTCTTGCGATGGATGGCCCGGGCAACCAGCTCCTTGCCGGTACCGCTCTCGCCCGTCACAAGCACCGTACTGTCCGTCGGCGCCACCTGCATGATCCGCCGGTAGACCCGCTGCATTTCCCCGCTACCGCCAATAAAGTCTTCGAATGCCTGAATCTCCTGCAGTTCACACTGCCGGTGCATGTCATCCACCAGGACGGGCTTCTGATCCAGTGCGCTGCGCACCTTTTCACTGATGATCTCGGGGGTGAAAGGCTTGGCGATATAGTCGATCGCTCCGTTTTTCATCGCCTCTACGGCCGTCTCCACGGTCGAATAACCGGTCATCATGATGATCGGCACTCCGGGATGGAGAATCCGGATCTGTCGTAATACCTCCAGCCCTCCCATTCCCGGCATTTTGAGATCGGTGATGACGAGGGAAAAATCATGCTGATTCATGCGCTCCAGCCCGAGAAGTCCGCTCGGTGAGACGGCCACGGCATAACCTCTCGACTCAAGGACCCTGCGCAGACCTTCCCTGATCACCTCATCGTCGTCGATAACAAGAATCTGGGCCTGGTTCATCGGTAAACCCCCTTTAAATTAAAACACACCCATAATTGTCCGGCAAACCACCCGGCGAGTCAAGTATTACGTGAATAATATTTAATATTATATCCAGTTGTACAAAACCATTATACATCCCGGACAGGTGATTGTTAATTCAATTAATTCAACAGGATAGATGTTTAAATGGCGAACCGCTCCGGGACTGGTCGGGTTCCTGTGCATATTTCCTTCATACAGTCGCTGCCTTCTCCCTAACCGCTGTCCCGGATATTGTTATTTAAAAAGCCTTTATTACCAGCAAGTTACGTAAAAATTAAAAATATTTTAAATTAGGCACGGCCAATGCACTAGACATGGGTAACGGAACACAGCCCCCTGGGGGAAAGGAGAAAGCCATGAAAAAGCTCGTAGTGCAAGGATTGCTGCTGTTTGGAGTTGCCGGTTCAGCCCTGGCATCCGGTGCGGCCGAAAGCGGGGGAGGCGGGTTCCTGATCGCCCTCTTTCTCGGCTTCTTTGCGGTCATTGTCGTGTTCCAGCTCATTCCAAGCCTGATGGTCTTTTTCTCTGTCGTCAAGGAAATCTTCGCGCCCCGGCAGACCAAGGTCTCTGAGATCGTGAAGCAGGACGAGGCCAAGTAGCCGATCGCAGGATGAAGCCCGAACGGCAGCCATGGAGGCGCATGTGATGCGCGGAATACTCATTGCCGACCAAGATCTGGAATCCAGGAAACGCATGGCGAATCTCTTTATCGAGGCGGGGTATCACGTCACGGTGACCGATTCGGCGGCAAGTGCCCTCTACGATGTCCTGAAAAAGACGGCGCAGGTGGTGATCCTGAGCAGCGAGTTCGACGAAGTCCGGGCAGCGGATCTGATCCCGCTGCTCAAGCGATGCAACCGCAACCTGACCGTCATCCTGGTTACGGGAGAACTGCCGCTGCCGCTGGTTCGCAGGCTGCGGCGCGAAGGGATCTTCTATCACGCCCTCCGCCCTGTTCAGCCGGAAGACAGTGAAGAGATACGCCAGGCGGTAAGCTGTGCCTTCGCCAGCCTGGTCCAGCAGGAACCGAGGTGATCCACCGAATCGGTGGACCGTACGATAATTCAACCAACCAAGAGGAGGATGACATGAAAGTAACAGGGAAAGGGTTACCGGCACTGCTGTCTTTGTTCGTCGCCACACCGGCTTTCGCGGTGGATACCTCCCAGACCTATAACAGCGGCATTCTGGTCTTGGGGTTCCTCGGATTTTGCGCCCTGATCCTGATGGTGCAACTCTTCCCGGCGCTGATGATGCTGTGCGGCTGGATCAAGGGGCTTTTCAAGGGGGCCGCGACGGCCGGGGAGAAAAAAAGCGCCAAATCCCATTGACCCACTCTTCGGTAACTTTGGACGACGACAAAGGAGATGAACCATGATTGAGATGCTGCAGAACTTTTTCCAGTCGATCGGGGAGGTGAGATCCGTGGTCACCCTCGTCGATTTCTATCAGTACATCAAAGGGGTGGAGTACCTGATCTGTGTCGCGTTCTTCATCTCTTTCCCGATGTTCTATCGTTATATCCATCACACTGACGCTCCCGGGCGGGATGGACGGTGAGCGTGATGCGAACCAGAAAGGAGGACGTCGTCATGCTCATCAGGAAATGCCTGCTCGTTGCCTTCACCGGAATAGCCCTTGCCTTTCTGCCGGCCGGATTCGCCCTGGCCGGAGAGGGGCCGGACCAGGTCGCCCTGGACTCTCTGGCCTCCCTTTACGAAGCGGTCGACTTCGACCATGCCATGCATGAAGCGGTGGCGGACGATTGCGCCACCTGCCATCACCACACCACCGGCGATATTCCTCAGCCCCAGGAATGCCAGGGCTGCCACTATGCCGGCCAGCAGGCGGCGACGGTTTCCTGCCGGGATTGCCATCTGGCCGAGCCTTTTTCCGCACAGGTGCTGCGCGACAAGGATCAGAATGTCCAGCTTTATCACACGGACCAGGTGGGGCTCAAGGCGGCCTACCATCTTTCCTGCATGGGCTGCCACAAGGAGATGGGTGGACCTGTCGGCTGCGAGGATTGCCACGCACGAACCGATGCCGGAGATGCCTTTTTCCATTCGGGGAGTTACTCACCGTCTTCCGCTCCGGCAAACGGTGCGGGTCACTGATCCCTGGCTGTGTGGTTTAACCCATCCATTCGGGAATGAAGGAGATGAGAGATGAAGATAAATCGTAGACGTTTTCTGGCGGCCAGCCTGGCCGGAGGCACGGCCGCTGCCCTGGCCCCGGCCCGCAAGGCGATGGGTGCGGCAACCTTCGAGGGCTACCCGGACGGCATGGGGGTCCTGGTCGACCTGACCCGCTGCATCGGCTGTCGCAGCTGTGAAGCGGCCTGCAACAAGGAGCAGCAGCTCCCAGCTCCCAGCGAGCCTTTCGATGATCCGTCGGTGTTCGACCGAACTTTTCATGGCGGCACCCAGAAGCGGCGCCCCGATGAAAATCACCTCACGGTGGTCAATCGTTACCAGCCGGAGGGGCAGCAGGAGCCTGTTTACCGAAAGGTCCAATGCAACCATTGCAACGAACCGGCGTGCCTGACCTCCTGCTTCGTCAATGCCTATACTAAAACCAGTGAAGGGGCGGTCGTTTACAATTCCAAGGTTTGCGTCGGCTGCCGCAACTGCATGGTCGCCTGCCCATTCAACATCCCGGCGTACTCCTACTCGAGCGTGCTTAACCCGATGGTCAAGAAGTGCATCTTCTGCCACGAGACCCGGCTGAAAAACGGCAAGCCCCCGGCCTGCGTCGAGATCTGCCCCCAGGAAGCCCTCACTTTCGGTTATCGCAACGACCTGCTGAAGATCGCCAGGGAGCGGATCAAGATGTACCCGGGAACTTATGTGGATCACATCTACGGTGAGAAGGAAGTCGGCGGCACGGCCTGGATGTATCTCTCCAATGTGCCGTTCGACCAGGTCGGCTTCAACACCACCTTG
Source organism: Desulfuromonas sp. TF (assembly GCF_000472285.1). Classification (NCBI taxonomy): domain Bacteria; kingdom Pseudomonadati; phylum Thermodesulfobacteriota; class Desulfuromonadia; order Desulfuromonadales; family Desulfuromonadaceae; genus Desulfuromonas; species Desulfuromonas sp. TF. The sequence continues at coordinate 279,345 of NZ_KI421421.1, forward strand.
CAGAAGGAGCCGATCATCAATAACGTCAAGGACTTTTTGAGCATGGTGCCGATGGTTCTGGCCATCTGGCCGGCCCTGTTCAGCGGCTTCCACCTGCTCTCTTCACGCAAGGGGAACCATGGTGAAGATCATGAACATCCGGAACAGGAGGAGACGAGACAATGAAACATCTGCTCGCAAGAGGCTGGTCGCCAGCCGAGTCGGTCAAGGAACTCGGTTCCGGCCGTGAAGGCCTGATAAGCAAACTTCTGCTCGGCCTGTCGCCGCGGGACTATCTCGCACAGGCCGTGCGCAATCCCTTCAACTGGATCCTGGGGCTGATCTTCGTCGTCGGGCTGCCGCTGATCGCCGGCCGTTTCTTTTTCGGTCTCGGTTGGGTGACCCACAGCTCAAACGATTATCCCTGGGGGCTGTTCCTCGGTTTCGGCCTCTTAACGCATGGTGCCCCTCTCGGCCTCCGGCTTCATGCTCGGCACCACGGTGGAGGTTTTCGGCCGGCACGATTTCGAGCCGATAGAGCGGCTGGCCCTGCTCAACGGCCTGCTCGGTTATCTCTTTGCCGTCGTCTACCTGCTGGTCGACCTCGGCCAGCCCTGGCGCCTGCCGTACCCGATGACGGTCGCCTTCGGACCAGCGGCCGTCCTGTTCCTGGTCGGCTGGCATGTGGCAACCTATCTGTCGGTTCAGGTCGCGGAGGTTTCCTCCTCCTTTTTCGAGTGGATGGGGTGGCTGTGGGGCAAGCGCTTCATCCGGCGCATCACTCTTGGCCTGACGGTGTCCGGCCATCATCCTTTCCACTCTTCACCAGGGAGCCCTGGGGGCGCTCTTCACCTATGCACCGGGCAAGGTCCATCCCCTGTGGTACTCGTCGTCCTTCCAGTGGATCTTCTTTTTCTGCTCGTCGATTCCCGGCGGCCTGTGCATGGTGATCGCGGTCAGCACCATCGCCAGGAAGACCATGGGCTGGCGCTGCGGAGAGGCCTTTCAGGAGAACCTCGACCGCCTGACCATCGCCCTGGCCAAGGGAGCGAGCATGGGGCTGATAACCTACCTGGTCATCAAGCTGGTCGGCGTTGCCCACGACAACGAATGGGCGTACCTGGCTACCGGCTGGGGGCAGTGGTTCATGCTGGAAATTGGTATCGGGGTTATCCTTCCGCTGATCCTGTTCGCCAGGGCCATCCATCATAACCGGGTAGGATTGGCGCGGTTCGCGGCCTTTATGACGGTCTTCGGCATTGTTCTGAACCGTCTGAACACCGCGCTGATCTCCTTCAACTGGAATCTTTACCAGGAGATTCCCCACTGGAAGGAAGTGATGGTCAGCGTTACCATCTTTGCCCTGTACATCGTGACTTACCGCTTCATCCTCTATCGGCTGCCGATCCTGTATCGCCTTAAGGATCTCAAGGAGGTGGCCACCGAAACCGAACTGGCCGAGGAACCTGGCGGCTTGCGGGAAGGGATTGCCGCCCCCTCGGGCGCTTATCGCATTGCTGATGTCGAATGACCGGGGCCGATGAGCCGGCTCGCCGTGGGGGCGGGCCGGCGATGGGCCGGCGAGGACGGAAGGGTCGGGGGAAGTTCCGTCAAGAGAGGTCGCCATGTTAAAGAATCTTTGTACCAGGGCCATCTTGCCTGTCGCCCTGGCGGTTACAGGCTTCGTCGTCATGTGCTGCATTCTCTTCTATACCGTCGTCAAATCAGATCTCGCCGACCATGCCGCCGAGCAGTCCGCGGCTCTGGCGGGGACGGTCCTGAAGTCGACCCGCTACGCCATGCTGCGGGACGATCGTGAAACCCTGCGCAATATTCTGCAGAATATCGGGTCGCAAGGCGGCGTCGAACATGCCCGGATCTTCAACAAGGAAGGTCGGGTGATGTTTTCCGCGCACAGCGAGGAAGTGGCCCATACCCTTGACAAAAACGCTGAAGGATGTGTCGGATGCCATTCCGGGCCGATTCCCGTTGCCAATCCCGAACTGTCGCGGATGACCCGGCGCTTCGTCAACGGCGGCGGAGTGGAGATCCTGGCGGTGACGGCGCCCGTCTACAACGAGCCGGCGTGCGTCGGCGGCGCCTGCCATGAGGCTCTCAGCCGGCGCAAGGTGCTCGGCATGCTCGATATCGGTCTCGACCAGGCGCCGCAGAAGGCGGCCCTGGCCACCTTACGTTTGCGAATGATCCTGTTCAGCCTGATGATCCTGGTGCTGACCGTCGGTGGAGTCGCGGCGCTGCTGAACCATCAGGTATTTCTTCCGATCCGGCGCCTGACGGACTTTACTGAAAATCTTTCTAATGGTATTTTAGACGAGGAATTTCCCCGGGGCTGCGGGGAACTTGAGCGACTTGCCGGCCACCTGCACAGGATCGCGGTCGCCCGGAACGAGTCTTCGGAAAGTGCTGCAGGTCACGGCGCAGAGCCTGAGAAGGACTATGATTCAAAAGCCTATCCAAGGGATATCGAACCAGAATTCCGACCGGCTTCGGCAGGAGATCCTGGACAGAATCCATAGTCTGCAAGCCCGAGCCAACCGGGGGATCTGGCTGATCGCCGCTTTCCTGGCGCTCAGTATTGCCGCCTCGCGAGGTTTCGATCTGCTCCCCGAGCTTTCCGCCGGAGCCCGGCAATGGCTCGGCGCGGCGCCTCCGGTGCGCATGATTCAGCTGGCGCTGGTCATCTATGCCTTCAGCGCCTCGGTCCTGATCCTGTCGCGGATGGCCAGGGGGGAGCCGCATGGAAGGAATTACACCCATGTCCTGTATCTGACGGCATTTTATGGATTTTTTCACTACGCCCAAGCCCTCAGCGACAATTTCTGGGCTGTGCTGGTTGCCGGAGGAACCGTTCTGGGGCTGGCGGCTTTCCAGGGCTGGTCCTACTGCACTTCGCAGATCCGCCAGGAAGAAGAGATGCTTCAAGACCTGGATCGGCGCATCAGGAACAGGCTGACTCCTGAATGACAAAAACCACAGATCCGCAGACCTTCTCCATGAGTCCACGGCTTTTCTCTTCCGGTGGGGCTTTACAGCATGCCGCTGCATGGTAAGCTGATATTACCCCTCATAAAGGAGGAAGACAGCATGACCGTCTCCGAGCCGCCGGGCCGCGTAGGAACCACCCCCCATAATCAATAACACTGAAAAAATATCTGGTAGATCCAGATGAAATCCCCAAAGGGGATACTGAAAGATTCGACATCAGTGATAACGAAAGAGCCCCGGTTGCCGCCGGGGCTCTTTAATTTAGGGCTCCCGACAGGGCGGGATGATCGGCCGCGAGAACTCCAACTCCTGCTTCGTCCATGGGAGAAGGAAATTTTTCTGAGGCAATCAGAGGGGGATTAGTACATAATGGGCGTAAAGGAACAACGATCGCCTCACCATGTTTATCACCTCCGCCGGACCCCCATTGGTCCGGCTTTGCCATACTTATAGAGAGAGATGGACAGGATGTCTGACCGTTTCGAACGGGTCAAAAATGGAACAGCCGAAGCACTCCGGGAGCTCCCCTGGCCCTCGGGGCTCTCCCCCCTGATGCTGGCTCCCATGCAGGGGGTGACTAATCGTGCCTTGCGCTCCCTCTTTATCGAGTGGGTGCGCCCCGATGTCGTCTTCACCGAGTTCATGCGGGTTCACTCGGAGAGTGCCCGGCGCCGCCTCTCCGCCGGCGATCTGCGCGAGGCCGCTGCCGCTGAAGGGGGCGTTCCCCTGGTGGTACAGCTGATCGGCCATGGCCGCGAGGCCCTGGTCTCAGCGGCGCGGGCCGCCGAGGCGGCCGGAGCCCGGCATATCAACCTCAATATGGGATGTCCTTACGGACGCATGACCAAAGGCCTCACCGGCGGCGGGATGCTGCGCGAACCGGAGAAACTGGCGGAAATCATCCCCGCTCTCCGCGGGGCGATTTCAGGGACCTTTTCGGTGAAGATGCGGGCCGGCTACGAGGACTCCGCGCTGGTGCACTCTCTTATTCCTCTGCTCGAGGGCGCCGGGGTCGATTTCCTGGTGCTGCATCCCCGCACGGTGATCCAGCAGTATACCGGGCGGGCGGACCATGCCGTGACTGCAGAGGTGGTGCGCCGGACGCGCCTGCCGGTGATCGCCAACGGCGACATCCGCAGCGCGGTCGAGGGTCTGCGGATCTTGCGGGAAACCGGCGCCGCCGGGCTCATGCTCGGCCGCGGCGCCGTCGCCGATCCTCTGCTGTTCGAGCGCCTGCGCGGGCGGGAGCCCGCCGAGCCTGAGCGGCGGGAGCGGGCGGCAATGCTGAGGAGGTATCTGGGGCAGACCCTGGAGCGCTACGGCGAGCTGTTCTGCGGCGAGGCCCAGGTGCTGGGCAAGGTCAAGGAAGTTCTGGCCTTCATGGACGATCCCGACTTCGGCGGGGAGATCAGACAGATGAAGAAGGCCAGGAGGGTGGACACCTTTGCCGCTCTGATCGAGGAACTGGCGTAAAAATGGAATTTTCCTTGGATCACGCGGCGCTGCTGGAGCTGGCGGGGGCGCGCATGCCTTTCGGCAAGCATCAGGGATGGCTTCTCATCGATCTGCCTGAACCTTATGTCGTCTGGTTCGCCCAGCAAGGTTTCCCCGAGGGGAAACTCGGTACGATGCTGCGGGCGGTCTACGAAATCAAGGTCAACGGGCTGGAGTTCCTGTTCGATCCGCTGCGCTGAAAACCCTGGAAACTTTCCCGCTCACGTCTCTACTGCAGGTCGAAAAGGATGAACCGGGAAGCCTCCCGTCCCGCCAGCTTCAGCATCTCCTCATCACTCACGGCGGCGCCGTCGCCGCTCTCCAGCCTCGTCCCGTTCAGATCGAGTGCCCCGTCGATCACCTGCAGCCAGGCATGGCGGCCGGTGGGTAGAGACCATTCCAGGTTCCTGCCGGCCTCCAGTTTCGCGAAGTAAACGGCGGCATCCTGATGAAGGAGGGCCGACCCTTTCCGCCCGTCCCGGGAAATGAGGAGGCTCAGCTCGTTGGCTGGGGCCGAGGCGAAGCGCTTCATCTCATAGCCGGGGGGAAGACCTTTCTTCTCCGGAAAGATCCAGATCTGCAGCAGATGGACGGGCTCGTGGTCGGAAGGGTTCGCCTCGCTGTGGCGGATGCCGGCGCCGGCGGTGATGCGCTGGATTTCCCCGGCGCGGATGATCTCACGGTTTCCCATGTCGTCCCGGTGTTCCAGCGCCCCTTCGATGATGAAGGTGATGATCTCCATGTCGTGGTGGGGATGCAGGGGGAAGCCCCTGCCGGGCTGCACCCGATCCTCGTTGATGACCCGCAGGGCGCGGAAACCCATGTGGCCGGGATCGTGATATTCGCCGAAGGAAAAGGTATGGCGGCTGTCCAGCCAGTCTTCCTGAACATGGCCGCGCTCCTGCGATTTGCGTACAGTGATCATGACGAAGCTCCCTGTTCGGGTTGCGTTTAATGATATCGCCGCCGATAGGGATTTCAAATAGGCAAGTGAGAAGGTAATTGGGGAGGATGGCGCCATCTTACTTGAGGACCTTCAGCAGATGCGGCACCAGCTGTTTCTTGCGGGAGAGGACGCCCTTGAGCTCGTAGAGATTTTCCCCGGCCTGGGGATAGCCGATGATGTAGGGGAGTTCTCTGCTGCCGAGCGCCAGCAGCAGACTGGTTTCCTGGACGATGTCGGTGACCAGAAGCCCGACGGTGCCGAGCCTCTTCTCCTCCTTCACCGCTTCCAGGGCCGCTTCGATTTCCTCTCTCAGCTCATGGAATTCCTGAAAACTGACCACTTCGACCTGACCGATGCCGAATTTCTTGTCGCCGGCGGAAAACTCTTTGAAGTCGGAAAGGACCAGTTCTCTGCGGGAAGGGTAGGCGGCCAGGGCGCTGCCGGCCTGAAAAATGCGGCGGCCGAACTCCTCGGGGTCGAGCGCGGCGAGACTCCCCAGCCAGACGGCGATCTCCCGGTCGATATCGGTGGTGGTCGGCGACTTGAGGATGACCGTATCGGAGAGGAGACCGGCAAGCATCAGGGCGGCGCACGAAGGCTCCGGGACGATGCCGGACTGCCGGTAGAGGGTGGCGACGACGGTGCAGGTGCTGCCGAGAGGCTGATTGATGAAGCGGATCGGCTGATCGGTATGAAAGTTGCCGAGGCGGTGGTGATCGACGATTTCGAGGATCTCGACCTTCTCGGCGCCGGAAACGGCCTGGGAGAGTTCGTTGTGATCGACCAGGATCAACTTGACCGGCGACGGCGCCAGCAGATTGCTCTTGGTGGCCATGCCGGCGACCCGGCCGTCCCGATCTAGAACGATGGCTCCGGGGTCGCTGCTGTGGAGTAGCTTGAACCGCAGATCGTCCACCCGATCTCCCAGGCCGATGCGGGGGAACGAATCGACGACCAGTTTGCCCACCGGCGTCGCCAGCCGGGTCAGCCAGGCGCTGGTGGCCGTGTCGAAGGGAGTCGACAGGACCGTCACCCTTTTCTCCCGGGCCCTCTCCAGAATGGCAGCGGAAACCGGCAGGCCTCCGGTGACCACGAGGACGCGCACGCCGATGTCCACCGCTTCGCTCTGAATATTCTCCCGGTTGCCGGTGAGCAGGACCATGGTGCGGGGGTCGAGCCCCTGGATCTTGTCACGAAACGTCCCCGAGGCCATCGCCCCGACATAGAGTTTGAGCTCCTCCACGCTGTCGGCCTGGTGTTCGGTCAGGACCCTGGCCTGCAGGCAGGCCTGCACCGACCGCGGGGAGGCGAGCACGCGGCGGATCTCTGCTTCGCGGCGCGGAATCAGAATATGCTCGGTGAGGCGCTTGAGGACCAGCAGTCCCAGAGGCCGCCGGTCGGCATCGACCACCGGCACCTGACGGATGTCGTGCCGGTGAAAGAGTTCCATCGCCTGGGACAGGGGCGTATCGGCCGTTATCGTGACTACCTGCTCGGCGATCACGTCGCGTACCCGGGGGTGCACGTCGTTGATCAGTTCCGGCAAGGGCAGGGAGAGCTCGTTGAGTACGAATTCCGTCTGCCGGTTCAGGTTCCCCGCCCGGGCGGGGCGTACGTCGGTCATTCCCTGCCGCCGGCGCAACTCGGCGTAGGCCATGGCGCTGCAGACGGAGTCGGTATCGGGGTTGCGATGTCCGACGACGTAGATGATTTCGTTGCGCATCGTATATTCTCCAAAGGGGATCAATTAAGTCCGGTTTTCAGCGGTCTTTTTAACACAGATGCCTCGCGGAGCTAAAGTCATATTACCGCTGCTCCGATTGTTTTTCTCTTATATTCCTGCTTCAGAAACGGCCTGATCGAAGATGGCGAAACCTGGATGGAGATGATCAGAGCACGAAACCTCAGTTCTCACACCTACAATCCCGAAACCGCCGAAAAAATAGTCGAAGATATTCGCAGCCGGTTCCATCCGGCCTTTGAGCAGATGATCAGGACGTTCGACGATCTGGCGGAAAATGCCGGGAATCATTGATGCGTTACGGATTTAAAGAAAAGACTGTCGAGAGCATCCGTTCCGTTTTGGCGCGAGGGAAGTGTCCGAAGGAGGCGGGCGCGCTTCGGCCCGTATAGTCCGACACCCTCCTAGTCCCTTCCGGGCAATCTCAGGGGGGCTGCCCCTTGTGAAATGAGATCATTTGTTTTCTCGTGAAGCAAAAGTGCTGGAAACTATATATGGAAAAGACTATGATATTAAAAAAACCGATAAAAGAAGGCGGAAAAATTCATGTTCAGACGTTCCCTCTTTGTTTTTATCCTGGTGTTTCTTTCCGTTCTCCCTGCTGCCGCGGGATCCCGAAATATTTCGGCAGCCGAATCCCGAGCTCTTCTGCAAGAGAATGGTCGGATTTTTCTGCTGGACGTACGGAGTCCCGAAGAGTACCTGCAGGTCCGGATCGAGGGAGCACGCCTAATCCCGACCGATCAGTTCTTGCGTCGTCTGTCTGAAGTCCCCGGGGACCGTCCGATTCTGGTCTACTGCGCGGTGGGCTCACGCAGTTCCCAGGTGGCAGCCTATCTTGTTCGGCAGGGCTATTCCGAAGTCTACAATATGGAAGGTGGCATCTGGGGTTGGCAGCTGCGCGGGTTCCCGGTTCTCAAGGGAAGCCCATGAGTGCTGGATTTATGGATATTTTTTTCCTCTGGGCCCATCGGGGAGCTTCTGCGTCGGCTCCAGAGAATACCATGGCCGCCTTCCGGGCGGCGGAGTCCGCCGGCGCGGACGGCATTGAATTCGATGTGCGGTTAAGCCGGGATGGTGTGCCTGTTGTCATTCACGATGACACGGTGGACCGGACCACCGACGGACAGGGGCGGGTGAACCGGATGTCGGTCAGTGAACTGCAGAGCCTGGATGCGGGGAGGTGGTTCGGTTCCGGTTTTACCGGCGAGCGCCTGCCGACAGTGGAAGAAGTGCTGCTCTGGGCGGGGGAAGGCCTGCGTCTGAACTTGGAGATCAAGGATCCCGATGCCGGAGCCCCAGTCCTTGAACTGCTCCGGTCCTATCCCCGTTCCAGGGCGCTGATTTCTTCTTTCGACCATGAAATCCTGTTCCGGCTGCGCCGGGCCGATCCCCTCCTGCCCCTGGCTTTTCTGCTCGATTCCCCCTTCTGGCGCCTGCCTCTGAAGAAGGCCGCGGAATGCGGGGCCGAGAGCCTCAACCCTCGACAGGACCGAGTCTCCCGAGCGATGATTGCGGCCAGTCACCGCCTCGGTCTGGCCGTCACGCCATACACAGTAGACGATCCGGGCCGATTGGATGATCTCCTTCGTCTGGGTGTGAACGGAGTTTTCAGCAACCTGCCCTATGAAATCGTTGCTCGCCGGCATCGGTGAGGTTTGATGCTTAGCCATTCCTCTGAATTTTGCGGAGGCATCAAGTTCGACTGGCCATCCAATTTATCATAGCTCCGGGATTCGTCAATCGGCATAAGTGGCTAGAATTGCGTTGAAAATTTCCGAAACGACTTTGACATCCATCCGTTCGGTGTTAGACTGTCTTGAAGTCATCAAGTCGCCATAGGCTTCGGAACGTCGTCTTGCTAAGAAAACACCGGATGTGGACCCTGCCATGCTGCACAGCCCAAACGATATCCGTTCCATTGTCTTCGATCTCGACGGCACTTTGTATCTTCGCCCGGAGGTGGGCGAGGAAATCTTCACGGCTGCCGCAGGGCTTGTTTCCGAAAGCAGGGGCATCTCGATAACGGAGGCGAAGCAGATGCTGCGCCGGGCTCGGCAGCGACTGACCGAAACTCTGGAAGAGACGCCCACCCTGACCCACACCTGCCAGGAACTAGGAATCGACATCCGCTCGTTTCACCATGCCTTGCTGAAGAAGGTGCGTCCCGAGCGTTATCTCGAGGCGGACCCCATTCTGTACGCTCTGCTCGATTCCCTCCAAGACCGTTACGATCTCTATCTTTATACGAATAACAGCCTCCCGCTGGCTCAGAAGATTCTGGCGCTGCTCGGCATCGAGGAGCTTTTCAGGCGTCTCTACACCATCGAGTTCACTTGGTCTCCCAAACCCGATCCGGAGTCTTTCCATCACGTGCTCGAGGATATCGGAGGGCCTCCGGAAAGCTTTCTTTTCGTCGGGGATCGCCCGCAGGTGGACCTGAAAATCGCCGAATCCCTCCAAATTCCAACCATCTTTATCAGCGATCCCGAGGACCTGCTGCAGATACATAAAGTCCTTGGGCTGATCCCCTGAAATCAGTCCTCTGCACTTCATGGGTCCATGTAGTTCTGTCATGTAGTTCTTGCTATCCCGCCTCCGCTGAGTTAAAATCGCCGCTTCATTTTACGGGTTCTCGTCCGCCGATATCGCCTGGATCAGCTATGACCGAACAGCCGCATCCGGAATCCAAACCGGAACTTGAACAATTCGTCCGTCACCGCATCGCGGAAGCGGGAGGAATCTCCTTTGCCGAATACATGAGACTCTGTCTCTACCATGAGGAGTACGGCTATTATATGGCTCCTCGTACCCGCATCGGCAAGCAGGGAGACTTTTTCACCTCCTCCAGCGTCCATTCCCTCTTCGGCCGTCTGGTCGCCCGCCAGATGGGTCAGATGTGGGAGCTGATGGGGAAAGGGACTTTTACGGCGGCCGAGCAGGGCGCCGGAGAAGGTCACCTCTGTCTGGACATTCTCAATGCGGTCCGCGACGAGAATCCTGATTTTTACCGTGCTCTGCGCTACCGCTTGGTGGAACTCAGTCCCGACAACCGCCACCGTCAGCGGAAGCTGCTGGAAAGACACCTGGATCGCATCGACTGGTGCTCCCTGGAAGAGCTGGCCGGGATGGAAGGTTGTTTCCTCAGCAATGAACTGGTGGATGCCTTTCCCGTTCATCTGGTGGAGAAGCGCGGCGGGGAGCTGCGAGAAGTTTTTGTGGTGACTCGCGGCGACGAGTTTGCCGAAGAACTGAGAGCCCTTTCCACGGAGGAAATCGACCTGCACTTTCGCGAACTCGGGGTGGCTCCCGTCGAAGGGAATCGCGCTGAAGTCAACCTGGACGCGGGAAGATGGATGGAGCAGGTCGGTCGTCTGCTCAACCGCGGCTTCGTCATCACTATTGACTACGGTTATCCGGCCGCAGAGCTGTATGCTCCCTTCCGCCGGCAGGGAACTCTGATGTGCTATCATCGGCACACCTCCAGCGACAATCCTTATCGAAACCTCGGCTGTCAGGATATTACCGCCCATGTCGACTTTTCTTCTCTGCAGATTTCCGGTGAAAAGACGGGTCTGACCCCTCTCTACTTCGGCGAGCAGTATCGCTTCCTCATGGGACTCGGCTTTGTCGAGGGGCTGATCGAGCTGCAGGCCCGTGAGGCGGATGAGAACCGGGCCCGTGCTCTTCGCCTGACCCTCAAGAACCTTATTCTTCCCGAGGGGGGAATGGGAGAAACCTTCAAGGTTCTGGTGCAGGGCAAGGGGATTGGAAGGCCGGAGCTGATGTGCGCGCGGCGCATACGGGACATTCACCTGCCCTTGGCCGGTTTCGTTTGATGGCGTCGCAAAAAGTCCGCCCTACGGCGTTACGGCGTTTTTTCAGGATCTCGACATACCTGATGTATGCCTGCGCCCCTGAAAAACCACCAGGCCTTGTAGGACGAAATTTTTGCTTAGCCATCCTCTGAGTTTTTGCGACGCCATCATTTTTGATCAGCCCTGGAATTTCCCTGCTGGGATTTTCCGGACTCCGGACCATACGGAGAGTTTTGGGAATTATAGGATTTGTCACGGCCGCCCGGGTTGCACTCAACTGCAGGGGCGGCTATACTTAACCACAATAGAGGAGGTTACTCATGAAAACGCGAGTTCAGGAAGTTCTGAATATGGTCCGTCCCGCTCTGCAGGCTGACGGCGGCGATGTCGAGCTGGTGGACGTCTCCGACGACGGAGTGGTCAGCGTTCGCCTGACCGGCGCCTGCGGGTCCTGCCCCATGTCCACCATGACGCTTAAGATGGGAATCGAAAGAACTCTCAAGGAAAAGGTTCCCGAAGTCAAAGAGGTCGTCCAGGTGTAAACCAGCCAGTTCAGGGAGGTTGTCATGATCAAGGTCAAGACCTTCGGTGAACCCCTCGCCCCCTTCAAGGCCCAGAGGGAGTTGCATGAACTCGACGAGCGGATCAACTCTTTCATCAGGGAAAACAAGGTTACCAGGGTGGTTTCGGTCAGCGACTCGACCACCATGGAGGAAGGGTCGACCATTGGGCTGATCCGGGTGCTTGTTTATGAGGATTAACCCCCCTGACCGGGACGACACATCGTAAAGAGAAAAAAAGGAGCCTGCGGGCTCCTTTTTTGGTGCCGGAGGCAGACTTGAATGCCGCGTCAGCAGGAGGATAAGGGCCGGATCACTCCTCACGCATCAAAGACTCAGCTACCCCCATTGACACTCCATGGGAACGTGTTTAAAAATGAATTCAAGGGGACCTGATGGAATTTTTTCGGCACCGTGGGTGGACTGCCGAAGGAGAATAGAAGATGAAACGAATCGTTCTATATACAGCGACAGCATTCATCGCCGGACTGTTCTCGTCCGGGCTGGCCCTCGCGGCCGGGGAGTCATATTCAGGCAGTGAGAGGGGGACAGTGGAAGAACGGCATACTGACGTTCCCGAAACGGGCATTACGGGAAGTGTAACATCCTTCCAGTTGAACGAAGAGCAGATCAGTGAAGTGCAGCAGATCCTGCAGGACGAAGGGTATGATGTAGCGATCAGCGGCGAGCTCGACTCGGATACAATCAGTGCTCTTGAAGAGTTCCAACGTTCCGAAGGTCTGGTCGTTACCGGCGAGCCGGACGAGAATACCCTGAGGGCTCTGGCGCCCACCGCCGAGGAGCAGGAGTTCTTCGGACTGTCGCCGGAATTCGGCGAGGAGGAGAGCACGAGCGAAGGAGTAGAGTCGTTGGAAGAAGGTGAAACATTGGAACAGGCACCGATGGAAGAGCGGATTCAGGAAACCCCAAGGGCCATCGACTGACCGAGGTCGTCCCATAACCACCACCCACGTTCCGGCCGGGAGCCATCTCCCGGCTTTTTCCATTCCGTACTCTGATTATCTGATTACCCTTTCTATCCTAGCATCATGCATGCCGCCGTTTCGTTCCGGCCCTCACTCAGGGCTCAGGCGTACCAGTCCGCGCGGCTCAGCGGCAGCCCGCTGTCGCCGTTCTCCGGTCGGACCAGCAGCGTCTGGTAAAGATTGAGACGACCTACGCCGAATCCATAGGCCGACCCGGCCATGTAGATCCTCCAGACCCGATAAGTCACTTCGTCAGTGAATCGGAGAATCTGTTCGCGGCGTCCCTCCAATCGCCGCACCCAGCGGCGCAGGGTCATGGCGTAATGTTCGCGCAGGCTCTCCACGTCGCGAATCTCGAATCCGCAGCCCTCCGCCGTGCGCAGAGTGGTAGCGATCGGAAGGCATTCGCCGTCGGGAAAGACGTATCGATTGATGAAGGAAGGGCCTTCCTGAAGAGGTTGAGCAAGGGTGGAGGCGATGCCATGATTGAGAAAGGCCCCGCCGGGGCGCAACAGGCGCCAGGCTTTGGCAAAATAATCTCCCAACCGCGATTCGCCCACGTGCTCGAACATTCCCACGCTGACCAGCTTGTCGTATCGACTTGTTTCAGCCACTTCCCGATAATCGCAGACCTCAGCCCGGCATCGGTCCCCCAGCCCCAGCTCCCTGATACGCTGGTTCGCCAGTTCAGCTTGCGGCCGGCTTAGAGTGATCCCGTGCGCCTCCACCCCGTAATGCCTGGCGGCATGGATGATCAGGCCGCCCCAGCCGCAGCCGATATCGAGGAGACGGTCGCCCTTCTTCAGACGCAGTTTCCGGCAGAGGTAGTCGAGCTTGCGCTCCTGCGCCGCCTCCAGAGTTTCATCGGGAGCGGAGAAGTAGGCACAGGAGTAGACCATCTGCTGGTCCAGCCACAAGCGGTAGAAATCGTTGGAGACGTTGTAATGATAGGTGACGGCCAGCGAATCCCGCCCCGCGGAGTGGACAGCGCCCCTGAGCCTGGCCGGCCGACGCAGGGACCCTGGCCGTTCCTGCGCCGGGAGACTCAGCAGATAGAGCGCCCGGCGCAGATTTTCGAACAGGGAAGGGCGCTGCTCAAGAATATAATCGACCAGGCTGAAGGCCGCTTCGAGATCTCCCTCGAGATCGAAATCGTCATAGATATAGGCTTCCCCCAGGGTGAGCTGATTCGGCGGCAGAAACATCCGCCGCAGGGCGCCCGGGTGCTTGAGAACCAGGGTGAACCGCGGACGGAGTTCCGGAGTCGGACTCCAGGTTGTCCCTTCCCAGAGGCGAACGGCAAAAGGGCATTTCCTGTGCTTCTCCAGCAGGTTCTGGAGAAAGGATAAGGCGCCTATTGCGGCGCGCTCCTGATGCCTTATTGCATGAACCAGCATGTTCATCTTCCCCCTTTGTTGTTTGTTAATTATATATAAAAGGTTTTCCTCTTTTCGCAACTGCCGGAACTGCCGCTTGTTTCAAATCTCCCTCGACTTGCCTGGACGCCGATCCTTGATAGAGTAATCTCTAGGAGGCTGTCGGACTATCCATTGAGCCGGCTGCAAATTCGGCTGCTTGGCCCATATTTCAGCTCTTTTTCGGCCCATAGCTATGGCTATGAGCTCTCAAACGAGCCAATATCTGGTCTCAAGCTTCCAAATTTTCGCTTCGGCCCGTATAGTCCGACACCCTCCTTGGAATTCATTGAATGTCCGGGAATCCGGAAACTTCCGGAACCGGTTTCCCCCTATGTGAATCAGTGCATTGAAAAGGATTACCAATGGCCTTCGGCAAGGAAGAACCTATCCAACTCGTTCGAACTGAAGAAGACGGCATGAAAGCAGACGGCGACGGCCGCCGCCGGGTGGTTATCGAAGGGGTTGCGCCCGAAATCGATGGCGGCCGCTTCCCCATCAAGAGAGTCGTCGGGGAGAAAGTCGTCGTCCAGGCCGACCTGTTCGGAGACGGTCATGATTCGGTGAGCGCCTTTCTCCTTTACCGAAGCCGGAAGGAATACCAGTGGCATAAGATTCCCATGGTTCCTCTGGTCAACGATCGCTGGGAAGCAAGCTTTACGGCAGAGGAATTGGGAACATGGCATTATACCATCGAGGGCCGCATCGACCATTTCCGCACCTGGCGAAAGGACCTGACAAAAAAATTCGAGGCGGGGCAGGATCTCGAAATCGACCGGATCATCGGCGGTGAACTTATCGACGCGGCAGTTGAACGGGCCGGCAGCGAGGATGCGCAGATGCTCAAATCCTGGGCCGTTCGAATACGTCAGGCCGAGGATGATTCCCAGGTGCTGGCCCTGGCCGGCAGGGAAGAACTGGCCGAGTTGATGGATATCCATTACGATCCGGAGCTCGCCGCTTTTTACGAAAAAACCCTGGCGGTGACGGTAGAGCCCGTCGAAGCCCTGTTCAGCGCCTGGTACGAAATCTTTCCCCGTTCCTGCTGCGCCGAAGAAAACGGCCACGGGACATTCCGGGAATGCGAACGGCTCCTGCCGGAGATCGCTCGGATGGGGTTCGATGTCGTCTATTTCCCGCCTATTCACCCGATCGGACGAACAAACCGCAAGGGGAAAAACAATGCCGTGGTCGCTGGTGAGGAAGATCCCGGCTCCCCATGGGCCATTGGCGCCGCGGATGGAGGCCACCTGGAGGTCCATCCGCAATTAGGTCCCTTGGAGGATTTCGAGCGGTTCGTCCTCCGGGCCCGGGAACTGGGGATCCGGATCGCTCTGGATGTCGCTTTTCAGTGCTCCCCCGACCATCCCTATGTGCGGGAGCATCCGGCCTGGTTCCGATGGCGGCCGGACGGGACCGTGCAGTTTGCGGAAAACCCGCCGAAGAGATATGAGGACATCATTCCCTTCGATTTCGAGACCGATGCCTGGCAGGACTTGTGGCGGGAGCTGAAGAGCGTCTTTGACTTCTGGATTGAGCGGGGCGTCACCATCTTCCGGGTCGACAACCCCCATACCAAGCCCTTTCCTTTCTGGGAATGGGTGATCGCGGAGATCAAGCGGGACAGGCCCGAGGCCATCTTCCTCTCCGAGGCGTTCACCCGGCCCAAAGTCATGTACCGTCTGGCAAAGGGCGGATTCAGCCAGTCTTATACCTATTTCTCCTGGCGCAATACCAAATGGGAGCTGGAGCAGTATCTCACCGAGCTGTGCCGCCCCCCTGTGCGAGAGTTTTTCCGGCCGAATTTCTGGCCCAATACTCCGGACATCCTCCCCGAGTTTCTCCAGTACGGGGGGCGGCCGGCTTTCATCATCCGCTACATCTTGGCGGCCACCCTTTCCAGCAATTACGGAATATACGGTCCACCTTTCGAACTCTTCGTCAACGAGGCGCTGCCCGGCAAAGAGGAGTATTTCGATTCGGAAAAATACGAAATCAAATGTTGGGACTGGAGCAATCCGAGGCACATGCGTGAGCTGATTGCCCAGGTCAACCGCATCCGCCGCGAGAATGCCGCCCTGCAGACCACCTGGAATGTCCGCTTCTGCGAAACGGACAGCGACGAAGTCCTCTGCTATACCAAAGCAAGCGAAGACGGAACGAACCTGCTGCTGATCACGGTCAGCCTCGATCCCTTCAGCCGGCGTTCGGCCAAAATCAAGGTCCCACTGGAAGATCTCGCCATCCCAGCCGGTCAACCTTACCTGGTCCATGAACTGCTCAGCGACAGCCGGGGCATCTGGCACAGGGACTGGAACGAAGTGGAGCTCGATCCCGGGGCGATTCCGGCGAAAATTTTCCGTCTGCACCGCCGTCTGCGGCGGGAGCAGGATTTCGATTATTTTATGTGAAAATGAGGAGATGGACCTGGACATGCCCTCAAAGGATGCCCTGCCCGACGACAATCCGCAGTGGTACCGCGACGCGCTGATCTATCAGCTCCACGTCAAGGCCTTTCACGATTCGGACGGCAACGGAATCGGCGATTTCCGCGGGCTGATGGAGAAGCTGGATTATCTGCATGACCTCGGCATCACCGCGGTCTGGCTTCTGCCTTTCTATCCATCGCCCCTGCGGGACGACGGCTACGACATCGCCGATTACTACAGGGTCAATCCCAGCTACAACACACTTGCCGATTTCAAGCGTTTTCTCAAGGCGGCCCACGCTCGCGGCATCCGGGTGATCACCGAGCTCGTTCTCAACCACACGTCGGATCAGCACCCCTGGTTCCAGCGGGCCCGCCGGGCGCGCCCCGGTTCGGTCCACCGCAATTACTATGTCTGGAGCGACACGCCGGAGAAGTACCGCGACGCTCGGATCATCTTTCAGGATTTCGAAACCTCCAACTGGAGCTGGGATCCGGTGGCAAAAGCCTATTACTGGCACCGTTTCTACGCCCATCAGCCCGATCTCAACTTCGAGAGCCCGGCGGTGCAAAGGGAGATGTTTCGCGTCATCGATTTCTGGTTCGGGATGGGGGTGGACGGAGTCCGCCTCGACGCCGTCCCCTATCTGTTTGAACGGGAGGGGACCAACTGCGAGAACCTTCCGGAAACCCATGCTTTTCTCAAGAAGCTGCGCGCCCATGTCGATGCCGGTTTCAAGGACCGCATGCTGCTGGCTGAGGCCAACCAGTGGCCCGAAGACGCCGTCGCGTACTTCGGGGAGGGGGATGAGTGCC
The DNA here is from genome assembly GCF_000472285.1 of Desulfuromonas sp. TF. Classification (NCBI taxonomy): domain Bacteria; kingdom Pseudomonadati; phylum Thermodesulfobacteriota; class Desulfuromonadia; order Desulfuromonadales; family Desulfuromonadaceae; genus Desulfuromonas; species Desulfuromonas sp. TF. Next base: position 296,534 of record NZ_KI421421.1, read on the forward strand.
ACATGGCTTTTCATTTTCCGATCATGCCCCGTATGTACATGGCGCTGCAGATGGAAGACCGGTTTCCCCTCATCGACATTCTGGAACAGACTCCCGCCATTCCTGACTCCTGTCAGTGGGCCATCTTTCTTCGCAATCATGACGAGCTGACCCTGGAGATGGTCACCGATGAGGAGCGCGACTATATGTACCGGGTCTACGCCAGCGATCCGCGGGCCCGCATCAATCTGGGGATCCGCCGGCGGCTGGCGCCCCTGCTGGCAAACAGCCGGCGGCGGATCGAATTGATGAATTTCCTTCTCTTCAGTCTGCCGGGAACGCCCATTATTTATTACGGCGACGAGATCGGAATGGGAGACAATTATTACCTCGGGGACCGGGACGGGGTGCGCACTCCGATGCAATGGAGCCCGGACCGCAACGCCGGCTTCTCCCGCGTCAATCCTCAGAGACTTTATATGCCGGTGGTCATCGAGCCGGAGTATCATTACGAGTCGGTGAATGTGGAAAACCAGGTCAGCAATACCACCTCCCTCCTCTGGTGGATGCGGCGCGTCATCTCCATGCGCAAACGGCTCAAGGCTCTCGGCAGCGGCACCATGGAGATGCTGCTCCCGGACAACCCCAAGGTTCTGGCGTTCATTCGCAGCCAGGGCGACGAAATCCTTCTGGTGGTGGTCAATCTCTCCCGCTTCGCTCAGGTGGCCCGGCTCGATCTCTCCGGTTATGCCGGACTGGTTCCGGAAGAGGTGTTCAGCCGCAACCTCTATCCGGTCATTCGCAAGGAGCCCTATATCCTGACCCTTGGCGTTCATGACTACTACTGGTTCCATCTGCGCCCGACCCGGGAACAGATGCTGGAGACCGAACTGCCGCGACTCTCCCTCAGGAGCGGTAGCCCCTGGGAGGCTGTCCTTAAGGGGAAGACGGGAGAGCGCTTCGCCGACCTGATCGCCGATTATCTTCCCCGCTGCCGCTGGTTCCGGAGCAAAGCCCGCCTCGTCAGCCAGGTCGAACTGGTGGACAGCCTTCCCCTCGGGACCGAATCAAGAGCCAGCCGGCTGGTTCTTTTCAAGGTGAGCTATACGGAAGGCCTGGCGGAAACCTACCTTCTTCCCCTGGCCTGGCTGCCCCGGGAGCAGGCCGAACGCCTTCTGGAGGAAGAGCCCCGGGCCCGCATCGCTTTCCTGAACCTGGGAGACGAAGAGGGGATGCTCTTCGATGCAGTCCATGACGAAAATTTCCGGGACAGTCTGCTGCAACTGATCGCCCGCCGCCGGAAGCTGAAAGGAGAACGGGGTGAGCTTGCCGCGGCTCCAGGAAGCCGCTTTCGCGAACTGAGAGGAGGAGCGGGAACCCTCCTTCCTTCCCGCGTGTTGAAGACCGAACAGAGCAACAGCTCGGTGCAGTACGGCGACCGCTTTTTCCTCAAGCTCTACAGGCAGCCTGACACCGGCATCAACCCCGACCCGGAAATCACGCGCTTTCTTACCGAAAAAGCTCGATTCCCCCGAATTCCTCCCTTTGCCGGTCTGCTCGAGTACCACCTCCCGGGAAAAGATCCCATGACCATCGGACTGCTGCAGGGGTATGTCTCCAATCAGGGGGATGCCTGGGGGTTCACCCTCGATGTTCTCTCCCGTTATATCGAACGGGTATTGACCCTCCATCACACTATGCCGTCTTCACCTGAGCCCTGTCCTTCCCTTTTCGACTGCGATTATGCCGAACTGCCGGAGAAGATGCATGAACTGATCGGGACGTTTTACCTGGAGATGGCGGCGCTGCTGGGCCGCAGGACCGCGGAAATGCATCGGGCCCTGGCGGTAAACACCGCCGGCCCGGTCTGGCGGCCGGAGGAGTTCTCGCTTCTCTACCAGCGCTCCGTCTACCAGTCGATGCGCAGCCTTTGCCGGCGCTCTTTCCAGGCTCTGGCCCAGAATCTTGACCGGCTGACGGAGAAGAATCGGGCGGCGGCCGAGGGCATTCTGACGATGGAAAAGGAGATCCTCCTGCGCTTTGGAAGGATCCGCGAACGCAAGCTTTCGGCAAGCAAGATTCGCATCCATGGGGATTACCATCTGGGTCAGGTCCTGTTCACCGGCAAGGATTTCATCATCATCGACTTCGAGGGGGAGCCGGCGCGCACCCTGAGCGAGCGGCGCCTGAAGCGTTCGCCCCTGAGGGATGTGGCCGGGATGATCCGCTCGTTCCATTATGCCGCCTTCACCGCCTTGCATCGGCATGTCCGGAATCATTCGAACGATCAGATGATTCTCGAGCCCTGGCTGAAGACCTGGTACACTTATGTCGCCGGGGCTTTTCTGGACGCCTACCGGCAGCAGCTGGGAGAGACCGAGCTGCTGCCGGCGGAGAGCGCGGATGTGGAGCTGATGCTGAATGCTTACCTTCTGGAAAAAGCGGTCTACGAACTCGGCTATGAACTCAACAACCGTCCCGACTGGGTGGCGATTCCCATGAACGGGATCGAAATAATTCTCGGCGCCTCGACCGGTGCGTCGGAGAAATGATCGGGATGTGATCATGGAAGTCGGTGCAAGCTATCTCGGAAACGGAAGCTGCCGGTTCACCGTCTGGGCTCCCAGGGCGGATTCGGTGGAGGTTCATCTCCCGGGATCTCCCGAGCGGCTGGTACCGCTGAAGGCCGGGGAGCTGGGATACTGGGAGGATGTCGTTACCGGGGTGAGCCCCGGAAGCCGGTATTTCTTCCGCCTGAATGGTGAACACGACCGACCCGATCCGGCTTCCCGGTATCAGCCTGAAGGAGTTCACGGCCCTTCGGAAATTATCGACCAGAGTGCCTTTCCCTGGTCGGATCACAACTGGGGCGGCATCCCCCTTGAAGATTTCGTCATCTACGAGCTGCACGTCGGGACATTCACCCCGGAGGGGACCTTCGCAGCCGTCATCCCCCATCTGCCGGAACTGCACGAAATGGGAGTGACCGCCATTGAAATCATGCCTGTCGCCCAGTTCCCCGGCGAGCGCAACTGGGGGTACGACGGAGCTTACCCTTTCGCCGTACAGACGAGCTACGGCGGCCCGTCCGGATTCAAGGCCCTGGTGGATGCCTGCCACCGGGAAGGCCTCTCTCTCATTCTCGATGTCGTTTACAACCATCTGGGGCCCGAGGGGAATTACCTGCGGGAATTCGCTCCCTACTTCACCGACCGATACCGCACCCCCTGGGGGGAGGCGATCAACTTCGACGGACCCGGCAGCGACGAGGTTCGCGCCTATTTCATCGAGAACGCCCTTGCCTGGTTCCGGGATTACCATGTCGATGCCCTGCGTCTCGATGCCGTCCATGCGATCTTCGATTTTTCCGCCAGAAATTTTCTGCAGGAGTTGGCGGAGAGAACCGGTGAGTACTCGCAGGAAGCGGGACGGCCGCATCTCCTGATCGCCGAAAGCGATCTTGACGATGTGCGTCTCATCCGCACGGCGGAGCAGGGCGGATACGGCCTTCATGCCCAGTGGCATGACGATTTTCATCATGCCCTGCACACTCTTCTGACCGAGGACAGGGAAGCCTATTATCAGGATTTCGGGTCGACCGCGGACCTCTGCAAGGCCTTTCGCGAAGGCTTCGTCTATGACTGGCGCTATTCACCGTACCGGCAGAGGCGCCACGGCAGCTCCTCGCGGGAGCAGCCCGCAAGGCAGTTCGTGGTCTGTTCGCAGAACCATGATCAGATCGGAAACCGGATGCAGGGGGAGCGGCTGATTACGGTGGCCGGTTTCGCGGCCGCTAAAACAGCAGCCGCGGCAGTCCTCTTATCTCCCTATATCCCGCTCCTTTTCATGGGCGAGGAATATGGGGAGGAAGCTCCTTTCCTTTTTTTCGTAAGTTTCCCCGATCCGGACCTTGCCGAGGCGGTGCGGAGCGGCCGCCGGGAGGAATTCAGGGCCTTCTCATGGAAAGGCGAGCCTCCCGATCCGCAGGATCCCGAAACCTTCCGCCGCTCCCGATTGAAGCGGGAACAGCGCCATCACGGTCGCAACCGGACGATGTTCGATTTCTATCGGCAATTGCTGCGCCTGCGCAAGGAACTTCCGGCGCTGCGCCATCCGGACAAGGAAAATCTCGAGGCGGGAACCCAGGCGGGTACGTCGGTATTGTGGCTGAGCCGCTGGAAAGGCGTCGATCGGGTAATCGCCCTGTTCAATCTCGGAGGGGAAAAGGTCTCCCTGAATTTCCCGGCAGCCTCCGGCAGCTGGAAAAAGCTTCTCGATTCAGCGGAAGAGCTATGGCAGGGACCCGGCTCGCTTCTGCCCCAACACCTGACCGGCTCCGAAGCGGTCGTTCTGCCGCCACTGAGTTGTGCCCTTTACCGGCTGGAGCCCAAGCATGATAAAGTCCAATAGCGGCTTTTTTCACCGCAGAGGTCGCGGAGGTCGCGGAGAAACCCTTGTTTAAATAGGTTGCCTCCGCGACCTCCGCGTTCTCTGCGGTAAATTTGTATTTTTATTGGAGCATCAAGTATGAATAAATATGTCTGCATCCACGGTCATTTTTATCAGCCTCCCCGGGAAAACCCCTGGCTGGAAGAGATCGAACTGCAGGATTCGGCCTACCCGTTCCATGACTGGAATGAGCGGATTTCCGCCGAATGCTATGCACCCAATTCCGCGGCGCGCATCCTCGATTCCGAAAAGCGCATTTGCGAGATCATCAACAATTACGGCCGCATCAGTTTCAACTTCGGACCGACCCTGCTGTCCTGGATGGAACGGGCCCAACCGACAGTTTATCAGGCGATCATCGAGGCCGACCGGCGAAGCCGGAAGCGGTTCTCCGGGCACGGTTCGGCCCTGGCACAGGCGTACAACCACATCATCATGCCTCTGGCCAATCAGCGCGACAAGCTGACTCAGGTTCTCTGGGGAGTGGCCGACTTCCGGCACCGCTTCGGCCGTGAGCCGGAGGGGATGTGGCTCCCCGAGACCGCGGTCGATCTGGAGACTCTCGATGTCATGGCGGAGCAGGGCATCCGCTTCACCATCCTGGCTCCCAGCCAGGCGGAGAAGGTGCGCCGGATCGACGAGGAAAACTGGCGGGATGTGAGCGGCTCCAGAATCGATCCCAGGATGCCCTATCTCTGCAAACTTCCTTCGGGCCGACGGATGGTCCTCTTTTTCTACGACGGGCCGACCTCCCGGGACGTGGCCTTCAGCGGGCTGCTCCGCGACGGCGCCGGCTTTGCCGAGAGGCTCCTCGCCGGCTTCAGCGGCGGTCAGCCGCAGATGTTCCATATCGCCACCGACGGAGAAACTTACGGACACCATCACCGCTTCGGCGAGATGGCCCTGGCCTATTGCCTTCGGCATATCGAGAACGAAGAACGGGCGCAACTGACCATATACCCGGAATATCTCGCAAAGCATCCGCCGACCCATGAGGTCGAGATCATCGAAAACACTTCCTGGAGCTGCGCCCACGGGGTGGAGCGCTGGCGTTCCGACTGCGGGTGCCGAATCGGCGGAGACAACGACTGGAACCAGGCATGGCGGGGTCCCCTTCGGAAGGCCCTCGACTGGCTGCGGGATGAAATTGTCTCTCCCTATGAGAAGGAAATGTCCCTTCTCGCCGGCGATCCCTGGGACGCCCGGGATGCCTATATCGAGGTGATTCTCGACCGTTCGCCGGAGAAGGTGAAGGATTTCCTGGCCCGCCAAGCCGGTCGGGATCTCTCGGCCGGGGAACAGACCCGGGCTCTGCGGCTGCTGGAGATGCAGCGGCACGCCATGCTGATGTACACGAGCTGCGGCTGGTTCTTCGACGAAATCTCAGGCATCGAGTCCACTCAGGTCCTCTTCTATGCCGGCCGCGTCGTGCAACTGGCCCGCGAGGCTTGCGGCATCGATCTGGAGACGCCGTTTCTGAACCGGCTGGAGTCGGCTCCCAGCAACCTTCCCCGGGTGGGAAACGCCGCCCGCATTTTCGAGCGAGAGGTAAAGCCGGAAGAGCTCGACCTGATCCGGGTGGCCGCCCACCATGCCATTGCGTCGGAATTCGACGAAGGTGGCGAAACGGATGAGGGCGGCCATTCGATCTACTGCTATGCGGTCGAGAGGTCCGAACACACCGTCTACCCCGGAGGAAGGATGAAGCTGGCCGTCGGCCGAGCCCACATCCGTTCCGCCATTACCTGGAACGAAGAGGAATTCACCTTTGCCGTCCTGCACCTCGGCGGACACCATCTCAACGCCGGGATTCGACCTTTCGAAAGTGACGCGGCTTTTGCCGACATGCAGGAAGCGGTCAGCAACGCTTTTGAAAGAAGCGACATCCCGGCGGTGATCCGGGAGATGGACCGGCATTTCGGCAGTCATAACTATACGCTGTGGCATCTCTTCCGGGATGAACGGCGCCGGGTGGTCGGCCAGGTGATCGCCCAGAACCTGGAAGAGATCGAGAGCACGTTCCGGAACCTCTACGAGAACCAGTTCACCCTCCTGCGGTTCCTGCGGGAGATCCGCATGCCGATCCCCAAGCCTCTCGCCCTTCCGGCGGAGGTGGTTCTGGTTTCCCGTCTCCGCGACCTTCTGGAAAAAAGACAGCCTCCGACCGAGGAACTCCGGCAACTGGCCGACGAGATCGAGCTTCTCGAACTCTCGCTGGATGATCCCATGCTCGGAATGGCCGCCGGGCGACAGATCGCCCGGCAGTTGAAAAAGCTCGGCCTTCCCACCGGCAATCTTGCCTTGCTGCTGTCTCTGATCGAGACCCTCGAGGTGCTCCACTCCCTGCCGATCCGCCTCGATCTATGGCAGGCGCAGAATCTCTATTGGGAAATCCATCGCAACCGCCGGGCGGAAAGCGATGCAGTAAAAGGGGAGAAGCCCTTCGCCGAGTGGGACGATGCCTTTCGACGGCTCGGCGATCTGCTGGAGGTGAGAATTACCTGATGCGTATTCCAAATTCCAGTTATCGACTTCAGTTTACGCCCGAATTCGGTTTCCGACAGGCCCGCGTCCTCCTTCCCTATCTTCAGGAGCTGGGGATATCCGACATTTACGCTTCGCCTGTTTTCCGTTCTCGGACGGGAAGCACTCACGGCTACGATGTCGTGAATCACGGCGAGCTCAATCCGGAGCTCGGCTCCGCGGATGATTTCACGGCGCTCACCGATGAAGTAGGGAAAAGGTCTATGGGGTGGCTGCAGGATATCGTTCCCAACCACATGGCCTTCGACAGCCAGAACCCGCTCCTGGTCGACCTCCTGGAGAACGGTCCCGCTGGTGATGCCTTCCACTTCTTCGATATCGACTGGGAACATTATTATGAAGGCATTCGCGGCAAGGTCCTGGCTCCTTTTCTAGGCAGTTTCTTCGGGACCGCGCTGGAAAACGGCGAACTGAAGCTGAGTTTTGATGGCGAGGGTTTCGCCGTCTTCTATTATGCCCTGCGCTTTCCTCTGGCCATCGAATCGTACCTGAGCGTCCTCGGTCAAGTCGCGTCCCGCCTGCGTAAGGCCCTCGGCGACGAACACCCCGATTACATCCAGTTTCTCGGCGTTCTTTATGTCATCAAGACTCTCTGGGCCGGCGCCAGCAACCATGACCGCCACGATCAGGTCAAGTTCATCAAGCAGACCCTGTGGACCCTTTACCGGCGCAACGATATCGTCCGGAAGGCGATCGACGCGGCAACCGCCTTTTTTCAGGGTAAGCCCGGCAACCCGGAAAGCTTCAATCCTCTGGAAAGCCTGCTCGCCGAACAGCGATTCCGCCTTTCCTACTGGAAGGTCGCCACCGAGGAGATCAATTACCGGCGCTTCTTCAGCATAAACGACCTCATCTCTCTGCGCATGGAAGAGACGGAAGTCTTCGACCGGGTACACGAACTGGTTCTTCGCCTGGTCAGGGAGGGACGGGTCACCGGTCTGCGCGTCGACCATATCGACGGCCTCTACAGTCCGCGCGACTACCTGGAACGGCTGCGGGAGAAGGCGGGAGATATTTATGTGGTGGTGGAAAAGATTCTCGGTACCGGCGAGGAGTTGCCCTCCTGGCCCGTCGCCGGAACGAGCGGCTATGATTTTCTCAGCCGGCTCAACGGCTTTTTCTGCCGCCCTTCCGGAAAAGAGGCATTTTCAGCTCTGTATCGCCGCTTTACCGGCCTGGATACGACGTGCGGCGAACTGATTTATGCCAAAAAGAGGCTGATCATCGAAAAGCATATGTTCGGCGACGTCAATAATCTTGCCCACCTGCTGAAGGGTATTGCCAGCCGTCACCGCGACGGCAGCGATATCACCATGGACAGCCTGAAGCGGACCCTCATCGAGGTCATGGCCCTCTTTCCCGTTTATCGGTCCTATCTGGAGAAGAAGGAAAACAGGGAGCACGACCGGAAAGTCATTGCCAAGGTGCTGGAGAGTGCCCGGGAGAACAATCCCGCTCTCCTTCACGAACTCGATTTTCTGGAAAAAATTCTCCTGGCCGACATGGGCGAGGCGCCGGTCGAGGAGGAGCGTGCTCTGTGGCTTCATTTCGTTCAGCGCTTCCAGCAGTACACCGGCCCGCTGATGGCCAAGGGTTTCGAGGACACGCTGCTGTACGTCTATAACCGACTGCTCTCTCTCAACGAGGTGGGGGGAAATCCCGAAGAGTTCGGCCTGACCGGGGAGAACTTCCATTCCTTCCTCGGTGAGCGGCATACTAAGTGGCCGCATGCCCTGAATGCCACGGCCACCCACGACACCAAGCGGGGCGAAGATGTGCGGGCCCGCCTCAATATCCTGTCGGAAATCCCCCAGGAATGGCGCCAGCAGATTCAGCTCTGGAGCCGTCTCAACCGCGGTCGGAAGCGAACGGTCCGGCGGCGGCGCGCTCCCGATCGCAATGACGAGTATTTTTTGTATCAGACCCTGCTGGGAGTCTGGCCATGGGATGAGGCGGAGTTGCCGGAGTTAAAGGAGCGCCTGCGCGATTACCTGGTCAAGGCGGTGCGGGAAGCCAAGGAGCACACCGCCTGGCTCAAGCCCGATTCGGACTATGAAGAGGCTTACCTGGGCTTTGCCGAGCAGATTCTGAAGCCCGGCCGCGACAACGCCTTTCTTCGGGAGTTTCTCCCCTTCCAGCGCAAGATCGCCTGTTTCGGCGTCTACAATTCCCTTGCCCAGACTCTGATCAAGATCACCGCTCCGGGTGTTCCGGACTTCTATCAGGGGACGGAGTTCTGGGATCTCTCTCTTGTCGATCCCGACAATCGTCGAGCGGTGGACTACGAACGGCGGCGGAAGGCTTTGGAAAATTTAAAGGCAGGATGGAAGAGCGGAAGAGAGCATCTGTTCAGGGAACTGCTGGAGAATCCCAGAGATGGACGGATCAAGCTTTTTGTGATCCACAGGGGACTGCAAGCACGCATGGAACACCCTCAGCTCTTCGGCTCAGGGGACTATCTCCCCCTGGAGAGCGGCGGAACCCATGGCGAACATATCTTCGCCTTTGCACGACGGCTCGGAGACACCTGGTCGATTACGGCCGTACCCCGGTTCCTGACCGGGCTGGTGGGGGAGGGAGACCTTCCTCTGGGGGAATATGTCTGGGAGGATACGCACATTATTCTTCCCCCCGAGTGCAGCGCCGACTGGCGGGATGCCCTGACCGGAGAGAAGCTGAGCGCCGTGGGGAGACTGCCGATGGAAAAAGTATGGCGGCGCCTGCCCGTGGCCCTTTTGACGAACCATTGAGTCATGCATCCCCGAAAAACATTTTCATCCGCAGATGCCGCAGATAAGCTCGGTAAAACCCCGCATCCTGATTTCTCTGCGTGAATCTGCGTAATCTGCGGATGAAAAAAGATTTCGGAGCTAATCGTTATAAGGCAACCCGACGGGGACAGGAATGCCTCGAGCCGTGCCGGGAACGGCTGGCGCCTTATCCCGGCCTACATGACCCTGTGCTTGAGTATAGTAGACTTATCCCTCGCCGTGCAGAAAGCGTGAAAGCCGGAGGAGGAGGCCCTGGCGGGTGATCAGGGCGCCTTTCGGGCAGAGTTCCTGGCAGCAGAAACAGCGGATGCAGCGATCATAGTCGATGTGCAGCCGGCCGTCGGCGATCTTCATGACTTCGGGCGGACAATGCCTGGTGCACAGGCCGCACAGTTCGCAGCAGGACATGTCCGGCTCAGGTCGGGCGGTGAGGGCCTGCTTGAGTGGTCTTTTGAGGAAGGGGGGAAGGCCGAAATTGACGTCGGTCGATTTTGCCGGTCGGAAGCGGCGGGGGCGCAAGGAGGCCAGCGCGGCTCCGAGCAGTTCGATTTCTTCCAGGCGGCTGCCGGGACGGGCGATTTCCCTGGCGACTCTCTGGGTCCAGATCGCCGAGGGGGGCATGCCGACCAGTTCCGCTGCGACCGTATCCACCGCCAGGGGGCTGTCCCCGGAGATAAGGGCGCCGATGTGCACCGGATCGCCGCTGCCGGGGCCGTCGCCCTCCATGGCGGTGACGGCATCGACGATGGTGAGAGCCGGACGGATGGTTTCGGCCAGGTCGAGCAGCATGAGGGCGAAGAAAGATTTGTCGGTCCCCGCCTGCAGATGAAGGCGGGGCTTGCGCATACCCACCACCGCACCGAAGAGGTTCTTCACGCCGCAGGTCAGGCCCATCATCTGATGGGTCTTGAGTTTGGGGAGGTTGATGACGATGTCGGCCTCCAGCACATCCCGGGCGATTTCCATCTCGTGAAAAGTGCTCCTCCCCGAATGTACTTTAACCGACTCACTGAAGGGAGCGAAGGAAGCCCCGGTTTCTTCGACGACCGTCATGATGCCGCAGCTTCGGGCCACCTGACGGGGTGTGCCGATGCCCGGGGAGTCTCCGACCCTGACGATTCCTCCGGCCCTCTGGGCCAGGCGGATCACCTCGCGGACGATTTCCGGGTGGGTGGTCACCGCCTTGTCCGGTGTTTTGCCCGACAGCATGTTGGGTTTGATCAGAACCTTCTGCCCCGGGCGGACGAAGGCGGTCATTCCTCCCAGGGGATCGAGCACCTCAGCCATGGCGTTCCTCACCCCCTCCCGGACGTAATTGGAGCAGGCTGCCAGCGAAACCCGATACGTCATCCTTTCATCACTTTCAGGTGAAGCTTGCGCCGCCGCGGCCCGTCGAACTCACAGAAGTAGATCCCCTGCCAGGTCCCAAGCACCGGTTCCCCATCCTCGATCAGGACAGTTTCACTTGCCCCCACCAGGGTGCTTTTGATGTGAGCGGCGCTGTTCCCCTCGCCGTGCCGATAGCCGTCATTCATAGGGACGATCTTGTTCAGCTCCATGATCATATCCCGAACCACATCGGGATCGGCGTTCTCGTTGATGGTCAACGCCGCGGTGGTATGTGGGACGAACAGAAAAACCACTCCGACCCGTACCCCTGAGTCGCGGATAGCCCGGCGCACCTCCCCGGTGACGTCGATCATCTCTACCTGCATCCGGCTGGAAATCTCGATGGTCTTCATGGCTACTCAGAAGATGGCGATGCCATCATGGTTCTGGCTCCCTTATGCTTTGGGCGATCGCCTCTATCGCCCGGCTTCGGTACAGAACAGAGGCGTGTCCCATCCCGGTCAATTCGATATTTCGCACCCCCGCAAGACGACCATTTTCAAAGGGTAGAATCATGTTGTCGTGTCGGTTGACGATGGCGGTCAGACGCACCTCCGTGGGCAGGGGGGCTGCAGCGAGGCGTTGGAGAAACTCCGAGCCCGGCAAAAGGTGTTTCCCCAGGGGGGTCAGGGCAAAAGGGACGAGTTTGGAGCCTCCGTTCGGGCAGGAGAGCAGAACGCAGGCTTCGACTTTCTGCTCTCCTCCGCGGAGCTGAATGTAGTTGCGGGCGATCATTCCTCCCATGGAATGCCCCACCAGGTGGATCTTGTCGACTCCGGAGGAGTGCCGCAGTTCATCCACCTTTTTTGATACCCGTTCGGTCAACCTTTCCACATCATACCACGGGGGGAGATTGATCGCGTAAAGAGCCTTGTATCCCCGGTTGCGAAGGCGGAACCTGGCCCAGAGCCAGCAGGCGCGGTTGTGGAAGAGTCCGTGCAGAAGGAGAACCGGAGTGTCGCCGCCATCCGTCGCCGGTTTCTCCTTGAAGCTGAACCAGCCCAGGGGATGAAGCAGTACGGTTACGAAGAGAAGCAGCGTCTCCGTCGTGATCAGTTTCGCGGCAAACCAGAGACGCCCGGGGACGAAACGCTCCTGCATCAAGACCGGTTCACGATTGGCATATTCGTACCAGGCAATGGCGTAGCTGAGAATGACGACCGCTGCCACAATGCCGAATAGAAGTTCTAAGATGGCGAAAAGAATACACATATTTCCTCCTGATCCCGAATAGTATGGCATGCTGCCTGGAAGCCGTCAACTATGGACGGGCAGAGATGAAGAAATACAAGGCATCGGAAAGAGTATAAAGAAAAATAGAAATGAAACCTTTTGGCCCGATTCCTGCTTTTGAAAAAGGCAGATTATGTTTTAATAGACATAGTATCAATACAAATTTGATCACCCATTGAAATTCAGCCGAAACCGTCATTTATTTCTACACCATTTTGTCTTCTTATGACATTTTAAACTTTCTGCTGTTTAATGAAGTAGATTTGTCAGTACCTGTATTTGAAGGAGGAGTTCGTGAAAAAGCTGATGTCCAGTTTTGAAAGGCATCTTGTCGTCGAGAGAAACGTTTCCGACCATACGCGCCGTGCCTACCTCCGTGATCTGGAAGGTTTCCGGACGTTCCTGGCTGAAAACCTGCCGGGAAAGGATAGCGGCGAAGAACTCCTCCGACGGGTGGATCACCTCACGCTGCGGCGCTATATGGCCCAGCTTCACAGGACCAACCGTAAGACCACCATCGGCCGCAAGCTGGCCGCCATCAGGACCTTCTTTCGCTATCTGGTGAGGGAGGGGGTCGTCAAGGCCAATCCCGGTGAGATGGTGAGCACCCCCCGGCAGGAAAAGTATCTGCCCAAGACCCTGTCCGTAGACGAGGCGTTCGCTCTGATGGAAAGCGGCGAGGGCTCCGGTCTGCTCGCCATGCGCGACAGGGCCATCGTCGAAATGCTGTACTCCTGCGGCCTGCGAGTCAGCGAACTGACCGCTCTGGACGTCGGCAGCGTTTCTCTTGAGGAGGGCCTGGTCCGAGTCCTCGGCAAAGGGAGCAAGGAGCGCATCGTGCCGGTCGGCCGCCAGGCTAGGGAGGTCCTGAGGCTCTATCTTGACGAGAGGAATGCGCCTCCCGATGGAGAGCCCCTCTTTCTCAACCATCGGGGAGGGAGGCTGACCCCGCGCAGCATTCAGCGTCACCTGAAAAAGTATCTGCTCATGGCCGGCATTCTCAAGGAGGCCACCCCCCACAGCCTGCGTCATTCCTTCGCGACGCATCTCCTGGACGGCGGAGCCGACCTGAGGGCCATCCAGGAGCTGCTCGGCCACGCGTCCCTCTCAACAACTCAAAAATACACACAGGTGAGCGTCGATCACCTCACCGCCGTTTACGACAAGGCTCATCCTCGCAGCAGGAAAAAATAACCAAAATAGTCATAAATGCTTGACAGGGTTTCTTTGCAGGCTAAACTACTCGGAAACACTTCAGCAAAGGAGGATTTGTCATGTCTGTTCTTCAGGTGGGCCAACCGGCGCCCGACTTTACCATGGAAGGGGTTTCCGGCAAGGAATTCAAGGAGTTTTCCCTCTCCGATTTTCATGGACGGTGGGTGGTGCTCTTCTTCTACCCTCTCGATTTCACCTTCGTCTGCCCAACCGAAATCGTCGGGTTCAATGACCGATATAAGGAATTCCAGAAGCTGAACGCGGAAATCCTCGGTGCCAGCGTCGACTCCAAGTTTTCTCATCTGGCCTGGATCAGCCAGGAACTGGGCGACCTCCATTACCCCCTCCTCTCCGATATCACCAAGGATGTGGCGCGCAAGTACGGCATCCTGATCGAGCAGCAGGGTATCAGTCTGCGCGGCCTCTATATCATCGATCCCAACGGTCTTCTGCGCTATGAGCTCGTGCATGATCTCGGAGTCGGCCGCAGTGTCGATGAGACTCTCAGGGTCCTCGAGGCCCTGCAGACCGGCGAACTCTGCCCCATCAACTGGAAAAAGGGAGTGAAAACTCTGGGGAAGGGGTAGACTCTCCAGTTGGGCAATCTCGCACAAAAAAAGCGGCCTTTCGGCCGCTTTTTTTCGGTGTCCTTTTTTTCAAGTTCAGGGGTGTCGGTTTTTCGACTCCCTCCTTCCTACCGGGGATTCGCCAAGAAAGCCCGGAAACAGCCGGCGGTCTCCGTCCAGCCGACGATCTGCCCGCTGTTATTCATATCCGAAACCTCCACGTATCCCCCGCCGAGCTGCTCCAGATCGATCAGTTCGCCATCCTTCAGGAGGTAAATGGCTTTCTCCGTTCCCACGCTGGCCTTGATCAGGATGTCACCGGCATCGTTGATGGCCACGGCGCTGCTGTAGGTCCATTCCTGTTCGGCAAGCGCCGTCATGCGGCCGTTTTCCCAGGAAAAGGCCTGGTATCTCCCGTCGGCCGTCTGGGACCAGCCGACGATCTGACCCGATTCGTTGATATCCGTACCCTGGGTGCTCGCCCCCCCGAGGGTTCCAAGATCGACCATGGAGCCGTCGCTTTGTGCCAGCAGGGTGTGGAATCCGTTCTGTCGAAGCTCTTTGATGAGGACCTGTCCGGCATCGTTCATCTCGACGGCATAGGCGTTGAGGTCCGGAGCGAGAAAAAGAGGGGACCCCTCCTCATCGAGAAAGCTCTGTTCCGTCTCTCCTGTGTGACGGCCCACGACCCGCCCTTGGGAATCAAGGGCGTAGGCTCTGCTCGGCCCCTCGGGCAAATCGAACAGGTAAACCTGGTCGGTATAAATGAAAGCTTCGGTCCCCGTATCCGTGAACAGCCAGCCGACCACCTCTCCGGCATCATTCAGATCCATGGCCTGGGCCGAATCGACCAGATGCTTCATGGTGCCTTCGGTCCAGCGGAAGATGTGCTGGGCACCTCCGGCTGTCAGATAATTGCCGAGGACCTGTCCGGAATCGCTGATAGCAATGGCATAGCTCTCTTCCCCGAGGGTGCCGAGCAGCTGCATCTGATAAGCCGAGCTGGATATGGTGCTCTGCGCAGGAGACGTGGTGCTGACGGCCGTCGATTCGGAAGTGCTGACTCCCTTCCCACCGCCACCGCCACCGCCACCGCCTCCGCCACCGCCGCAGCCGGTCAAGGTAACGGAGAGCAGCAGAGCGGATAAAGCGCCTGTAATCCAAAGAATCTTTTTCATGGCTTACCTCCTGGTGGTTCCCATTCAGAACAGAGCGTTGTCTTTGTCTGAATAGATTGCCAGAGACGTGCCATGAGTGTAACTACTTTATATTACAATATAAATTCATTGCTGGGAGGTTGAGGGCGGAGCGTGTGACGAAAAGTTGACTCGGCGGAAGAAGGGGTTTATTCGTCTAACTAGGCCTGGAAAGCGGCTTCGGCGATATGGGAAATGGAAAAGGGGGTGATAAGGGGCGAGTCGGTATTCCGACAGCCGGATCAGGACAGCTCCAGACCTTTTTTCTTGATCTTATCGAGGAGGGTGGTCCGATTGAGGTTCAACAGGCGGGCCGCCTCCTTCTTGTTGCCGCTGGACAGATTCAGAGCCTGACGGATCAGCCTGGACTCGAATTCGTCCACCAGGGCGTTGAAGTCGATGCCGGCCGAAGACCACGAGGGGCCGGATTCGGTCACGCCGTCTCGATACTCCTCCTCGCTGGTCGGGGCGGGATTGACCGCATCCGGCGCATACTTCTCGGGCAGGTCCGACAAGTCGATGGAACCGCCGCCGTGCAGGATGACCAGGCGCTGGACGAGATTTTCCAGCTCCCGGACGTTGCCAGGCCAGGAGTATTTCTTCAGTGCCGCCACCGCTCCGGGTTCGAAGCCGCGCAGCCGGTACTTGCGGTTTCGATTGTAGACCCGCACGAAATTTTCGATGAGCAGTGGAATGTCTTCTTTCCGCTCGCGCAGGGGGGGGATGGTCAGGGGAATGACATTGAGGCGGTAAAAGAGATCCTCGCGGAAGCGGCCCTCGGCAACCATCTGTTCGAGGTCCCGGTGGGTTGCGGCGACGATCCGCACGTCGACGGGGATCGGCTTCAATCCTCCCACCGGTTCGAAGGTCTTCTCCTGAAGGACGCGAAGGAGCTTGGCCTGCAGGGAGGGTTTCATGTCGCCGATCTCGTCCAGAAAGATGGTGCCCCCGTCGGCGAATTGAAAGCGCCCCATTTTGGCGCTCACCGCGCCGGTGAAAGCCCCCTTGAGGTGGCCGAAAAGCTCGCTCTCCAGCAGCTCGTCGGGAATCGCCGCGCAGTTGACGGGAACGAAGTTTCTGCCCTTGCGGCCGCTGAACGCGTGGATGGCTCGGGCCACCAGCTCCTTGCCGGTGCCGCTTTCTCCCCGGACAAGAACCGTGCTGTCGGCATCCTCGGCGACTCTTTCGATCATTTCGAACAGTGTCCGCATGTTCTGGGTGTTTCCGATGATGCCGTAGAAGCCGTCGCTCTTGCGGACCTTGAAGCCGCGCGTCTCCTTGTGGTTGATGAGGTCATGGTGAGAAAGGCCCCTGGCGGAGGCAATAATGGCTTCTCCTGTGTGATAGGGATAATTGAGATAGGTGAAACAGCCCATCTTCAACGCCTGCACGATGGCCTCCTGATTTCCGAGGGGGACGCAGGGAATGGTGATGACATGGGAAAACTTCCGATGAACGTTTTTCAGAAGATCGATCTGTTCGTCCGAGGTATGGAGATTGCCCGCAATCAGGACGCAGATATCCTCCTGGGCCAGGATATCCAACACCTCCAGGGCCGTGGCGGCCTCGGCAACCACGCAGTCGATATTCTTGCGCAGCGCCATGGCCAGCTCCTCCCTGGCGGCGGGATCTTTCTCCACGAGCAGGATGCTGCGCAGGATGCTGGCCATGGAATTTTCCTTTTTAGGCAATAAAAAAATCCTATCCGCAGATTTCGCAGATGTCACAGATAAAAAACCCTGAATTTTCATTGTTTTAAAATCTGCGTTCATCTGCGTCATCTGCGGAAGAATCTGACTGATTCTGTTTTGAATATCTCTTTATAACGTACCTGCAGGGATTTTGAAAGCTTGAAGGCGATCAGAGGTTCTGCATCTGGCGGGCGGCTTCCCGGACGCTCTCCTGGTCGAACTTGAGCCGGAAGGCGACGAAGGGGCCCTGGGCCGTGAAGTCGGCTTTCGAGAAGTCCTCGTCCTCAAAGCCGAGGAAATTGTATCCGAGGCTGACCCAGGCATTCGTCGCCACGTTGCAGCCGATGGACACGCCGGTGCCGAAGTCGATCTGCCCGCTCTCCCAGGAGTGGAGCATCCCCCCCCGAAGGCCGATGTCCCATCGTTCGTCGAGGTCGTAGCGCCCTTCCACTCCGATCAGGTCGGTGAAGCCGTCGTAGGAGTCGCCATCGATGTTCTCCTGCACATACTTGGCCCCGTACTGCAGGGAGAGCTGGGTCCTGCGGTTCGGCTTGTAGTTGGCGTTCAGGTTGTTGACCAGGCGCCAGTTGTTGAAGCCGAAGTCCTCGGAGGACTCCTGTTCGAAGCGGTAATCCAGCCGGTTGAGGACGATCCAGCGGGTGTACAGGGGGCGGTAGGCGAGGCCGAAGCGGAGTTCGCCGTCCGTCCGCTCCGCCGTCCGGGATTCGGTGGTGAAGATCTGGGCCCGGGCCGAAAGGCCCAGCCCCCGGTGGACCTCACCCACGATGGCGCTGAAGAAACCCCATTTGTCCTCGGTCTCGCCGTCGCGGTATTCGATCCGGTTGGCCCAGGACCACTTCTCCAGCTTGTAGGTCGCCCCCAGGGAGACGGCGGTGAAATCCTCGGTTTCCCCCGAGGCGGGAGGCACGTCCGTGTCGAAGTCCTCGGCGTCCGCCTCCCTCATGGTGTGGCTGCGGTCGAAGCTGCCGTCCAGGCTCCAGCGCTCGCTCACCTGCCAGGTCTGCCCCAGGCCGAAGAGGGCGAACATCCTGGGGCCGTATTCCCCCGTCTGCTGCTCGAGGGAGCTGCTCACGGTGCCGCCGGTCCAGGGAGTGGTCTTGACGCCGACGCGGGTGGTCTGTGTTTCGGTATCGTCGTCCCGGGTGAATTCCTGGGCCGCGAAGAGGGTGGTGGACTGGGTGAGCTTGAAGTCGGCGCCCAGGGTGGTGCGGGTGGGGAAGTCCCCGCTTTCGTTCTTGCCTCCGAGGGACTGCTCGTGGACGGCGCGCAGCAGGAGGCGCTCATGGGCCTGCCAGGTTCCGCCGAAGAGGGCCTGGGTGGAGCGCTCCGTCTCGCCTCCTTCGAAATCGTCCACCGCCATTCGCAGGCCGGTGGTCAGGCTGTAGCGTCTGGCCTGCCAGGTGAGATCGGTCTGGGCCACGTCCCGCACCGCGTCCGTCTCCAGGTTCACCTGGCGGTAGAGCTGTCCTCCGAGCTCCAGCTCGTTCGTGAGGCGATAGACCCCTTCACCTCCGAACTTGCGCGTCCCTTCCTCGCTTCCGCTCTGCTGGCCGAGACCGAAGCCGTTCTCTAGTTCGCGGACGTAGAGCCTTCCGTCCATCTTCTCGGCGCGGTGCTCCACCTCGGCCAGCCAGGCGCTCCCATTCCGGGAGACGCCCGGCGATTCCGAATCGCTGGTGGAGACCTCCGCCTTCAGCCGGGTCTCCTCCGTGATGTCCCAGGTGGCGTCCAGCCCGTAGAGGTCGCCTTCGGCGTTGTCCTGTTCCTCGTGGATGGCGGTGGCCCCGACCTCGATCCCCTTCTCCGGCCAGCGCAGCGCGGCGCGGCCGCCGTAGTTGAGGGAGGCTTCACCCTTCCCTATGACCTCGTAATCGACCACGATGGTGACGGGATTGAAGTTCTCGTCGCGGCTGGGGATCGGCTCCTTGAAGAAGAGAGTGCCGTCGGAGTAGTCGATGTTGTAGTCGATATGGCGGGTGAGCTCCCGGGAGGAGACGATCACCTCGCTGCGCAGCCGGTCGCGCACCTCGATGGTTACCTCCTCCGAGTTGAGGACGATGTCCCTGCGGGAGAGGCGGTAGAGCCCCGAGGTGCCGTCGCCGCGGATCTCGTCCTTGACGAAGCCCTGCTCGGTGTCGCTGGCGAAGAGGTTGAAGGTCGCGTACTTGCCGTTGTACTCCGATTTGAAGCCGGTCAGTCTTCGGCTGTAGCGGGAGAGCTCGGTCTGGGTCAGCCCGGTGTCGTAGTCGCCGAAGAGGGCATAGAACTGCTCCCGCTCCAGCTTGACGTAGAGCTTCTCGGCGCTGGCGGCGTCGTAGGCCTGCTGGCTGGCGTCGCCGTAGAGGGTGTAGTAGGTGTCCGGATCGATGATCTGGAGCAATTCCTCGTCCTTGCGGTCCGGCTTGTCCGAGTCGTAGGCCAGAGTCAGCAGCCACTTGCCGAGAATCCGTCCCTTGCCGAAGAAGGCCACCCGGCCGTCCTCGTAAAGGTCCTCCTCCACGTTCGAAGGCAGGTTTTCCATGTTGCCGGACACATCGTTGTACCCCACGGTTCCTTCTGCCAAGCCGACCAGGATCCAGTCGCGGAGCTGGGGCTGGAGCCAGGCCCGGATCTCCTGATCGCGGTCGGCCAGCTTGAAGCGAAGGACCACCTCACCCGAGCGGCTGGTCGGCTCCAGTTGGATCAGGGCGACGCCGTCCGGGCCGACCTGGAAGTGGGGCCGGAAGTCCTGCTCCTCCGCCTCGACATTGCGGGCGACGGTCTCCTTCCGGTCCCAGGCCGCGTAGGGTAGGTCCACCGCGAAGTCGCCGACCACCCCTTCCCGGGCTGGGTATCCGTCCTTGTCGGTCAGGCGCACGGCGATGACGGAGGGATTCTTGCCGTCGGCGATGAGGGCGGAATGCTCCGGGGAAAGGACGACCTTCACCGGGGGGCCGGAATAATGCACGTTGCGCTTCAGACGATGGATGACGGCGGCGTCGGCGTTGCGGACGACCAGCTCGAAGGCGTTGTCCCCGTCGTGAATCCCGATCCCCCGCCATTGGCTGACCGCCACCGTGCCGGCGCCGTTCGCGAGGGTTCCCTCGAAGGAAAGGGCGTGCACCGGCTTGCCGTCGAGGAGGAGTTCCACCTTCTCTTTCGGATGGTGCTTGACGGCCGCCTTGATGCTGGGGATAGGCGGTCCGTAAGAGGGTTGAGGCCAGATCCACTCCCGGCCGGGCTGGGCTTTTTCGACCCAGGTTTTGTCGATCTCGGGCATGCGGTCGCCGGGGAGAACCGGGGGCTGATTCAGGTTTTCGAGAGAGCCTTCGCCCGGACGCAGTCCCTCGGTTTCGGTCTTCTGCTCGCCGCTCCGGTCCTTCAGCATCTGAAGGCTGCGCGTCTCGGAAACCTTTTCGCACTGGAACCGCACCTCCACCCTGCGGTTCAGGGCGCGTCCCTCCGCGGTGGAATTGTCCGCGATGGGTCTGGTCTCACCCATGCCGGACAGGACGATTTGGGAGGGGGGCAGCCCCAGGGCGTCGCCGAGATAGCGGCCGACGCTCTTCGCCCGGGCGTCTGAAAGGGCGAAATTATCGGTGTAGAGATGAAGGTTATGCTGTGCGATGGGGATGTTGTCGGTATGTCCCACGACGTAGAGCCGACAAACATCCAGCTTCCTGAGCTTCTCGACGAGTGCGTCCAACTCGGCGTTGTCCTGCTCGGAAAGCTCGGTCCCCCGTGTGGGGAAATGGGGGCGCACGATGAACTCGGGGAGGAGGTCCCGGCTGTAGTCCGAACGGGCCCGCAGGAGGTTTTCGGCCATCGGAGTGCGCTGGTTCTTCTTCTGCGGGGAGTCGAAGGTCAGAAGCGCCCGAACCGGCAGTTCCGCCGGAGCCTTCAGGTCGACCTCGCAGCGGAAAGACACCTCCGCCACCCTGCCTGCGGCAAAGTCGCCGAGACCGAAGGTCGAAATGTTTCCGAACCCGGCCTTAGGATCGTCGAGGGGCGCGCTGTCCAGAGCGCCGGACCCCGGGACGTACCGAAGCCCCTCGGGAAGGATGAGGGAGAGACGCAGGTTGTCCACTGGGACGCCGCCGGTGCGGATCGGCAGCCGGAAAGACGCCTTATCCCCGTCCAGGGAGCCGTTCAGTTCGAGACTCACCTCTCCTTGCGCCCGGGGCTTTAGCGCTACGTGGAAGTCTGTGCGCCACATGGACCCGCCCTGCAGGTCGACGAACTGGGAGTAGGTCCTTCCGGCGAAGCGGCTGTTCTTCTCGCAGGCGACCGCCTCGTATTTTTCCGGCAGGGAGTCGAGGTCGAGCTGGACCACGTGGACGCCGGGTCGGACCCCCTCGAAGTGGAACATCCCGTTCTCGTCGGAGACGACGTAGGTGCCGTCCTCCAGGTAGATGCGCGCTCCGGCGAGTCCGTCCGTCTCCTCCGGCTCCGGTTCGCCGCAACCGCCGGTGAAGACACGCCCCATCAGGAAGGTGGTGCTTCGGAAGAAGTCTTCTTCGACGATCACCGTGGCCCTGGCGGTATTGGAAACGGTCCCCGAGGCGGTCACTGCCTCGGCGGTGTTGATCGCCTCCCCGGGACGGGCGCCGGCGGTTATCTCCGCCACGTAGCGAAGCTCCCTTCTGCCCGCCGCGGGAAGGGCTCCCAAGGCGAAGTTCAGGGTCCGGCCATCGGCGGAAATGGCCGGGTCGGCGATCCGGTTTCCGTCCAGGCGAGCGGAGCCGCTCCGGTAGCGGAAGCCCTTCGGCAGGCGGTCGGTCACGGTGGCCGCGGCGGTGGGGATGGTGTCGGGGTTTTCGACTTCCACGCGGTAGGGGACGAAATCGCCGACGGCCGCCCTGTCCTTGCCGGCGGTCTTCCTGAGCCAGACCCCGTCGGCGGCCACGGGGTCGACGGGAATGTCGATGCGCAGGGCCGGCCCCGGGTTGAGGGAAAACGGCTCGTTCCGGGATCCGGCAACGAGGGCGAAGGGGGCTCCGGGGAGGTCCTGCAGGTCCGCATCGGAGACGGCGGAGGGCGCGGTGTAACCGGGCGGGGTATTGATGTCCAGGCGGTAGTTCCCCGGAGCCACGAAGGGGAAACGATAGGCGCCGCGACTGAAAGTGTACACGTTGCCGACGCTGTCGGTCGCGGTCCCTCCCGAAGTGAGGACGGAGGGATAGAGACTGATGCCGTCATCGCCGAAGACCGTGGCCGGCTCTCCCGTTTCCGCGTTCACCAGGGTGACGACCACTCCGTCCACCGGCAGGCCCGTCCGGCTGTCGAAGACGATGCCGAAGGGGTCGAAAAGGGAGGAGGATACCGAGGAGTCACTGCCGTCCATGATGTCGACGTAGCGCCCCTCCACCGTTCCTGCCTCCAGGACCTCCAGACGGCCGTCGTAGGGTGCCCCCGGCTGGCCGGTGGACTGGATGTAGCCGATGAAGACGCCCGTATCCGGCCCCGTCTCGGTCAGGCGCAGGACCTCCACGTCACCCGTTCCGGTGGCGGTGACCGTCACCAGGACCGTTTCGGCCATCTGCCGGTTCACGTTCTGGTCCGGATCGCTCAGACGGAGGAAGACCGCTTCGCCGCGGTGATAGATGGACGAAGCGGCGAGGGGGATATCCCCCTGCTCCAGGGCGATGGCGTTCCCCGAAGGGGGCTGGACCGGTGCGGAAAGGACCTGGAAGTCGCTCTCGGCCGCGGCGGCGGTCCGGTAGGAGGTGGTCGGCACGGGGACGTATTTCATCTCGGTGGAGGTGGGGGCGTATTTCAGGAACTCGAGGGTCGAGGGGGTGCGCGGCGCCGCCACGGAGAGGAGGCGGACCGTGTTGGAGGGAATGACGGTGTGCGCGTCCGTTCCGAAGGAGACCGCCGCCGTGTTCTCGATCGCCGTCCCGGCGGGGGTGAGGGCGAAAGCGGGGATGGCTCCGAGGAGGTACAGGAGGACGGCCAGGGAGAGGAGCAGCGCCTTTCCGTAGCGGCCCCGCCCGACAAAGGACGCGGCCGACACGGAAAGACGGGCGGACCGGTCTGCAGACCGGCCCGCCATGCGGATTGCAGTTGACTCATGACGTAGAGCGCAAAGGTCCCCCATCCCGGCGGGTTTGCCGGGTTTCGGGTGCGGCTTGGTGGCCGGGATGGGGGGGAGCGCATTGAACATGAAAAGCCAATCTCGTTGTATTTATTGAATTTCGACCTGGAACTTGACGGTTGCTGATTCGCCGGCATCCAGTTCGATGCCGTTCACCGTCACGGTGTTGGTGCCGGTGATGTTCCAATTCCCTTCGTCATCACCATCTGCGTCGGTGAGGGTCGTTTCTGCCCCCCCATAAAGGTTTGGCGCGTCCACCTTGATGGTACCGGTGGAGAAAGCGACAGTGCCGGCGGTAATTTCGGTGTCCAAGCTGTCACTGACCGTGATGCCTGTGGCGGTGGCCGAAGCGCCGCCGCCGTTGCTGATGGTGATGGTATATTCCACCGTCTCGCCGGGGATGTAGTAACCGGTGCCACCGATGACGGCCGAGGACTTTGAGATGGAAAGCTGGGCAGTGCCGACAGTGTAGGTTCCGGAATCCGAGTGCTTACCATCGGTGACGGCGTCGGCGTCGACGGTGGCGGTGCCGGCGGCGTCGACAAAAATGATATCCTCAAGGCCGACAGTATTGCCGCCGGTCTCTGCGAGGGCGATTCCACCGGCGCCGTTGCCGTCCCAAGCCGTGGCGATCAGGTGGTATACGTCAGTCTGGGTGTCAGCGGCCGTACCCGGGGCATCCGCAACGATGAAGATGACTTGATCAGCATCCTTGGCCAGGCTTATGTAAGGCGTAGCGCTGATATTGGTGTCAGAGCCGCTGCTAAAGATGCCGTCCCCATCGTCTTCCCAGACCTGGACGGGGGTATCCATGTTGAAAGTGTTCGCGCCTTCTTCGGTGGTCAGCTTGAGCTGCAGGGATTCCGCAGCCTTGGTATTGCTGTTGTTGGTCACTGTGAACGTGAGGGCATAGCCGGTACCGTTGGGGACTACGGTGGCACCACCGTTGTTCGCCACCACCGGATCGATCTTGTAGTCGACCACGAATTCAGCGGGGGTGCTGGAAATCGATGGGGGGGATACGGTGCCGATCTTGTAGTCGATGGTGGCACTGTTGCTGATGGTCTCTCCGGAATCGGTGCCGCCGGCAAACGCCTGCGAAGCCCCGAAGAGCAGCAGGGCGACCGCCGCGAGGGCGGTCAGGTGAGTGGTGAATCGATGTTTCATGGTCTTCCTCCTTTGGGGGTGAGTGTTTACGGATTGATTCTTGCCTCTTGCCTGTTTCATGTGCTTCTCCTTTTCTGCTGTTTCGCTTTCTGCGGATCCGGTTCATCGCGGCCGGTGGCCCCGATGAAGGCTGTGGACTATTTCAACCGGGCGCGGAACTCGACCTGCGCCGTCTCGTTCGGCGGCAGGGGAGTGGTCCGCGTCCAGCGGATGTGGGTGACGTCGACGGAGGCGGCGGGGCGTTTGGTCCCGTCGGGCTCGGTGACCATGAGCTCGAGCAGGGGCCCGAAGGTTTGTCCGCCGTCCACGGAGTAGGTGACAACGGCGTCATTCCCTTCGGCCGAGGCGCCGACATAGATCATGTGCTCGGGGATGGCGTTGTTGATGACGACATCGTCGGCGGGCGCCTCCCCCTTGTTGATGTATGTGTTGATGAAGATGACCTCTTCCCCCGGGAGGACCTTGGTTGCGGGCTGCCGCACCAATTCCTTTTCCCCCTTCTCGTTGATCACTGACTTCTCGACGAGAGCCGAGGACTGGATCTCGATGGGGGCATCCTGCGCCGCGGCCGGGCCGGCGAAAGCGGTCAGGAAGAGGATTGTTATTAGAGCCGGAATGGTTCGTTTCACGGGTGTACTCCTTTAATCGATGGTGACCTGAAAAGTGACTGTTTTCGCCGTATCCTGCAGGTCGCCGAGGCGGACGGTGACCGTGTCCCCGGCCACCTCGCCGGCGTCGCCGTCCGTGGCGTCGGTGAGAGCGCCTCCATCGACCTTGAGCGAGTCGTCGACGTAGGTCGTGCTGGCCGGGATGGGATCGGTGAGGGTGACGGTTTTGGCCGTGCCGCTGCCGGTGGCGGTGAGCTCGATGGAGTAGGTGACGACCGCCGCGGGCATTGGCTCGCTCCCCCCGTAGGGGTCGACGACCGACTGGGACTTGACGACCGTGACATCGACGGCGGAGATCTGGAGAGTTGCCTCATCGCTCGCGCCGGCGCCGGTGGCGCCGACCACGGCGTTGACTCCCCCGTCTCCCGCCCCGGCGAAGGCGGTTCCGGGAGCGCCGGTCCCGGTCTTGGCGACTGCGGTGAGACCGGACTTGCCCAGATCGGAGTCGTTGACGCCGGCGGGGATGTTATTGACCACGAAGAGGGCGATCGAGGCGTCGGCGGCCAGCGCGGGATCGTTGACTCCGGCGCCGTACAGGGTGTCGGTTCCGGCGTCATACTGGCCGTTGTCGTTGGCGTCGAGGTAGACCCCGGAGAGGGTCGGGTCGAAATGGTCTCCGCCGAGGCCGTTGTCGACCGTCAGGGTGAACGCCTCGCCGCCGTTGCCGGTGTTGGTCAGCAGGAAGGTGGCCACCTTGCCGGTCTCCCCCGCCTTGCCCAGGATGTTTGACGAGTCCTGCCATGCCAGGGTGACGTCGAGGACCTCGGCGACCTGGAGGGTGACCTCGTTGCTATCCTGGTTGACCGTCGTGGTATCGACGACGAAGGAAACGCTCGCCTTGTTGGTGATGTTGGTTCCGGCCGCCGTCCCCGCGGCGAGCGCCGGCAGTGCCGGCAGCAGCCAGAGGGCCGAGGCCACGATCAGCAGTAGAAGTATCCGTCTCATTTCATTCCTTTCTCCTTTCCTTTGCGCAGAGGGATCTCTGAAGTTTCCTGTCTGTTTTCCGAGGCTTTTCGGATTCATGTTTTTTCCTTTTCATTCAATGGCGGGTTATCGCACCCGGACATAAAAGACGATGCTGAAGCTCGGGTGACTGGTGCCGTCCGAGGGGAGAAACGTGCTCATGGGGTTGACGATGATCTTGCGCACCGCCGGGTCGACGCCGTTGCCGTCGGCGCTGGGCGAAATCGGGTTGTCGGACGCGTCGCGGTAGACGACGTCGGCGGCCCCGTTGAAGGTCAGGCCGCTGGATATGGCGCCGTCGATGAAGGTGACAGGGCTGCCGTTTACCACCAGGTCGGTCTGGGCGGGAATCTGGTCGGAGAGGGTCACCGAGTCGGCGTCCGCGGAACCATATCCTGTGTTGGTGGCGAAGATCGTGTAGCGCATCACCGCCCCGGGGATGGAATAGGGGTTGGTGGTGCCGTGAACGGGGTCGGAGAAGGTCTGTACCATCTTCACCAGGGTGATGTCCGGCAGCCCCAGGTTGAATATTCCCGCGCCATCGTCCGAGATAGTCCCTTCCGTCCCCTCCTCGGCCGTGACGGTGACCGTCCAGGTCCCTGTCGGACCCGCGGTCGGAGCGGGGTAGGCGTACTCGAAGGTCTTGGTCAGCGTCCCCGAATCGGCCACCTGGGTCATGGCGGCATCGCTTACCACGGTTGTGCCGTTGGGGTTCTTGAGGGTGATCGTGGCCGAGGTGATGTCGAAGCTGCCGAAGGGATCGCTCACCACCGCCCTGAGGTAGACCGGCTGTCCTCCCCCGATGTAGCCGTTGGCGGGAGTGGCCGTCGAAGGATAGGCCGCACTGTAGCCCGTGACGCTGTCCACGTTGATGACGTTCAGGGAGGGGAGGGAGATGAAGGAGTTGTTCCCTCCGCTCGTCGGATAGACGAGGACGCTGCCGGTGGTGCCTGTATTGTTCACGGTGAGGTTCCAGGTCTGACCGGCGCCGCAGAAATGGTTTCCCGGGACCGTCAGGTTGTTGAAGGACACCAGGGTCGGGGTGGTCGGCAGATACGGATTGTTGACGGCGGTCCCGTCGAAGATCTTCGATTCGGAGTAGGTGGGTCCTCCGCCGGAGCAGGCGACATTGACCTGTACGGTCCGGCTCTGGCTTGCGGCGCTGCTGGCCAGATACAGGTTGACGGGGATGATCGCCAGGGGAGTCACGTCCGGACTGATCGTCACCGGAGAGGCCAGGGCCGGGTTAAGGGCCCACGTTCGCGAAGTGCCTTGGCCGATGGTCACCGAGCTCTGGGCGCCCGCGGGTTTCGAGCGGGAAAGCTTGTAGGAGGCGGCGCCGTCATGGAGATACAGCAGTTTGTTCCCCGCCCCGGCAATCGCCGAGGGGGAAACGATGAGGGTGGAGGTGCAGGGGGAAGCGCCGATTCCGCCGGGATTGGAGATGGAGGCGCAGTTGTTGATAGTCGTGCCCGCCGACGTGCCCATCGGAATGGTCGCGTCGAACACGACGGATACCGAACCGCCGGCCGGGACCGTGACGCCGGTGGCGGAAAGGGTCTGGCCCGAGAAGCCGCAGGTCGCGCCCGCGGGGCAGGAGACGACCGTCAGTCCGCTGAGGTCACTGGAGACCGCGTCGGTGAGAGAAACGTTCGTGGCCTCGACCCCCGCGGTTTCCTTGAGGGTGACGGTGTAGCGGATGACGTCCCCGGGATCGGACTCGCCGCCGTTGCCGTCCTGCCAGGTTTTGGTGGAGGTGGAAAGATTCGATACACCCACCGCCAGGGATGCGGAGGCCGTATCGCCGACGTAGCCTTCGGCGCTGGTGACCGTTCCGGTGCTGTTGTTATAAACTCCGTCGACGGCGCTGGTCACCTTCGCCGTGATCGTGCAGCTTCCGCCGGCAGGGATCGTCCCGCCGCTGAGGGCAAGGGACGAGCCGCCGCCGACCGCCGTCACTGAGCCGCCGCAGGAGTTCGTGACGCCGGGAACGGCGGCGTTGAAGAGGTCGGACGGATAGGTGTCGGTGAACGTCACTCCTGTCGCCGCGGCAAGATTGGTATTCTGAAGGGTGATGGTTAGGGCCGTCTCCCCGTTCGCGGAGATGGACGGCGGGGCGAAGGACTTTGAGACGACCAGTTTGGTGACGACGTCGTTGACGTCGGCTGCCGAATTGTTTTCAGCGTCGACGGTGACAATGGCCGTATTGGTCAGCGGTCCCGCAGGGGCGGAGGCGCTCACGGTGGCGCCGATGGTGAAGGTGACACTGCTGTTCACCGGCATGGAGGGAATGATGATCCCTCCGCCCTGCATGGTGGAGATGGGGAGAGAACCCGGGCAGGTCGCCCCACCGGCGGCGGAACAGCCGAGGCTGTCGACCGTCAGGTAGGCGACCGCCGGATCCTGAAAGATCGCATTGCTCAGAGTAGCGCCCGTGGTGTTGGTGATGGTGACGGAATACGTGGTGCCGTCACCGGCGGTGATGGTGTTGATGCCGTCCGATTTGCTGATGGTGGGCAGAACTACTAGGCTCACAGTGCTCTTGAGGACGTCCGCCTCCACCGTGCCGTCAGGGACGTTGCATTTGGATTTTGTATTGGGAACCGGATGCTCCGCAGTTTCACAGAGATTTCCGCTCTGATTGTCCCAACTCGTGACGAATGGAATGAAAAGCCTCCCCCCGCTCAGGTTGACGGCTTGGCAGGACACCGGGACTCCAGTCATTCGCACCACGCCGGAGCCCGTACCTCCGCCGATGCCACTGTTGCCGTCGCCGCAGGTGTCCGGGGAGCCTTCGAGATCGAAGAACGGGCTGGCAGGCGGGAGGATGGAAACGGTACAGCCTGTAGATCCCCCGTCGGACGGATGCGTTGCGGGACTTTTCCCATCCTTGGCGAAGAAAATGCCGACATCGTAACGGTCAGGTGAAGCGAAATTGACGGTCACATCCAGGTCGACAGTGACGGGCTCGCCGCCGACGCAGGACGTGGGACCGCCCGGGACAATCGTTATGCCTGTGATCGAGACATCATTGGCGGTGCAGTTCAGGTTGGAGCCGAATCGTTCCGCCGCGCACTGGCTCGGGCCATAAGCATAAGCCGCAGCCATACTGAAAAGCTGGCAGGCGAGCGACAGCAAGATGGCGATAGTTGCGTTTGTGATGATGTTTTTCCTGATGCGGTTAATCTTCAAGTCATATCTCTTCAGCAATGGCGTTCAGCTTAGAATCGCGATCAAAAGCACAATCCGGCATAAACAATCAGGAGGAATACGAAACCATCAGCCCTTCCGCGAACGCATCCTGTTCACAGGCGCACTCCGAAAGAAGGGAGATCACGCTTTCCACAATTTCAATGCGACATGTATTTGCGTTGCCACAGCCGTTCAGCTCCGACGGCAGGTTTTTCTGAATGTAGTCACGTACGACGGGGACGTAGCGATGGCCGGCAAAGTCGCCATCGAGCAGCGATCCGAAAAAGCCGTCCAGTTGTCGGCGAATGCCTGCATAGGCGGAGGGGCTTCCGGTTTTTCCGTCCGCCGCCCAGGGACCCTGGCAGGCCGCCGTCAGGCTTTTTCCGAGAACCCGCAGGCGCGCCGCCAGTTCGAGGGCCAGCTCTTCGGCGTGCAGCCGAAGCTGATGAAAAGCCTGAGTGGTTTGCGAATCGATCGGCCGACTGTTCGCAGAGGTCCTTTCCTGCAAGGAAGAACCGGCGCGAAGAAGGCAATTGGGGTTTATTGATTTCATGTCCGTCTTCCGTCCGGTGGCGCAGCTAAAATGAAAAAAACCCATGCTTGGGGAGCATGGGCCTGGGCGCACGGGTGCGCTAATCCATACTCCCCGTCTCTTCGGTAGCCCGGCTGCCCTTTCCGCCTTTGCTGCGTGTCGGCGGGGGAGGGCCCGTGGCTTTGCGTCCCTGGATCTCTCCAGGTTTGCCGTTATCGGAGTATGGGTGGGTTAAAATGTTGTGGCGCGGGTTTTGTTGTTGCGGGGGAAGCCGCGGGGCGGGTTCCCTCCTGAAAAAGCGGCATCAAGCCGCAAGAAAACAGTAAAAAGCCCATGCTCAGCGGGAAGCATGGGCCGGGCGCACAATTGCGCTTGTCCATACTCCCCTTCTCTTCGGTAGCCCGGCTGCCTTTTCCGCCTGCGTGTCGGAGGAGGGCCCGTGGCTTTGCGTCCCTGGATTTCTCCAAGTTTGCCATTATCGGAGTATGGTGGGGTTAAAAATGTGATGTTGCGGGTTTTTCTTACGGGGGAAGCCGCGGGGCGGGTTCCCTCCTGGGCAACCGGCATTACGCCAAAGATAAAAAAGAAGCACAGTTAATGTCGAACGAACTGGTAATGACGTCGACATCGGATTTATCGTTTCATTAAATATCCACGATTTGTGCCAAAAAATTAATGCTGTATTTCAGTAATATAGTGGGTTCCGGCGAAAAGCATTGAGTATCGAGTATCCATTTTGGATATCCAAAATAAATCAATCATCCGAGTCGTCATCCATCCCATACCGCGCCATCCGGCGGCGGAAAGTGTAGTAATTCATGTCAAGAAGACGCGCGGCGACCATCTTTTTCCCTCCCGCCGCGGCCAATGCGCGCTTCAGTGCCCATTTTTCAACTTCGGCCATTTTGAAGGGAAGATCGTCCGGGGAAACTTCGAATGATTGACCTTGGGCGGCGGAAATTCTCGCCGCGGGGTCGATCTCTCCGAGGATGCCCTGCAGGATGGCGGGGGAGATCACGTCGTCCGCCATGATCGCGGCGTGCTTGATGACATTGCGCAGCTCACGGACATTCCCGGGCCATGAATGGGACTGCAGCATGGTCATGCCGTCCGCGGAAATCTCCAGCGGAGGCCTGCCGATTTCATGACAGGCTTCGCGCAGAAACTTCCCGGCCAGAGCCGGAATGTCTTCGGGAATGACGCGAAGAGGGGGCATCTCGATCATGAAGGTTGCGAGACGGTAATAAAGGTCCTGACGGAAGTTGCCCGCCGCGGCCTCGGCCGCCAGGTCCTTGTTGCTGGCGGCGATTATGCGGATATCGGCGTGCGCCTTGCGGTTGCTGCCGAGGGGGTGATAGCTTTTTTCCTCTACCAGTTGAAGGAGCAGCGCCTGCACGGCGGGTGGGGCGGCATCGATATCGTCGAGGAAGAGGGTCCCGCCCTTGGCGGCGGTGACCAGACCCTCCCGCTTTCGTTCGGCACCTGTGAAGGCTCCCTTTTCATGGCCGAACAGGTCGGCGGCTACCAGCGATTCGGGAATGGCGCCCAACTGGACGGTCACGAACGGTTTGTCGGCGCGGGGGCTGAGATCGTGGATCATCGACGCCAGCCTCGATTTGCCGGCACCGGTCTCGCCCTGGACCAGAACGGCATAGTTGCTGCGGGCGATCCGCACCACTTGGCCGGCGATTTTTTTCAGTTTCGGCCCTTTGCCGAGCATCTGCTCGACGGATTGGCGCAGTTCGCTGTTGAGGCCGAGCAGCTGTTTTCTCTGCAGAACCGGCAGCGCCGCCTTCTCAAGGGTGGAGATCAGCTTGTCGTCTTCGCACGGCTTCGGAACGAATCCCGCGACACCGAGTTCGATGCCGCGAAGCAAATAGGGAACATCGGAAAAGGCACTGAAAAAGACCACCGGAGTTTCGGGACTGAGCCGACGTAGCTGTTCAGTCAAGGCGATGCCGTCCATCTCCGGCATGATGATGTCAGTGAGCACGAGG
This sequence comes from Desulfuromonas sp. TF, assembly GCF_000472285.1. Lineage (NCBI taxonomy): Bacteria > Pseudomonadati > Thermodesulfobacteriota > Desulfuromonadia > Desulfuromonadales > Desulfuromonadaceae > Desulfuromonas > Desulfuromonas sp. TF. The sequence goes on from NZ_KI421421.1 coordinate 328,183, forward strand.
TCAGGTTTTTCCTTGAGGAAAAGATCCAGAGCCTCACGCCCGTTGGTGGCGATGAGCACTTTGCGGCAATGGGGAGACAGAAGATCTCCCACGGCCTTGCGCAGGAGTTTCTGATCTTCCACAAAAAGCAATTTCATATGTTTAAGTATGTTCATCAACATATAAACAAATCATCTTTACATCACAAAAACGCCCATTTTTCTCGTCGGGAAAAATGGGCGTAAGAATTCCCTTGGATACACAGGGAATCTTCATGGCCCTCTCTTCGGCGACTCGGCTGCTCGTATGTGTGCGAGCCCGTGGTTCTGCGTCACCGGGTTGCCCCGGCTTTGCTATTATCGGAGAGGATTTTAAATTTAGTATTCTAAACAATATATTAAGTCGAAAATTTTTGAAAAAGTCAAAGGAAAATAGAGGTTCCGACCGGCCCTCTGCATCCTATTCATTAAAGAGCCAATTTAAACCCCTGTTTTATTTTCTGTCAAGATGATATTCCATTTTATGAAACTGCGCAATTTAAAAAGGGAATTTATTTAAAATAGAGCAAAGATTGTGCCAGAGGAGAATTGCTGGGGGAAGGGATGTAAATTCAACGGAATAGGAAATGCCTTTGGTAGAAATGAATTCCAGGTTCGGTCCTTTCACGTCATGGAAAGAAAAAAACGCCCCTCCGAATTCGGAGGGGCGCAGGAAAAGAAACAGATTTTCAACTGGATCAGAACTCGACTTTGATATCCCAGTTGTCGATCTTCATGGTGCCGTTGCGCTCGAGGTTGAGCTGCATCTTGAAGCAGCGGTCGAACAGCTGGGGCTCGTGACCGACGCCTTTGGCCAGGGTTTCCTTCTTGGCGATGTCGAAGTATTCCTGGATGATCGGTTTGTAGTCGGGATGGACGCACTTGTCGATGATGAGCTGGGCGCGATCCTTCGGCGCCAGGCCGCGGCAGTCGGCCAGGCCCTGCTCGGTGACCAGCACGTCGAGGTCATGCTCGGTGTGGTCGACGTGGGGGGCCTTCGGCACGACGCAGGTGATGCCGTTGGGATCGGTTTTGCTCGGCCGGGTCGAGGGGGTGTGCATGAGCTTCAGATAGCCGTTGCGCAGGAAGTCTCCCGAGCCTCCGAGACCGTTGATCATCCGGGTGCCGCCGACCAGGGTGGAGTTGGCATGGGCGTAGATGTCGAACTCGACCGGAGTATTCATGGCGATACAGCCCAGGCGGCGGATCGGTTCGGGATGGTTCGAAATCGACAGCTGGCGCAGGACGATCTTCTTGGTGTACTCGTCCCAGTTGGCGTAGAGTCGCTTGAAACCCTCGTTGGAGAAGGACAGGGAGCAGGCCGAGGCGAAGTCGAGCTTGCCGCTGTCGAAGAAGTCGAGCATGGTGTCCTGAAGGACCTCGGTGTAGACGGTGAGGTTCTGGAAGGGGCCCTTGACCAGTCCGCCGACGACGGCGTTGGCGATGTTGCCGACGCCCGACTGAAGCGGCAGCAGGTTTTTGGGCAGACGGCCGCGATTCACCTCGTTCTGGAAGAAATCGATGATGTGGTCGGCGATCTGCTCGGAAATCTCATCGGGGGGGCCGAGAGGGCGGCCGTTGTCGAGCTTCTTCGATTGGACGATGCCGACGATCTTGTCGGGATCGACCCGGACATAGGGGGAGCCGGCGCGGGATCCGGCATGGGTGATCAGGTAAGGGAGCCTGTTGGGCGGTTTGATCGGCTCGATGATGTCGTGGAGTCCCTCATGGGAGGGCATCTCGGTGTTGAGCTCGATGATGATCTTGTCGGAGATCTGGCAGAGCTCGGGGCAGATGCCGCAGGATCCGGAGAGGACCAGACTGCCGTCTTCGGTGATGTCGGTGCACTCGATGATGGAGATGTCCATCCGGCCGTTCTCGGTGTAGAAGCCGTAACCGACGTCCTGGGCGAAATGGCCGAGATGTTTGTCGCCCATGCGGATCCTGCCGGAGTTGATCCCTTTCTGGATGTTCTTTCCGGTCTGGTAAGGCCAGCGGCGGTCGATCATGTCGAGAGTGGCCCAGCGGTCTTCGGTCTCGACGCCGACAGAGGCACCGATGAACAGGTTGAAGCGAAGCTTGCCCTGCAGATTGTTCTGCTCCACGTGATCGGCCAGGACAACCGGCATAACCTTAGGGTAGCCGACGGGGGTGAACCCGGACCAGCCGAGGTTCATTCCGTCTTTGAAAAGCGGGATGAGCTCCTCGGGTTGAACGACCTTGCTCATCATGGACTTGCGGCGAATGCGACTTTCCAGTGTAGACATCTCTCTCCTCCTCTGTAGTTGATTGGCAGCGCACATAGGGTGCGCTCCAATTTACTCGCTCTCTCTCTCAAATTAGAACAGTGTGAAAAATCCCCTGAAGGAATTCAGAAGGCTTAAAAATGTTGGAGAATATCAGGTATACGGACGGAAAAAAACAAGGAAAGTTATGGATTTAGAAAGGCCCGATCCTTGCTTTAAAATTCCGTTATATGAATTTGAACTTTTTATATAATGGCGTAAACGGCAAGTCAAGCAAAAAGATCGCTTTTATCATATCTGTGATAAACGGAGGCCGCCCCCGCAGGAACACTCATGGATACTAAAAGCAAAATGCCCTTCCGTTGCGGAAGGGCGTTTTTTTGAAGAAATTTCTCTGTCAGTTCTGCTTTTCCAGCAGTTTCTGTGCCTTAAGGGCGTGTTCGCTGCGGGGAAACTCTTCGAAAAGGGAGTTGAACGCTTTCATGGCCGCATCGGGATGGCCGGCGGCGAGATAGGCCTGGCCGAGATAGAGAAAGGCCCGGTCGCGACCGTCATAATCGGGGTAGTGAACGAAAACATCCTCCAGGCGCTTGACGGCGGCTTCATAGTGCCCGGCGCGAAGATAGAAACGTCCTACATAAAGCTCATGCTCTGCAAGCCGGTCTGTGCACCGTGCGATGTAGGTTCTCGCTTCTTCGGCATCAGGGTCATTGGGAAAGCGCTTCAGAAAGTTCTGAAATGTGGCAAGGGCATTGCGCGTTGCGGTCTGGTCACGGTCAATCGAGAGAATCTGTTCGTAGTAGGAAAGTCCCAGTCGGTAGAGAACCTGGGGAGTCCGTTCATGGTCGGGATGCTGCTTCAGAAAATCCTCGTAGGCGGCAGCCGCTTCAATATAGTTCTTTCCCATGAAGTGGGCCTCGGCGATCCTCATCTCAGCGAGGGTGTTGAGCTCAGGTGAATAATAGCTGTCGCGCGCCTTCTCCCACATGGTGATGGCCTCTTCGTAGAGCTCTTTTTCAAAAAGTTTTTCCCCTTCCTTGAGGTAATAAGCGGCCGTGGGGGTGGACGGGTCCTTTGTCGAGGCGCAGGCGACACTCAAAAGGAGCAGGCAGACCAGGGAGAGCAGGAGTTTCATTGAGGATTCCTTGCTTGACGATAATTATAAGGTTGGCTTGATGAAACTAAGGGATAGACCGCGATTTGTCAACGGCATTTCGCTGCAGGACGGCAGCCTGGTGAGTGGAGAGTCCGTCCAGTTCCCGTCAGGCAGGGGCGATCGGGTAAAGTACCCCCTTCAGTTTGGCCAGAGCATTCTTTTCCAGCTGCCGTACCCTCTCCCGGCTGATTCCATAATCGTCGGCCAGCTCCCGCAGGGTGCGGGGATGGTCCTGGAGGATGCGGTCGTGGACGATCCGTCTTTCCCGATCATTGAGTTTCTGCAGGGCCGCGGCAACCTGGCCGGTGAGAATACGATCCTCCTCCTTCAGCAGGAGCTGGTCTTCCTGGTTCTCCCGATCGTCGGCCAGGGAATCCATCAGGGTATAGTTTTCCCCCTCGTTCAATTCCAGATCGAGGGAGGAGTCGCGGGCAGCCATGCGCCGCGCCATTTCTTCCACTTCGTCGTCGCGTACCTCCAGCTCCCTGGCGATCTCTCCGGTATCTTCCCCTCCGGTGAGGCGCCTGATGGCATTGCGGGTCTGGTTGAGTTTGAAAAAGAGCTTTTTCTGGGCCTGGGTGGTGCCGATTTTCACCAGCGACCAGCTTTTGACGATGAAGTTGTTTATATAGGCCCGGATCCACCACACGGCATAGGATATGAGGCGGATGCCCCTCTCGGGATCGAATTTTTTTACCGCCATCATCAGACCGATATTCCCCTCCTGGATGAGATCAAGCACCTTCATGCCATAGGACCTGTATTCATGGGCGATCTTGACCACGAATCTCAGGTTGGCGCAGATCAGTCGATGGGCCGCTTCCAGGTCCCCCTGGCGGCGATACCGAAGGGCCAACTCCACCTCTTCTTCGCGGCTGAGCAGGGTGAAACGGTTGATCTGAGCCATGTAGAGCTCAAGGGTGTCAGTGACGACCGGCAGGTGAGGCGTGCTCATTGTAGTACTCCAGAAAACGTTATTTTATCAATTCAGTAGCACTCTGTGGTTGAGAGTGCTAAATATATATAGCAAAGCATATGAGCTGGTGCAAGAGAAAATCATTGAGCGGGGTTTGGTGATTGGTTGACAGCGGCTGCCGCGGTCACCATAATGACCGGAAGCCGCGGTTCGATCCGGCCGATTCCTTGGAGACCGGGAAATTTTCAATGCAGATTCTTTATATTGGAGTGTTCGGCGCCCTCGGGTGCCTGTCGCGTTATTTCGTTTCCGGCTGGGCCTATGGCCTGTTCGGGCGGAGTCTTCCCTATGGCACGCTGGCGGTCAATGTTGTGGGATCATTCCTGCTTGGATTGGTTATGGAAGCGAGTCTGCGCAGCACTCTTTTGTCTCCCGAGATGCGCATGGGGATTACCGTCGGTTTCATGGGGGGCTTCACCACCTTCTCCACGTTCTCCTTTGAAACTATCCGTCTGCTGGAGGAGGGCAGTCTGCTTCAGGCCGGAGCAAACGTGCTGCTCAATGTCGTTGTCTGCATCGCGTTTGCCGCCCTGGGCATCATTCTGGGACGGCAGATATAAATGTAGCGGCGAGGCATGCCTCGCCTTTACAACACGGAGGATACATGCCGCAGCTCGAAGGCGAACAGACCCTTATGCGGATTTTCATCGGCGAGAGCGACCGTTGGGAAAAAAAACCTCTTTATGAGGTCCTGGTGGAACTTCTGCGCCGGGAAGGCTTTGCCGGCGCGACGGTGCTGAAGGGGGCAATGGGTTTCGGCGCCCGCAGCATCACCCATACGGACAAGCTGCTGCGCCTCTCCGCCGACCTGCCGGTGGTGATCGAGGTGGTGGAGGGTCAGGAAAAAATCGATGCCCTTCTCCCCCGGCTCGACGTGATGCTCTCGGGGGGGATGATCACCCTGGAGAAGGTTCGGGTGATCCGCTACTCCAAGTGAAAAAAGGGAATGGCCTTCCCTCGAAACGGACAGGAATAAAACCATGCTGAACCGAATCAAGACCCTGCTTGCTGCCGCCTCCTCGGCGGAACCGGAGGCCGAGCATGAACGTATCCAGGTGGCGACCTGCGTGCTGCTTCTGGAGATGGCCCACACCGATGGAGAGTTTCATTCGATGGAGGGTACCCTCATCCAGGACCTCCTGCAGCACAAGTTCGACCTTTCGGAAAAAGCGATGGACGAGCTGATGGAGTATGCCCGGCAGGAGCGGGATGCCAGTCTCGACCTTTACCAGTTCGCCAAGCAGATCAATGAGAATTTCACTCTGGATGAAAAACTCGAGGTGATGGATGTCCTCTGGCGGATCATCTATGCCGATGGCGTGCTGGACAAGTATGAAGACTACCTGGTGCGACAGCTGGCCACGCTGCTGCGTCTCTCCCATCGCCAGATGATCGATGCCAAGGTTAAGGTGCTGGACGAGATCCGTCCCGACCGCTGACGGCCCTGTCGATCATGTCCGAACGCACGACAAAACCGTTGACACCGCCGCAGTGGCGGATTAGGTTGTAGATACGCTGAAAAGCCCTGTACCAGAACCCAAATTTTATCGATAGACGATAATACTAAACCATCCGCGAGGATGGGACGGAAAGCCCATGGGTCTCCCAGAGACAGCCGGGTTGCCGAAATATCATGAATATTTCGGCAGCCCGGCTTTTTATTTTCGCATCCGGGTCTTTAAAATCCATTGGGAACGACCATGCTGATTTTCGACTCCGAATCGTTTTGCATTCAGGCTGAAGAATCGGAAGTGGCTGCGGTTTATCGCTCCTCCTCCCCCGTTTCCATAGCAGTCGAGGAATCCCTGCCCTCCTGCGAGGCTTTCGTCTGCATCCTCGAACGGGATCAACGGCATCATGTCTTTGCGGCGCTTCATGTCAGGGAGATCAAAAGAAATCTGATCTATGTTGTCGAACCGTCCGGTGAACAGTCGAGATCCTCAGATCCGGGAAAAGCCCTGGCCTTCGTTGAGGCGATGGGGTTCAGCATGGAAGCCGTGAATTTGAAATACGGCAAAGCCATGCGTGAAGTGGTTCTGCGAAGCATTCCTGTTTTGCTTTCTCCTGAAAATCTGGAAAGAACCCGAAATGAAAAAGAAACCGAGCTGTCAGAGCTGAATCGGCTGGTTGCAGAGGCCGCAGAGGAGCCGGATGATGCGACGGAACAATCCGATCCTGGAAGACAGGCGAAGATGAAAAGTGCCGTGGAGACCCGAAAAAACACCGCAAATGCCGCCGCTCGGAAGCTGGCCCAGGAGAAAATCGCCGCAGATAAGGCTGCCGCGGTCGGAGAGTTGGTTCAGAAATTCCTTCTGCACTCGAATGGCTCCGAAGTGGCTCATGCCGATCGTGCCGAAAGCGAACGGCTGCGAGAGGAAAATACGGCGTTGGAAAAACGAGCAGCGGAACTGGCCAGAACTGTCAGTCGTCTTAAGGAGCAGGCGGAAACCGACAGGGCCGAAGCGCAGAGGCGGATTGCCGAACTTGAAGCTGAGGTGGACAAAGACCTGAAAGAAGTCGAGGTCGAGCGGACCGGACAGGAAAGGATTACTCGGGAAAAGGAGGCCGGCGAGAAGCGAATTACCGATCTTGAGCAGGCGCTCCGCGAGGTCCGGAAAGAACTCGAAGTGGAAAAGGGGCGTGGGAAGGAGTGGGCCGGGACAAAGAAGGCTCTCGAAAAACAGATTCTGGAATTGGGAAACGCCCTTTCGGAAGCGGCATCGAAGGAGGAAACTCAGAGCCCGCCAGTGGTGGCCCTGACGCAGGCCGAAGAGCGGATTGCCCGACTCGAACAGGAAGTCAGCGAAGCGCGGGAAACAGCCGAGGCCGAGCGGTTCGAGCGTGAACTGCTGGTGCGGGAAAAAGCGGCAGCTCAGCGGCGGATCGAGGAACTGGAAACAGGGTGGGCAGGCGACGCAGGACCTCCGGAGACCTCCAAAAGGGGTCATCGCCTGGAAATAGAGAAGCGGCTCGCAGAGATGGAAATTGCCGCCGGCCAGACCCGGAACCAACTGGAAACCGAACGAGCCGAAAGACAGCGACTGGAAACGGAGCGGACATCATTCGAAAAACGGATTCTGGAGTTGGAAGAAGCGCTCCGGAAAACTGCCGAAAAGGACGACGCCGGAGGTCAACATCCTTCCAGGCACGGTGCGGCTTCCGACCCTCCGCCCCGCATTGTCCGTCGTCCACCGCCCAAGGACGCCTTTTTTCATGTGGATTGGGATCTGGGCAGTGTTGAATATGAATCTCCCGAAGATATTCTGGAGGTCCACCAGTCGATGAACACGGCTCAACTCAGTCTGGAGGGATATCACGGCCAGCACTGTTTAGCCTGGATCGTCGGCTTGAAAAAAGGAAAATCCCGGCAGGTGCATGTGGTTTTTGCCCTTTCGGAAAGCGGTCTGAACCTGATCTATTCACCGGCAAAACCCATCCGGAACAATGAAGACTATAAAAGGGCCTTGAGCGAAGCCGTGAAATTTCTGGAGGTCGTCGGATATCTTCCGGAAAAAGTGTCCCTGAAGAAATCACCCAGCGAACAGGGCGATGCGCTGAAAAGCATTCCGGTGCTTCAGGTCACCCGGAAAAAGGCCCAGGGGTTCTGAAATTATCCTCCGTTCGACCCGCCTCCCCATCTCCTTTTCCGCAGGGCTCCTCCTCTGTGCCGGGAAAAGTTCCGATGCCTTAGAGGATGGCGATGTCATCAAAATTCAGTACCGGAAGTGTTTGATCTTTTCTCCCTTCTCGCCGATCTCGGTCATGGCTTCGATGCCGATCTGAAGATGTATTCTGGACCACTTTTCCGTCACCAGCAGGTCGGAAACTTCTGTCTTGATTCCCTCAGGGGTCATGGGGATATCGGAGACCAGGAGCAGTGCGCCGCGGGCGATTTCATTGTGATGGCCGACAATGAAGATGGTCGCCGTCTCCATGTCGATAGCGATGCAGGTCACTCTTTTCAGGCGGTCGACGAATTGCAGATCGTGCTCCCACAGTCGCCGGTTGGTCGTATAGACCACGCCGGTGCGGTATTCGTGGCCGTGTTCGACAATCTTCTCCGAGACGAATTTATGCAGCTTGAAGGAGGGGAGCGCAGGGACTTCGGGAGGGAAATAATCATTGCTTGTCCCCTCCCCGCGAATGGCGGCAATCGGAAGAATAAATTTCCCGATCTCCGCGGATTTCTTCAAGCCGCCGCACTTGCCCAGAAAAAGCACGCCCGAGGGCTTTCGGGCGCTGAGCAGGTCCATGATGGTGGCGGCATTGGCCGATCCGATGCCGAAATTGATGATAGTCAGTCCGTTGTTGTTGGTTGCGGCCTGCATCGGCCTGTCCTCGCCGTAGATGTCGCAATGGAACCTGTCTGCGAAATCTCGCACGTAGTAATAAAAATTTGTCAGCAGGACATAATCCCCAAATTTTCCCAGAGGCATTCCGGTATAGCGCGGGAGCCAGTTTTTTACGATGCGCAGCCGTTCTGACATGGCCCTCCTCTGCGTTTTTGCGAAGGCATCATACCCTGATTTAATTTTAGACGGGTATGCCGCCGATCTCAATCCATGGAATGACCTCGGCCTCTTCACTTTGCATTAACGCTCTGATTCTGATAATGGCTTCCGGCGTGATCGGAGGATTCTTTGTGCGCGGCTTCTGGACGGCTGTTCTCGGGTCCGTCATCATCAGCGTTGTCAGCGCCCTCCTCACCACCCTGATCGGCGACCGGGGCAGCTTCGAAGTAATCCAGCTGAACAAAAAGGATGACCGTTGGGAGTAGTGATCGATGGTTATCCCCGGAGGAGGGAAATTTGTCCTTTTGCAGTTAGTAAAAATTAATAACAATGATATAATGTCAGTGAAGGCGGGCAACATTCAGAGGAGGTGACATATGGGATCTCTCAACTTCTCAGCGGAAAACGGGTTTGGCGACAAAGTGAAGACCGGATGGACCGTTTTCGTCCTTCTGGTGAGCGGAATTTTCGCGCTGATCACAGCTGTTCTGATCGCCTGGCCGGCATTGGCTTTCCTGGCTTCCCGATTCTTCCAGTAGCGATGAGCAAAGCATCCGGAGAGAGCGGGGGAGGCGATGTGCGAAATCTGCAGGGGTGTCATGCTCCGCCAGGATGGCATCCCCCGTGTGTGGTATCGTCAGTTCCGCCACGCATTAGACTATTCCATTTAGACGGGTAGTTCCCGGGTTTTTCTTTTCTGCAGGTATCAAGGTATTTTTCAAATCTTTATTCTCCTTGGCGGGCTTATCCCGCAAACCCGCATTCCGCCGCTTGACATTCCCGTGATCTTCTTCGATGATTGCCGCTGGCTCAAGAGGCGAGCTGCAATTGCTCTCGCTGCTTCGACGTACGTAAGTACAACTCATTGCTCGACAATTGCGCGCCTTGCATTTGGCGCTTTTTGCTTAGCCATCTGCTTTTTTGCTTTGTTGCGAAAGCATCTCAGTTGGTTCTCTGAGGATATCGACATGATCCGTCAGTATCTGGCCCCGGCCAAAATCAATCTGTATCTACAGGTTATGGGCAAGCGCCTCGACGGCTATCACGAGCTTGGCATGATTATGCAGCGTGTCTCCCTGTATGATCGCATTGAGCTTGCGCTGGTCGAAACGCCGGGGGTGCGAGTCTCCTGCGAAGGCGTGGTGCTGCCTCCGGGAGGCGAAAACATAGCCGCCCTGGCTGCTCGGCGGCTCCTCGATCTGTCCGGCGAAGAGTGCGGAGTGGAAATCTCCATCGACAAGAGGATTCCTGTCGCGGCCGGTCTGGGAGGCGGTTCTTCCGATGCAGCGACGGTCCTTGAGGCCCTGAATGAAATGCTCGGACTCGGTATTTCTCGAAAGACGCTGATGGCTGAGGGCAGCCGGCTTGGAGCGGATGTGCCGTTCTTCCTTTTTGAGGGCGCCGCCTGGGCCACAGGGATTGGAGATGTCCTGGAAAAAGTTGAAGGATTGCCATCCGTCTGGTACGTTCTTGTCAACCCTGGGATAGCCGTTTCCACGGCCTGGGTCTACCAAAATTTAGGGTTGACATCAGGTGGGGGAGCGGCTAGACTGCCGAGGTTTTCCGGAACCGCGGGGGACCTCTCCTCGCTGCTCCGCAACGATCTGGAGAAGGTTACCGTCTCCAGGTATCCCGTGGTCGAAGAGATAAAAACCCGGCTGTTGAATAACGGAGCGGCCGGTGCGCTCATGTCAGGCAGCGGGCCGACGGTGTTCGGAGTATTTGCCGAGGAAGGGACGGCCCGCCGGGCCGCGGAAGCGTTTTCCGGAGAGTCCGGCTGGAAGATTTTTGTCGTCCAGCCTGTGTGAGTCCGGCCCGCGAGATGGGGCTTGAGCCTTGGATCTGCATTTGTTGGGGCGTCGCCAAGCGGTAAGGCACCGGATTTTGATTCCGGCATTCCCAGGTTCGAATCCTGGCGCCCCAGCCATCAAAATTTATCGGTCTGCGGTTTTTGACAGGCACCGCCGGCAGGCGATCTTAAATAAGACCTAAGAAATCCTCTTTTCCAGGTAGGTCATGGGTTCCCATGACCTACAGTTTTTCCAAGCCGAGCAGCAAGGAGTCGCAGTGGATAAGCTCAAGATTTTTGCCGGTAATTCCAATCTCGCCCTGGCCAGGGAGATATGCGGGAATCTGGCCGTGCCTCTGTGCAGCGCCAATGTCCGGACCTTCTCTGATGGCGAAATCATGGTGGAGATCGGCGAAAACGTACGCGGACGGGACGTCTACGTCATTCAGTCCACCTGCGCTCCGGCCAATCATAATCTCATGGAGCTGCTGGTGATGACCGATGCGCTCAAGAGAGCGTCCGCTGCGAGCATTACCGCGGTTATCCCCTATTTCGGCTACGCTAGGCAGGACCGTAAGGTGGCGCCCCGAACCCCGATCACCAGCAAACTTGTTGCGGACCTGATTGCCACCGCCGGGATGGACAGGGTATTGACTATCGACCTGCATGCCGGCCAGATTCAGGGCTTCTTCGATATCCCTGTGGATCATCTTTATGCCGCTCCGGTGATTCTCGACGACATCAAGACCCGCTTCCCCGGTCGGGTGGTGGTTGTTTCCCCCGATGCGGGCGGCACCGAGCGCGCCCGCGCCTTCGCCAAGCGGATGGATGCGGGGCTGGCCATCATCGACAAACGGCGCAGCGGACCGAATGTGTCTGAAGTCATGCACATCATCGGCGAGGTCGAAGGCGAAAGCTGTATCATTGTCGATGACATGATCGATACGGCCGGCACGCTCTGCAATGCAGCGCAGGCCCTGATCGCGCATGGGGCCAAGGAGGTCTGCGCCTATGCCACGCACCCGGTCCTTTCCGGTCCTGCCCTCGCACGGATCACAGACAGTCCCCTCAAGGAAGTGGTGGTCACCAATTCCATTCCCGTCGAGGATAAGGTAAAAGAGTGTGCGAAGCTTCGTTGTCTTTCGGTGGCGGAACTGCTGGCGGAAGCCATCCGGCGCATTCATGGCGACGAATCGGTGAGTTCCCTTTTTGTGTAGATGATGGCGCTTAGCCATCCTCTGAGTTTTTGCGAGTGCAACTATAGATGGTCCCTGATAAAGATATTAAACAACATTCGGAGGAATGATACATGGCAGAGACAGAATTGAATGTTACGTTGCGTGACGGTATCGGCAAAGGCGGCGCACGGACGCTTCGCCGCCAGAATCTCGTCCCGGCCGTCGTTTACGGCAGGGGGCTGGAGCCTTGCGCCATTACGGTGGAACCCAAGGCTCTGAAAAAGGCTATTGCCACCGAATCCGGCTGGAACACCCTGATCACCCTGAAAGGGGAGGGGGCTTTCAGCGGCAAGGTCGTCATCCTGAAAGACATGCAAGTCGATGCCATCCGCCGCGACGTGCAGCACGTGGATTTCCAGGTCATCGACCTGAAGAAAAAGGTCCATGTCATGGTGCCGGTTCACCCGGTGGGGAAATCGGAAGGGGAGAAGGTTGGCGGCAGCCTTCAGGTCATCCGCCACGAACTCGAAGTGGCCTGCCTGCCCTCGTCCATCCCCGGCGCCATCGAGGTGGATGTGACGTCCCTGAGCATAGGCGATGTTCTGCACGTGGAAGACCTTGTCCTTCCGGCCGGGGTTGAAGTGCCCCATGAAGTCAACTTCACCGTAATCACCGTCACCGGCCACAAAGCCGAAGGTGAAGAAGGGGCTGCTGAAGAAGAGGCCGAAGAGGCCTGAGCGGAACCGGCATCGGCATGAAGCTTATAACAGGGCTGGGCAATCCGGGCTCCAAATATGCCGGAACCCGGCACAATATCGGCTTCATGGTAGCCGAGCGGCTGGCCCAAGGGAACGGAATTGCCTTAAAGAAAAAGGGGCATCAGGGCATTTATGGTGTCGGCCGGGTTGCAGGCCGCGAGACTACCATTCTGCTTCCCCAGACCTATATGAACCTGAGCGGCGTCAGCGTCGGTTCGGCTTGCAAATCTCTTGCTGTCGATCTCGGCGATTTGATTGTGATTCATGATGATATCGATTTGCCCTTCGGAGTCCTGAAGATCAGAACCGGAGGCGGGCACGGCGGCCATAACGGCATCCGCAGCATCCGCGAGGTTCTCGGCAGCGGCGATTTCATCCGGGTCAAGGTCGGCGTCGGACGCCCTGAAGCCGGCGGCGACGTGGCTGGACATGTACTGAAGGTTTTCTCCGCGGAAGAGCGCGGCAAGCTGGATAATGTGGTGGACAACTCGGCAAAGGCGGTGGAGACCATCCTCCTTCAGGGGGTGCCGATTGCCATGAACGAGTTCAATAACCGCGATATTTCAACGTAAAAAGAGAGGGTAGAAGTCAAATGGAACTGCAGATGTATGCTCCGATTCTGGGTGTGATCGGGTTTGTCATCGCCATCGTGATGTACACTCTGGTCAAGGCCCAACCTGTTGGCAATGAGAAGATGAGGGAGATTTCCGAGGATATCCACGCCGGCGCCATGGCTTTTCTCGGCCGTGAATACCGCGTCCTTGCCGTCTTCATCGTCGTGGTATTCGTGCTTATCACCTTCGGCATGAACATTCAGACGGCCCTGGCATTTCTTGGCGGGGCGGTCTGCTCCATGACCTGCGGTTTCATCGGGATGAAGGCCGCCACCCGCGCCAACGTGCGCACCGCCGAGGCGGCCCGTGCTTCCGGTCAGGCAAAGGCACTCGAGGTCTCCTTCAACGGTGGCGCGGTCATGGGTCTGGCCGTCGCTTCGCTCGGTTTGGTAGGGGTCGGCATCGTCTATATCTTCTTCGGCGGCAGTCCCATTACGGCTCAATACATCACCGGGTTCGCCATGGGTGCCTCCTCCATTGCCCTCTTTGCCCGCGTCGGCGGGGGCATTTATACCAAGGCGGCCGACGTCGGCGCCGACCTGGTCGGCAAGGTTGAAGCCGGCATCCCCGAGGACGACCCCCGCAATCCGGGCGTCATCGCCGACAACGTCGGTGACTGCGTCGGTGACACCGCCGGAATGGGAGCGGATATTTTTGAATCGTATGTGGGATCGATCATTGCCACCATCGCCATCGCGGCCGCGGCAGGACCTGAACTGTTGACCCAACTCGGCGGCGGCGCTAATGTTCAGGCCAGCGCCATGCTCCTGCCTCTGGTTCTGGCCATGGTCGGTCTGATTTTCTCCCTCATCGGCATCGCCTCGATGAAGGTTCTCAAGTCGATGAATCCGGCCAAGGCGCTGCATGCCACCACCTTCGTCGCCGCCGGCGGATTCCTCGTCGCCGCCTTCTTCGTGATCCGGGGACTTGACATCTCCAACGGCGTCTTCTGGGCGATTCTTGCAGGAACGTTGGCCGGGATCGCCATCGGTCAGGTGACCGAATACTACACGGCCCATGCCCCGGTGTTCCGCATCGCAGAGGCCAGCAAAACGGGTCCTGCCACCAACATCATCCACGGTCTGGCTGTCGGCCTTGAGTCCTGCGCCCTGCCCATCCTGATCATCTGCGGCGCCATCTTCGTCGCCAACTACACAGCCGGTCTCTACGGCATCGGGATCGCCGCCGTCGGCATGCTCGCCACCGTCGGCGTCACCATGACGGTCGACGCCTACGGCCCTATCGCCGACAACGCCGGCGGGATTTCCGAAATGGCCGGCCTCGGCGCCGACGTTCGCAAGATCACCGACGGCCTCGACGCCATCGGCAACACCACCGCGGCTATCGGCAAGGGCTTCGCCATCGGCTCCGCGGCGCTGACAGCGCTGGCTCTCTTCTCGGCCTATGCGACCACCGTCGGCCTTGAGACGATCAACCTGATCAACCCCATGGTGGTCATCGGACTACTCGTCGGCGGGGCGCTGCCCTTCTTCATCGGCGCCCTGACCATGACCAGCGTCGGGCGTGCCGCCGGCAAGATGGTCGATGAGATCCGCCGCCAGTTCCGGGAAATCCCAGGACTGCTCGAAGGCAAGCCCGGAGTGAAGCCCGAACCCGAGAAGTGCGTCGATATTTCGGCCAAAGCCGCTCTGAAGGAGATGATCCTTCCCGGCATGGTCGCAGTCGTCGCGCCGGTACTGGTCGGTTTCGTTCTCGGCAAGGAAGCCCTTGGGGGCATGCTGGCCGGGGCGACTCTGGCAGGGGTTCTGCTGGCCCTGATGATGTCCAACGGCGGCGGCGCCTGGGACAACGCCAAGAAGTACATCGAAAGCGGCAAACTGCCCGGCGAGAAGAAAGGTGGCGAGGCACACAAAGCCGCCGTCGTCGGCGACACCGTCGGCGACCCCTTCAAGGACACTTCCGGTCCGGCCATGAACATTCTCATCAAGCTGATGAGCGTGGTTTCCCTGGTTATTGCTCCGCTGCTGGTCTGATCAGAGAGTATCATTGGCGTATTCGATAGCCGGGGTATGCCCCCGGCTATCGTTCTTTGTAAAGGATGGTTCAGTGTCCCGAGTCACGGGACCAGGGATCAGGGGCTCAACCAATCACCAATCACGGATAACGGATTTTCCATGGGATTCAAATGCGGTATCGTCGGACTGCCCAACGTCGGCAAGTCGACCATCTTCAACGCCATCACTTCTGCCGGAGCGGAGTCTGCAAATTACCCCTTCTGCACCATTGAGCCCAACATCGGGGTGGTGGCGGTCCCCGATCCTCGCCTCGATGAGCTCGCCGCCATTGTCAAGCCGCAGAAAGTTCTTCCCACCACGATGGAATTCGTCGACATCGCCGGCCTGGTCAAGGGGGCGAGCAAGGGCGAGGGACTTGGAAACCAGTTTCTCGGTCATATCCGGCAGGTCGATGCCATCGCCAACATCGTTCGCTGCTTCGAGGATGAAAACGTTGTTCATGTGGACGGCTCGGTCGATCCGGTGCGCGACGTGGAGGTGATCCAGACCGAGTTGAATCTCGCCGACCTGGAGACCGTGGAAAAGCGCATCGTGCGTACGGAAAAGCAGGCCAAAAGCGGCGACAAGCAGATGAAGGCCGAACTTGAGGTGCTCACCAAGGTGCGCTCCTGTCTCAACGAAGGGCGCCCTGCAAGGAATGCCGATCTGACTACGGAAGAAAAGGCCATTCTGCGTGATCTGCACCTTATCACCGCCAAGCCGGTTCTCTATGTTGCGAATGTCTCAGAGGACGATCTTGAAGGTCATCACCCTTTTGTCGCCCGGCTGCGCCAGGTCGCCAAGAACGAGGGGGCCGAACTGGTCAGCATCTGCGGCAAGATCGAAGCGGAAATTGCCGAGCTTCCCGCAGAGGAGAAGGGAGAATTCCTGAAGGAACTCGGCCTTCCCGAGGCGGGTCTAGACCAGATGATCCACGCCGGGTATCACCTGCTCGGCCTCATCACTTATTTTACGGCCGGGGTCAAAGAGGTTCGCGCCTGGACCATTCCCGTCGGAACGAAGGCGCCGGGAGCCGCAGGCGTCATCCACACCGATTTTGAAAAGGGATTCATCCGGGCCGAAGTGATCGCTTATCAGGACTTCGTCGCCGCCAAGGGTGAGGCGGGCGCGAAGGAAAAAGGCCTGATGCGTCTTGAGGGGAAGGAGTACGTGGTCCGCGACGGCGACATCATGCATTTTCGTTTCAATGTCTGACGGGGGAAAAGAAGTGAAAAACATTGAAACTCCGTCAGAAGTGTGATAATAAACATAGTTCTTTTTACCGGGCGTATTGAACGCCCGCTCCTTGCTCCGGTCGGACCGGGGCTACAAACCCGTGAGGAGGTTCAATAGATGCGTACCTACGAAACGATTTTCATTGTCCACCCGGATGTCGTCGGTGATCAGTATGCCGCGGCAGTCGATAAGTTTAAAGGAATCCTGACCGATCAGGACGCCGAAATTCTCAAGGTCGACGAATGGGGGACCCGGAAACTGGCTTATCAGGTGAAGAAGCAGGGCCGCGGAACCTATGTGCTGGTTGCCTATCAGGCCGGCCCCGAGGTCGTTGCCGAATTCGAACGCCGCATGCGTATCGACGAGTCGATCATCAAGTTCCAGACAATCTATCTGGAAAAGGGTCTTGATGTCGCCCCGGCGGCCGCAGAGAGCGAAGCCGCTTCGGATGAGGGCGCCGAGGCTGAAGAGTCCACCGAAGAGACCGCTTAACCGACTAGTTCAAGGGAGGATTAATAATATGGCTTTTGAAAGAAAACCCGCCCGGCCCGCTGCCCCCCGCCGTCGCTTTACCCGGCGCAAAGGCTGCCGCTTCTGCGGAGACAAGACGATGAAGATCGATTATAAGGAAGTGCGCAACCTTCGCTACTTCATTTCCGAGAGGGGTAAAATCGTTCCCCGCCGCATCTCCGGAAACTGCGCAAGCCATCAGCGCCAGGTTACCGAGGCGATCAAGCGGGCTCGTAATATCGCCCTGTTGCCGTTTACTTCCGGTCATTCCTTCGATTAATTGGAAGCTTTGCTGCAGCGACCCAAGAGGATAGCGAGCGGCCAGGGTGCGCTCTCTCTGGCCGCAGGCGCCTTGGCAACTGTCTTGCTTCTGTGGGCAGCAGGCGCCCTGGGACCGGCTGGCGCACTGATAAATCTGACGGTTCCTCTGCCCGCCGCTTATATTCATATGCGACGCGGCCCGCTGACGGGATGCGGGGTGGTCATACTGGCAGCGGCCGTTCTGCTGGCTGCCGGTGATCAGGCGGGTGTGCTCGCCTATCTGCTGCAGTTCGGCCTCGCTTCCATGGTTCTTCCTTTTCTTCTGAGGCGGAATTGGCCCTGGGACCGGGCGGTTGCCGGCACTCTGGTGGTTCTGCTTGCGGTCGGTGGGATCACTTTGACGGCATACAGCAGTGCCCGTGGTCTGCCTGTCACCGAACTGGTCGGACAGTATTTGGACAGCGAGGTGGAATCGGCTCTCGCTATTTATCAGCAGGCGAATCTGCCGGAGGATCAGCTCGAGGAACTTCAGGCAACGATTCGGCAGATGGCCGTTTTTCTGCTCCGTGCATGGCCTGCTCTGATGACCGTTGCCACGGCGGGCGTTCTGTTGATCAACGTTCTGATGCTTTCGGCTCTCTCCCGGGGCCGCTACGAGATGCCCGGGGGGCATTTTCGGTCCTGGAAAGCACCGGAGCTGTTGGTCTGGCCCTTGATCCTTGGCGGTTTCGGAATGATGTACGCGCAGGGACTGGCGGAGCAAGTTTCCTTGAACGTGCTGACCCTGTTGCTGCCGTTATATTTCATGCAGGGGCTGGCTGTCGTCACCCATTATTTTCAGAAAAGAGGGATCCCACCTTTTTTCCGGGGGTTGGGATATCTGCTGCTGACCGTGCTCAATCCTCTGCCTTTAATGGTTGTCGCCGTCGGCGTTTTCGACCTTTGGGCAGACTTTAGGAATCCTAAGATCAAGAAAAAACAATCGTAGATCTTTTTTGGAGGAGATCGATGGAAATCATTCTGACGGAAAACGTGGAAGGTCTCGGCACCATCGGGGACCAGGTCAAGGTCAAGCCCGGATACGGGCGCAATTATCTTGTCCCGCGGGGCTTGGCCGTTGTCGCCAATACCCGCAATGTCAAGGAACTGGAGCATCAGAAGCGCCAGATGGAGCGCAAGATGCAGAAGGTGACCCAGGCCGCTGAACTGCAGAAGAAGAAGGTCGAATCCGTGACTTGCCTACTGGCCCTCCGGGCCGGTGAGGACGGCAAACTCTTCGGTTCAGTGACCACCATGGAGATCGGCGCCAAACTCGCCGATGCCGGAGTCGAGGTGGATCGCAAAAAAATCCAGCTTGAGGAGCCGATCAAGTCACTAGGCGAATACGAAGTGCCGGTCAAGCTCGATGCCGGCGTCGTCGCCAACATCAAGGTTTCGGTCGTCGCCGCGGAATAATCAGGCAGGGCCAACACGTTCAGGTTATGGATAAAGGTTAAAGGAGGAGCCGGCGATTGCCGGTTCCTTTTAGCCTTTTATTCTGGCCTTCGACTGTGAGCTTAGCCTCAGCCAGGGTGTTTATGTCCAACGTTTCCTCTCATCGTCTTCCGCCCCAGAGTCTGGAGGGAGAGATGTCCGTACTCGGCGGCATTCTGCTGGAGAACGGGGCCCTTAACAAGGCGCTTGAGATCCTGCGTCCCGAGGACTTCTATCGCGACAGTCACCGCAAGATCTTCTCCACCCTTATCGATCTTTCCGAAAAAGGGGAGCCGGCCGACCTGGTGACCCTGACATCCGCCCTGCAGAAACAGGGGGAAATCGACGCCGTCGGAGGGAGCAGCTATCTGGCCACCCTCGTCGATTACGTCCCCACCGCCGCTAATATCATATACTACTGCCGCATGGTGAAGGAGAAGTCGATCAGCCGTCACCTCATCTCCGTTGCCACTGAAATCGCCACCAAGGGCTATTCCGGAGACGACGTCGAGGACACCCTCGACTGGGCTGAAAAATCGATCTTCGAAATCACCGGCATGAAGAGCCGTCCTTCTTATTACTCCACCCGTGAGATCATGAAGGACACCTTCAAGACCATAGAGAAGCTCTTTGACCGGAAGGAGCTGGTCACCGGCGTTCCCACCGGCTTCACTGAGCTCGACCAGATGACCGCCGGCCTGCAGGGCGGCGACCTGCTCATCGTGGCGGGACGCCCCTCCATGGGAAAGACCGCCTTCTGCGTCAACATGGTGGAAAATGCCGCGGTTCATGCCGAAACCCCCGTTCCCACCATCATCTTCTCTCTGGAGATGAGCAAGGAGCAGCTGGTACAGCGTATGCTCTGCTCGATTTCCAGGGTCGATGCCAGCCGCCTGCGGACCGGCCATCTCGGCGAGTCCGACTGGCCCAAACTTACCAACGGCGCCGGTCTGCTCTCCGAAGCGCCGATCTATATCGACGATACCCCCGCCATATCGGTGCTGGAATTGCGGGCCAAGGCCCGCCGTCTCAAGGCCGACAAGAACCTGGGGCTGATCATGGTCGACTACCTGCAGCTGATGCAGGGGAGAAACTCCGAGAGCCGGCAGCAGGAGATTTCCGAGATTTCCCGCTCCCTCAAGGCCCTGGCCAAGGAACTCAACGTTCCCGTCGTCGCCCTCTCCCAGCTCAACCGCTCTCTTGAGAACCGCACCGACAAGCGACCCATCATGGCCGACCTGCGCGAGTCAGGAGCGATCGAACAGGACGCCGACGTGATCATGTTCGTCTATCGCGAATCGGTGTACTGCGAAGCCTGCAAGAAGCGCGACAACTCCTGCGACAAGGGGCACGAGAAGGATGCCGAGATCGTCATCGGCAAGCAGCGCAACGGTCCTATCGGCACGGTCCACCTGACCTTCCAGGGGCAGTTCACCCGCTTCGAGAACCAGTCACGGCGGGAGGACGGGTATTGACATTTTTATCCTCTCGATGGAAATGACCTCAAAAGCAAGGCCCGGGACGATCGTCCCGGGCCTTGTCAATTTTCCAGGTCTGCCGGAGAAGTCGCATCAGTTCTTTTTGAGATCGATCCCCAGGATCTGTATCTTCTTGCGCAGGGTATTGCGATTGATGCCGAGAATCTCGGCGGCCCGCACCTGGTTGCCGCGGGTTTTATCCAGCACGATGTTAATCAGGGGACGCTCCATCTGATGCAGGACCATGTCGTAGAGATTGTCGAGTTCCTGGACGTCCATCTGGGCCAAGGAGCTCTGCAGCTTGCCGGCGATGATGGCTTCCAGCGACCCTTCATTTTCCCGTATTCCTTCGGCCGTCAAGCTGGGAAAGTCGGCTGGGGTAAGAAGCTGATCGGGAGAGAGAAGGGCGGCTCTCTGGATGGTGTTCTCAAGCTCACGTACATTCCCCGGCCACTCGAAACGCTTCAGCAGGTTCATCGCCTCCTCGGTGCAGCCCCGGGCGGCCACCTTCAAATCCTGATGGGCCCTTCGGATGAAGAATTCAACAAGTTGGGGAATGTCCTCGCGCCGCTCCCGTAGAGCGGGCAGGGAAATGGGTACGACATTGAGGCGGTAATAGAGGTCCTCGCGGAACTCCTTGTTGCGGACTTTTTCCTTGAGATCCTGATTGGTGGCGGCGACGATGCGCACATCGACCGGTATGGTGCCGGCGCCCCCGGTTCGAGTGATCTCCTTCTCCTGAAGCACGCGCAGCAGCTTCGCCTGAAGTTCCAGAGGCATGTCGCCGATTTCATCGAGGAAAAGGGTGCCTCCTGCGGCCTGTTCGAATTTGCCGATCTTGCGTTCGGTTGCGCCGGTAAAGGCCCCCTTCTCAAAACCGAAGAGTTCGCTCTCCAGCAGTTCCCGGGGGATCGCGGCGCAGTTCAGGGCCAGAAAGGGTTTGCCCAGGCGGGGGCTGTTGAAGTGAATGGCGCGACCGACCAGCTCCTTGCCGGTGCCCGATTCGCCTGTAATGAGTACGGTGACATCGGAGGGGGCGACTTTTCCCAGAAGCTTGTACACTTCCTGCATCGGCTGGCTGGAGCCGATGATATGGCGATCGATATGGTAATGCTCCTTGACTTCCTCCTTGAGCCGCTGCACCTCCTCGGTAATCTCGGCCGCCTGCCGGGCCTTGAGAATAATGGCGTCGAGAGCATCCAGGTCGAAAGGCTTGGTGATATAGTCGTACGCTCCCCGCTTCATTGCTTCCACGGCGTTCTTCATCGAGGACTCGGCAGTCATGATGACGACCAGCAGATGGGGATGTTCCTCCTGAAAACGGCTGAGGAGCTCCAGCCCGGAAATCCCCGGCATCTTGATATCCAGCACCGCCAGATCATAAGACTGTTGCCGGGACATGGTCAGGGCCTCGGTTCCGCTTGTAGCCAGATCGACCGTAAATCCCTTCTTTGTCAGTGCCTTGGAGAGGACCCAGCGGATGCTCTCCTCGTCGTCCGCTACGAGAATGCGTCGAATGGACATGATTTCTGTGCGCCTTTCCTAGGTAACCGTTTGAACGTATAATTCGTGTCAGTTGCTTCAGCGAAGGAAGGGGAGGCAGACGGAGAAAGCCGTCCCCTTGCCAGGGGTACTTTCCACCTTGAGAAATCCCCGGTGCTCGCTGACGATTTTCTGGCAGGTAGCGAGGCCCAGCCCGCTCCCCCTGCTCTTGGTGGTGTAGAAGGGTGTGAAGATCTTATCGAGTTCGGCCTCCCGCATCCCCCGACCGCTGTCCCTTATCTCCACCACGATGAGCGGGGCCGGACGTTCTCCCGGCTGGTTCAGATGATACTCGGAGGCGACCTTGGTGATGATCTGCACCGTTCCCTTTTTGTCGATGGCTTCGCCGGCGTTCTTGATCAGGTTGAGGAACAGGCGGGTGAGCAGGTTCTCGTCCCCCTGGATCGGCGGGATGCTGGGGTCGAGTTGCAGGGAAAACTGAACGTCCTTTCCGCGATGGGCTTCCTTCTGGAAGAGAACGATGTCATTGAGCACCTTGGCCAGATTCACCTCGGTCAGCTCCGGCGCCCGGGGACGGGCAAGATCCATGAGCTCCTCGATGATCCCGTTGACCCGCTCCACCTCCTTGACCATGACTCCGGTGTATTCGGTGAGATGGCTCCCCTCGGGCAGCTCCATGGCCAGGAGCTGCGCCGCCCCCTTGATTCCGCCCAGGGGGTTTTTGATCTCGTGGGCGAGGCCCGCGGCGAGGGTGCCGAGGGTCGAGAGCCGGTCGGACCGTCGAACCGCTTCCTCCAATTCGCAGACCCGGGATAGATCGCGGATGATGAGAACCACTCCTTCCTGGTCGCCGTCCTCGGTATAAATGGGCGAAACCGAGGCGCTCACCGGCAGAGGCGCGGCGGAAGGGCGATGCAGCAGGATGTTTTCGTCATCGGAAATGGACCTTCCATCCTGGACCGCCGTGCGGACCAGGTAGAGAAGGGCCGCCTGTCCGGAAAAAAGTTCTTCAAAATGGCGGCCGAGGCTCTGGCGTTCCGAAAGCCCTGTATAGAGCTGCGCGGCGGGGTTGAACAGGGCGATGCGTCCTTCGCTGTCAATCGCCACCACGGCACGGTCGACGTTTTCCAGAATTCGGACATAGAGCTGTGCATCAACGATATCCATGGGATTCTTCATGTTGTGTTTTCCAAAGCCCGAGCGGAAGCAAAGAAATCCGTCATGGCCCTGCGCAGCTCCGCCTCGGACTGGACCTGATTGACCAGGGAACGGAAGGCTGCGGCGCCTGGAAGTCCGCGGGCGTACCAGCAAAGATGCTTGCGCATGTCGAAAACGGCTTTCCTCGACCCGAAGAATCGCGTAAAAAGGTCGAAGTGCAGTTCAGCCATTTCCAGTCGTTCTTCGGGAGTAGGCGGAGCCGCTTCATCTCCAGCGAGAAGGGTGATGATGTCGCGGATCAGCCAGGGGTTTCCGTACCCGCCACGGCCGATCATGACTCCGTCGCAGCCGGTATCCCGAAGCATCGTCAGGGCGTCCCCGGCCGTAAAGATGTCTCCGCTGCCGATGACCGGAACAGACAGGTTTTCCTTGAGGAGTCGAATCTGATCCCAGTCGGCCCGACCGCCGAACCCCTGGCTGCGGGTGCGCGGGTGCAGGGTCACAGCCTCTGCTCCTTCAGCCACGGCGATGCGCGCGATTTCGAGAAAGTTCACCGACTCGCTGTCCCAGCCGGACCGGATCTTGACGGTGAGAGGGATCTCGGTAGCCCGGCGCACCGCCGCGACGATTCTGCCGACTTTCCGGGAATCGCGCAGCAGGGCGCTTCCCGCTCCGGAACGGATGACCTTATTCACCGGACAACCCAGGTTGATATCCAGGAGGTCTCCGTCCTTTTGCACCAGGCCGGCTGCATCGGCGAGGACCTCCGGATCATCCCCGAAGAGCTGTATTCCCAGAGGGCTTTCCTGAGGGGTGGACCGCAGCAGCTCCCGGGTCCGAAGGCCCGAGCGGATAAGCCCGTTGGCGCTCACCATCTCGGTGAAGACCAGGGCCGTTCCGAAGCGCTTCATTACCAGGCGGTAGGGTAGATCGGTAATGCCGGCCATGGGGGCAAGAATGATATTGTTGGCGAGTTGAAGCCGACCTATTTTCATGGTTCGAACGATTAAATGAACAAATTTTAAAAAAGATGGTAGAGTAATGTATACGAACCGGCTGAACCGGTTTTAGCTCTCACGGGCTGGGCGCGATCCATTCTTGATTTTTACGACCTGCACAAATTTTATGCATCCTACCATGGAGGCCGGCCGAAAGCAAAGGGGAAAAAAAAGGGGTATGCATATAATTCAGCACTGGATACTGTATACAAAATGGCTTGACAATCCATACTTCTGTTGTTAGAACATTATTTGGAAAATGTGACCAGACAAGGTTTGCGCCATTGTCTGTATCGCCCGGTAAATGCAGGATTCCGCTTTTTTGTTGTGAAGCAAGAGCGGTTCGGTCTGGTGGGTTTTGTGGCCCATCGCGTTTTCATTTTTTCAGTAAAGGAGAGAGAGTATGTCGACACTGAAGGAAACCCTGCGTAAGAAGATTGATGAGCATCGCCCCCGCACCACCCGCCTGGTCAAGGAATTCGGCGATGTGAAGCTGGGCGACGTGACCATCGCACAGGCCATCGGCGGCGCCCGCGGCATCAAGTGTCTGGTCACCGACATTTCCTACCTGGATCCGATGGAAGGGATCCGCTTCCGCGGCAAGACCATCCCCGAAACATTCGAAGCGCTGCCCAAGGTTCCCGGCAGCGACTATCCGTACGTCGAGGGTTTCTGGTGGATGCTGCTGACCGGCGACGTGCCGACCAAGGAGCAGACCCTGCAAGTGGTCGAGGACTGGAAGCAGCGTTCCCAGGTCCCCCAGTACGTCATTGACGTTCTGCGGGCACTGCCGCGCGACTCCCACCCGATGACCATGTTCTCCAGCGCCATTCTGGCCATGCAGCGCGATTCGATCTTTGCCGCCAACTATGCCGCAGGCAAGTTCAACAAGATGACCTGCTGGGAAGATATGTATGAAGACGCCACCAACCTGATGGCGAAACTCGCCCCGATCGGCGCCTACATCTATCGCATGAAGTACAAGGGCGACACCCACATCGAAGCCGATCCGAACCTTGACATGGGCGGCAATTTCGCCCGTATGATGGGCATTGACGCACCTTATGACAACGTTGCCCGCATGTATTTCATCCTGCACTCCGACCATGAGTCCGGCAACGTTTCCGCTCACACCACCCATCTGGTCGCCTCGGCCCTCTCCGACGCTTATTATTCTTACAGTGCCGGCATCAACGGTCTCGCCGGCCCCCTGCACGGCCTAGCCAACGAGGAAGTGCTGCGCTGGACCCAGAACTTCATGGCCAAGCTTGGCGGCGAAGTGCCGACCGAAGAAGGTCTCAAAAAGGCCTTGTGGGACACCCTCAACAGCGGTCAGGTCATCCCGGGATACGGCCATGCCGTTCTGCGCAAGACCGACCCGCGCTACACCTCGCAGCGTGAGTTCTGCATGAAGACCCCGGGTCTCAAGGACTACCCGCTGTTCCAGTTGGTGAAGATGATCTTCGAAGTCGCCCCGGGCGTTCTGACCGAGCACGGCAAAGCCAAGAACCCCTGGCCGAACGTCGATGCCCAGTCCGGCGTCATCCAGTGGTACTACGGCGTGACCCAGTACGAGTTCTACACCGTGCTGTTCGGTATCGGCCGCGCCCTCGGCTGCCTCGCCAACATCACCTGGGACCGCGCTCTCGGCTACGGCATCGAGCGGCCTAAGTCCGTGACCACCTCCATGCTCGAGGAAGCGGCCGGCATTGCCCAGAAGAAGGCTGCCAGCTAAACTCTTTCATATCCTGACATTCACATCGGGGACGCCCTTCGCGGGGCGTCCTTTTTTTTAAGTTGATGGTCAAAGAGCATTAACCGCAGAGACAGATGCAGATAAAAAAGGGGCCGATTTCTCGGCCCCTCCAATTCCCTGGAAAGGATTCGGCTATTTCTTCTCCGGCCGGCTGGCATAGAGGAGCAGCTTCTGGTCGGTGTAGGTTTCCACTTCGCCGGCAAACGTTTCTATCTGGAAGAAATCATGAACTTTTTCCGGCGCCTCCATCAGGAAGCGGTTGAGATTCTGAATGCCTTCCCGCTTCAGACCGGCTCTTTTTGCCCAATCGTGGAAATCATGTGTTTTGGGAAAGACCCTGGTTTCATGGAGGATGAGATCGGCCTCCTGGAGCATTTCCGTCCACTCTTCCCTTCGATAAGCTCGAACATGGGTGGGATCGCGCATTTTTTCCATGGCCTGATAGAATTCGGCAATCTCGGGATCATCGGGGAGCAGAGTATCGATAATCACCAGGCGTCCTCCCCGGCGCAGAACCCGGTGAAATTCACGCAAGGCACGGGGGACATCGGGAAAATGATGGGGAGCGATGCGGCAGGTAAGCATGGTGAATGAACCGGCCGGGAATGGAAGATCCTCGGCATCGGCCTCACGAAACATCACATTGTCGACCCGGCCCTCTTCGCTGATGAACTCCTGGGCCTTCTTGAGCATCGCCATGGTCAGGTCCGAGGCGACGACGCTGCGGACCAAAGGGGCGAAGAAAAGGGCTGTATGACCGCCGCCGCAGGCGACATCGAGCAGTGAGTCCTCGGGTGTCGGTTTGAGCAGACGCACGGCCTCCTCGAGGTCGGCGCCACCGGCAAAGCCTTTGCTCTGCACGTATCCGGCCGCAGTGCGGCCGAACTGCTCCCGTACTTTATCTTTAAACTCACTGGGCATGGGTCGGCTCCTTTTAAATTGCCCCTATTATAACATTCGATCGGGAAAAAACTTGCCTCCCGCAAGGGGAATTGGTAAATATCAGGCAAAAACGGCAGGAGGATATCATGCCAAGGGTTGTCTTGGGAAGAACCGAAATTGCGATACATCCGCTGGTATTCGGATCCCTGCCTATGGGACCTCTTCAGGCGGGATTGACCCCCGGGGAAGGGGCGCGACTCCTGCGCCATGCTCTGGAGAGGGGGATCAATCTTATCGATTCCGCCGAACTCTACGGAACCTATCCGCATATCCGGGAAGCCTTGCGGGAATATCGAGGCGAGGTCTTTCTCGCCACCAAAACCCATGCCGACAGCGCCGCCGAAGCCCGCCGGCATGTCGAGCGAGCGCTTAGGGAACTGGAGGTGGATCGGTTGGATATCGTCCACCTCCACGGAGCCCGGCTTTCCGATCCCTTCGTCGAACGTGCATCCGTCTTTGAAGAGCTGCTGCAACTGCGCGAGGAGGGGAAGGTCCGCTGCCTGGGGCTCTCCTCCCACTATATATCGGCGATAAAGCGGGCGGCGGTCCACCCTGAGATCGATGTGGTGCATCCCCTCATTAATCGAGGCGGGATGGGGATCCTCGACGGCTCGGCCGAAGACATGGCCGGGGCCATTGCCGAAGCGGCGGAGGCTGGAAAAGGGGTTTACGCCATGAAGGCTCTTGCCGGAGGCAACCTCATTGGTCAGGCCCGGGCCAGCTTCGGCTACGTCCTGGGGCTCCCGGGAGTCCATGCCGTTGCGGTGGGAATGCTTTCGGAAGGAGAGATCAACGCGAACCTGGCCCTCTTTTCCGGCGAGTCGCCGAAGGAGGGGATCTGGAAGGAACTGGAGAGCCGCCGTCGCCGATTGAGGATAATGGACCGCTTCTGCAAGGGGTGCGGGAATTGCCTTCCCGCCTGCGCCAGCAAGGCTATTGCCGTGAAGGACGGAAAAGCCACGGTTGACGCGGGAGAGTGTATTCTTTGCGGGTATTGCGCAGCCGCCTGTCCCGAATTCATCATCCGGGTCGTCTGATTGAGGGTATCCGATTTCTCTGCTAAGCTGGACAGGAGAGATGCGGGGAGACGGATGAGCATTCACCTTTCGGAAAACGCCCTTCTGACCCTTAAAGCCCGTTATCTGCGAAAAGATGACAGCGGACGGGTGAACGAAACACCGGAAGAGCTCTTTATGCGGGTGGCGCGCGCGATCGCCGCTGCGGAGGAGCCATACACCGGCAAGAAGGGAGCGGAGGAGGCGGAAAGGCGTTTTTTCCGCATGATGTCCTCGCTTACTTTTCTTCCCAATTCCCCCACGCTGATGAATGCCGGCATGCATCTGGGCCAGCTCTCTGCCTGTTTCGTTCTTCCCGTCGACGACTCTCTCCCCGAAATCTTCAATACCCTCCGGGACGCCGCTCTTATTCACCAGGGAGGCGGGGGAACGGGATTTTCCTTTTCCCGCCTGCGCCCCTCCGGAGATGTGGTCGGAAGCACCAAGGGTGTTTCTTCGGGGCCGGTTTCCTTCATGCGGGTTTTCGACATGGCGACCGAGGCGATCAAGCAGGGCGGAACCCGGCGGGGGGCCAATATGGGAATCCTCGCGGTCGACCACCCCGACATTCTGGCCTTTATCGCCGCCAAGGACCGGGAAGGGGAGCTGGCCAATTTCAACATCTCGGTGACCGTATCCGACCGCTTCATGGCGGCGGTGGAAAAGGGGGAGGATTACCCCCTCTGCAACCCCAGGACGGGCGAAGCGATCGGCCGCCTGCCGGCAGCGCAGGTCTTTGAAGACATAGCCGGGCATGCCTGGGCAAACGGGGAGCCGGGCCTCATCTTTCTCGATACCATCAATGCGACCCATCCCGCGTCCCATGTCGGGACAATCGAAGCCACCAACCCCTGCGGCGAAGAACCTCTGCTTCCCTACGAATCGTGCAATCTTGGTTCACTGAACCTGACCCGCCTGGTCGATGAACAGGGTCGGATCGACTATCCGCGCCTGGCGGAGGAGGTGCGCTGGGGCATCCGGTTCCTCGATGATGTCATCGACGTGAATCGGTACCCGATACCGGCCATCGGGGAAATCACCCGTGGAAACCGTAAGATCGGCCTGGGTATCATGGGCTTTGCCGATCTTCTCATCCGGCAGGGAATACCCTACGGCAGCGAGGCGGCCCTGCGGATCGCCGAAGAAATCATGTCCTTTGTCCGGCAGGAATCCGTGGCCGCATCGGAGGAGCTGGCCAGGGAAAGGGGCCCCTATCCCCATTTCGTCGGGAGTATCCGCCAGCAGGAGGGGGGCGCTCCGATGCGCAACGCCACGGTGAACACCATCGCGCCCACCGGCACCCTGAGCCTGATCGCCGGGGTGTCCAGCGGGATCGAACCGGTTTTCGCCTTCGAGTACGAACGGCACGTTCTGGGAACGGTGCTCAAGGAGGTCCATCCCCTCTACCGCCGGCTCCGGGAGGAGGGGAGGGGACTGGATCCGGAGGTTTTCGTCACCGCACTCCAGGTCGCGCCCGATTGGCATGTGCGCATACAGGCCGCTTTTCAGAAATACGTCGACAACGCCGTATCCAAGACGATTAACTTTCCCTTCGAGGCCACCGTGGAAGATGTTAAGGGAGCCTTCCTCCTGGCTCACGGACTCGGCTGCAAGGGGATAACCGTCTACCGCGATAAAAGCCGGCGCAGCCAGGTGCTCAATGTGTGCGGCGGCAAGTGCCCGATATAGAGTGGCAAAGGGCAACATGCTGAAGTGCAAAAACTATCGACAGGGGCTATCAAATCGGCAGATCGATGGCCCCTTCTCATATCCGGGATGTCGTCATTCACAGGGGAAACTTTTTGCAGCGCCATCTTGCTTGACGTATGATGCAGATCCAGATAAATTTGCATGGTCTTGGCAGGCGGCCAAAGGTTCATTTGACTTTTAAAGTTTCTGCATCTTGGAATTTTATTGGCAAGAGCACATAAATTGTATTCAATATGCGGCGAACGAAAAGTTCAGGAAACCAAAGGAGAAGGTATGTACAAATTTTTTAGAGGAATGACCATAGCTGCGATTGTGTTTGCTCTAACAGGTTGCGCTGGGGGGGAATTATCATTAGGTAGTTTCTCCCCTCCAGTGAAGAGAGAATTTGTAATAAACGGATCCAGCTTTGATGAGTCTTTCCAGATGGCGCACCGTGTTATAGAAGAAAGCGATCTAGACATATACAGTTCAAATAGGGATGTCGGCAAGATTGATGCTGGAATCGATCGGAGCACGAATACAACAGGTGATTCAAGAAGTTTTACAACGAATTTCGTGGAATTTAAATATGAGCTAAAAGAAACGGAACCGGGTAGAATTGTATTTAATGTTGAAGCCAAATCCAACAGGGGAGGGAACCAATATATTGATCGATTTGCCGAAGAATATAGCAAGTATGTGAAATTTTCGGAGATCACATCTGAAGGAGCTCAAGCATTCGGGGCAAGGGCGCCGAAAATCGAGAGCCTTAATGAGTCTGGCGAGAGTCAACAAATTATTTCAGAAATTAAAACTGGAGATCCGGTAATACGTACTAAAAAGCTTTCATTGTCCAAGCAGGAAATCATTGAGGTTCAAATCGTATTACAAAAATTGGGTTATTACACCGGCTCGGCTGATGGAACGATGAACAGTGAGACTATGAATGCCATTGAAAAAT
This sequence comes from Desulfuromonas sp. TF, assembly GCF_000472285.1. NCBI lineage: Bacteria > Pseudomonadati > Thermodesulfobacteriota > Desulfuromonadia > Desulfuromonadales > Desulfuromonadaceae > Desulfuromonas > Desulfuromonas sp. TF. The sequence goes on from NZ_KI421421.1 coordinate 358,463, forward strand.
TCAAGGCTGAAAATGGAGCGATAAGAAAATTATTTTGAAGATTTTACAGAATCAACGCCATCTCTACTCTTCCGCCTCCAGAGAGCGACTCCTTTCGATCTCGCGCTCAAGCTGAAGGATGAGATCGCCGACCATCTGGCGCTGTTCGGTGGAGACCTGGTCGAGCTGGTCGATGATCGTTTCGAGGCGGCGGGCGGCGCTGAGGCCGCTCCTGAGGAGCTGCACCTGGTCGGGACCGTTCTCCCGATTTGTCGCGACCTCTTTGAAACGCTTGAGCACCGTGGGGTGGCTGCGGTCTTCCTCCACCACCGCCCGGCGAAGCTCGGCATACTCCTCCTCGGAGAACTCACGCTCCTCCCGCGCCTGGCGCAGCAGATCGACCGAACGGAAATCGGGGAGCGGCTTGAGCTCTGCGTGCCGGGCGAGCAGCTCCGGCTCCTCTTTTTCCAGGTAATGGTAGGCCTGGGTGAGCTTCTGGGCGGTCGGCTTGCGGATGCGCACCTCGCGGGCGCAGTAATCCTCGAAGGAATCATATCCCCACTGGCGGAAGAGACCGCGGCTGTTGACCTGTATGAGCTGCTCCCCCAGTTCCACCCAGGAGGATTTGAAGCGCTTGGCGACCGCCAGCACCTGGTAACGCTCCGAACCCGGATCGAGCTCCTGCATGATCCGCTCGATGACCGTTTCGCCCTTCGATTTTACCGTCTCGCCCATTTCCACTCCGTATCGCTGCTGTTTGAGAGAGGGGAGTCTATCACAGGAGTGAGACAAGGCGGAAGGCGTTTTGCTTTGGTCCGGATTTTTCTGACTAGGTTGTTTCTCACCGCCCGTTCGCTTCGCTCACTCAAGGCGCGAAGATCGCAAAGACATTCTAACAAAAGGAGATTTTTCTTTGCGCCCCCTTTGCGTCTTTGCGGTGAAAAGCTTGTGATCGTTTCCAGAATGCATCAGGGCGAAAATTCATTTGGGGAACAATAAGCGATGATAATAATTCGAAGGGAACACCAGATATGAAGGGCGGCTATATCGTCGGACCGGAGACCGTGCGGATGCTGGAACTCGGGCATCCGTGGGTCATCGCCGACCGCTTTACCAGGAAATGGCCGAAGGGGCGTTCCGGGGATCTGGTCGAGCTGACCGATGAGCGGGGCCGTGTTCTGGCCACCGCTTTGCTCGATCCGGAGGACCGGGTGGTGGCCCGGGTGTTGGGGCACGGGAAGATGCGTCTGGACCGTCCCTGGGTGCAGGAGCGCGTCGAGAGAGCCGCGGCCCTGCGCCGCGACCATGCCGACCTGACGGAGACCACCGCCTACCGTCTGGTGAACGGCGAGGGAGACGGGTTGCCCGGCCTCACCGTCGAGCGGTATGGCGAGCACCTCATGGTTCAGCTCTATTCGGCGGCCTGGAAACCGTATCTGCCGCTGGTGACCTCCGCCCTGCAGCAGGTCTTCTCCCCGTCGGGAATTTATGAGAAGTTTCGCCCGCAGAAGACGCGCGAACTGGCGGGGGAAAGCAGAGGCAAGAAGTACAGCCGACTTCTCGCCGGGACGGCAGCCCCGGGGCGGGTGACGGTCCGCGAAAACGGCCTTGATTTTCTGGTTACCCTGGAGGAGGAGCTCAATACCGGCCTATTCCTAGACCAGCGCGCCAACCGTCGTGACCTGATGGGGCGCTGCCGTGGGAAGCGGATTCTCAACCTCTTCTCCTACACCGGCGCCTTCTCCGTGGCCGCCGCCGCGGCCGGCGCCGAAAGGGTGACCAGCGTCGATGCCTCGGCCCATTATCTCGACTGGGCGAAGGAGAATTTCTCCGTCAACCGACTCAATCCCAAACGGCACGAATTCATCGAAGGGGACTGCCTGGCGGTGCTCAAGGAGTTGCAGCGGCAGGGACGCCTCTTCGACCTGATCCTCATGGATCCTCCCTCCTTCTCCACGACCCGCCAGAGCCGCTTCACCACCCGCGGCGGGACCTCGGATCTGGTGGAAGCCTCCCTGCCGCTGCTGGTTGCGGGCGGGCTGCTGATCACCTCCTCCAATCATCAGAAGGTCGATCTGGCCGACTATCTCAAGGAGCTTCGACGCGCTGCCCTGCAGGCGGGGAGCGAGCTGTGGGTCATCCGCGTCGCCGCCCAGCCCGAAGACTTCCCCTATCCGGTCACTTTTCCCGAAGGGCGCTATCTCAAATACATCATCAGCGTAAAATACTGATGCGTCAGAATGCCTATGGTTTCGTGGACTGCCGCACGTAGGGGCGGAACAGCTCCCAGTGGAGAAATTCGTAGCCGCTGAGCTCTTCGCGTCCGATGAGGGGATGGCCCGGCGGAAGAATGAGGAAGGGGCGCGACTGTTCGCCTCCCACCGAGCCGTGTCCACCGACCTGTTCATCGAAACAGGCGATCTGTTTTCCGTCATAGACACCAAACAGAATAAGGTCGCCGCAGCTGTCATCGGCTGCGAATCGGCACAGCTCGGGCAGGAGCTTGTGCGGCTCTCCATATATCCTCAGAAATGACAGATCCCCGGCCGCGGGCGGCGCCTCGGGGGTCACCTGCACCTGTCCGTTTCGATGAAAAAAGCAGATTTTCTCTCCTTCCCCCTTCGCCATGACAAAGCCGATTCCTTTGTGCCTGCAGAGAAAGCGCAGCAGCAGCGGTTGATTCTCCCTGATCTCCTGCCACGTCAGCCGGTGCGGACGGCCGGTGAAGTAGAGATGGGCCAGGGAACTCGAGTAGGTGATGACCACGCCTCCTTCCGGGTCGATCTTGAGAGTTTCCGGCACCATCTGTCTAATTCTGTACTGCAGGTGTCTCATTACGGCACGGTACAGGCGATGACGCATTCCCTTCGGTCTCGCCTCCAGTTCATCCTGCAGGTATCCGAGCTGGACTCCGGTGAATTCCAGGGGTCCGGAAGAGACGGCGGCCTCCTGGTTCTGTCGCAGAAACGCACTCACCGCATCGCCGAGGGTGGCCCCGAATCGTTTCTCAAAGGGATAGCCGGGGGTCTGGCCGTGATCGGAGAGAATGATGAGTTCATACCGGGCGCCTGGAGCGTGACGCAGGATGCGCATGATTTCGCCGATGCGCATGTCCGTGTGTTTGAGGTTCTTCAGGGCCGGCCGGGAACCCGGCCCGAAATGGTGGGCCAGCTCGTCATAGCCGCTGTAGGTGGTATAGATCGCGGGCACGCCGGCGTAGATGTCGGCAATGACTCCGAAGGTCTGAAGTTCCCTGAGAATAACGTTGCAGAAGATCCGGATGAAAGGGAAGAGTCCTTCGCTGAGCTGCCAGCTTCGATTCTTGCGGAAATGCCAGCGGTCGTAGAGTTCGGCGAAATATTCCACCACCGAAGCGGCGGCCATGCGGCAGACCCGGAGGGGGTGGAGCAGGAGAAGGAGCAGAACGCGCAGCCCGCCGAATCGCCCGAAAAGCGTTTGCGGATGAGGAGAGGAGACGGTGAATACGCTGCGGGACGCCTCTCCGTCCAGGATATTGGCGTAGGAGGATCCGCCGGCCAGCAGGCCCTCCCGCCCTTGAAAGAGACGTTCACGAAAATACTGGACATGGCGCAGGTCGTTGCAGCTGATGAGCTGGTTGGTCGATTTTTCGAACCAGCGGAAGGCCGGAACACCCCTGCCGTCCCCATAGAAGATGGCCGCCTGCGCTGCGGGTGTGGTGCTCGGCAGTCCGGCCTGGTATTCGCGCAGGCCGTAGCCCCGCTTAAGGTGACGCTCAATATTGGGCAGGTACCCCATGGCCAATGCCTGGCGCAGATGGGGACAGGAGAGGCCGTCGATCTGGATACCGACAAACCCCGAGGCTACCCCTTCCTTGCGGCGAGACAGCCTCTCCTTGCGAAAAGGATAGAACTTGAGCGAGTAATAGGATCTAAAAAGACGATCGATCCATCCCGTCCAGCGCACGGCATCTCCCGGTGGAAGTTTTTCCGCGTTGCGAAGGTATTAATGATGAATTGGAATATATGAACTGATAGTGATTTCATCAATCAAAAAAGCCGGAGCGCAATGCTCCGGCTTTCGATCTGAAAGGTTATTCAACCACCGTCGCCTTCGTGATGGTCACCGGTTCCTTGGGAACGTCCTGATTCATGCCGCTACTGCCGGTCGGGACTTTGCGGATGGCGTCCACCGTGTCCATCCCGTCGATGACCCGCCCGAAGACGGCATAGCCGTATCCCGCAGGGGTTTTAGCCTGATGGTCGAGAAAATCGTTGTCGACCACGTTGATGAAAAACTGGGCCGTGGCACTGTCCACCACCTGGGTGCGGGCCATGGCGATGGTCCCCCGGCTGTTCTTCAAACCGTTGTCCGCTTCGTTCTTGACCGGCGCTTTCGTCTTTTTCTGCTCCATCCCGGCGGTCATTCCTCCGCCTTGGATCATGAAATTCTCAATGACCCGATGGAAGATGGTTCCGTCATAAAAGCCTTCCTTGACGTAGCCGAGGAAATTAGACACCGTGAGGGGGGCCTTTTGCGCATCCAGCTCGATGGTGATATCACCCTTGGACGTCTGCATCAGGACCACGGGATTCTGCTGGCTCATGGTTTTTCTCCTTTGGCCCGGGTTTTGGCCCGGAAAGATAAGGGGCCAGGAGTCTCCTCCCGGCCCGCAATGCTGTTTCGTTATCGCCGGAAGCCGTGGGCAAATCTAGCACGCCTCCGAAAAAGATTCAACCTTCTGAACCATTGGTTCGGCATTCCGCTGAATCGTTCAGTGTCCATTCTGCCGAATGGCGGAACGGCACAACCGCCCAGGCCTCATGCCCCGCTCCGTTTCGATAATGGCATACAGGGAATCTTCCCCATCCATCAGCTTCACGATTTTTCCCTTCACGGTCTCGATAGGTTTGTGAAAGGAATCATAAAGCAGGAATTCACCTTCTTGACCGACCCAATAGCATTCCCTGGCCAATCGCTCTTTGACCACAAGATCTCTTTCAAATAACAAAAAAAACCTCCTGCAATCGAAATCATTTCTAATGTAATCAAGCAAATATAGTGCCATTGTTCAATTGAAAATTGTCCTTGAGCAAGAGACGGGAGCCTCTGGAACAGGCGAAAATTCTCCCGGTATAATTCAACCATTAAGGCTTTTCTGAGGTTACAAAGTACTTTCCGGGACTTCAGGAGCGTTATCCACACCGTCTGTGGATAACGCATGAAAACAGGTATATCCTCAGGTTGTAAATAGGTGAAATAGTGATGGAAGTAGCGTTCTGCCAAAAACTTGAACTTCGATAAAAGTATATATAAATCGGTAGCTTATCCTTTATTGTATTTGTTTAGATATTGCGCATTATATGGGTGCTAAATTAATTTTGACCACCTTAATGGCTCAGAACTTTGATGTGTTTTATTTTGTGGATGACATGCTTTGCTTATCTGTATTTCATTACTGGACAGTGCTTTGATGATTGGAGGTTTAAGAATTTTAACAGAAAGGAATTTTGTCGATGAAGCTGATCGTACGGCGGAGGTTTGAATGCAGAAGGGATCGGGCTATCGACCCGATCCCCTTTATCTGCTGACTGGTGCCGAAGGCCGGAGCCTGTGCTGGCATAATAATTTCAAGCACTTAGAATGCCAACGGCAGCGCAATGTGTAGCAAAACGCGGTTTAAATATTTTCTCTGATCTTGCCACGAATGCCGCTAAGAATCAAGAAGTCTATTCCTCCAAAATGTAAGAAAATCTAATTCGGGGTAGACGTGCTGAGAGCCTGTGGTCATCTGGTGGATCTAATTACTACTGGTGCATAATCCTTTCGTAATACTGTATTTCTGCGATTGTCAGGTTTGGGGCTGTGATGCGAAAAGCTGTTGACAGCGCAAACGCACTGAGGTAGATTGTGGTATACCAAGGTATACTGATGGTTTCAAACTCGGGAGGTTTCAGGAAATGAGTAAGAAAATATCGATACATGCGACCGATGAGCAAGCTGAGAAGTTCCAAGAGGCAAAAGATCTTGCTGACCTGCACAATGACAAGGTTAGTGAGATTTTAATGCAGGGAGTCCTTCCGTATATCGAGGCCAAAAAGACAGAGAAGGTTCAATTGTTTATTGGCAATCGGTTTAATCAGGATGGTGCACCAGATGGTAAATATATAGCCTTTCAGGGAAAATTGCTCGCTTCGGGAACCAGGATGCGAAAAGAAGATTCGAGCAGTTTTCCAGAACAACAATCATTATATAAAACACTTAAGGGGCAATACCTCCTCTACAAAAATGATGACAATTTGGAATTTTATCATCAAGTCTATCCTTCAGTTGCGAAGCTTTTGGAGGAGGAAGAATTGGCAATTGAAATAATGAAGGCACTTGAGAAGGACGGTTCAGGTGTCGAATGGCTCGATATCTAAATAAGAAAGGAGGTGAGTCAGGAATGGAAGTCGTGCAATCGCACGGCCTAATAGATGCGACCCCCTGAAGCTGCGCCAACAGCCGCAAGGGGTCATTTGGGTGAAACAATGTGTATTGTCAATCTATCAGGAATGGTGGATTGGTACAACGCCTATGAGCGTTGAGAAAGGTTAAAAAAATGCCCGATATCGAAAATATGCTCAAGGATGCTGGTGTTGCTCCTGGTCTTATGACTAACCTCATTATCGAACTCGTGGAGCTTGCCAAGGGCGATGAGCTCCCGAATGACGAGAAGTGGCAGGCTCGGATCAAGAAGGCTATTGCGCCTCTTGATATTGAGGATCGCGTCAGGGGTCAGTTGTACACCGCTGCTCGTAAGGAACTGGATACTGCTGCGATGATTCATTATCGTCGTACCAAAGAGTTCAAGGATGTCACCAATGAGGATATCAATAATCTCTTTCAACAGAAGTGGGATACCTATGTAGCAAAAAAGGCTGAAAAGGAGGCCAAGAAGAAGGCAATCGCCAAGGCCGACTGATCAATGTTGCGCCTTTGGGGTTACCCTGAGCCTTTCATCCCTGGCCTGAGGAGAACTACATGCCCAAATACATCATCCTGTCCGATGGACAAACAAATATACATCGGGTGGCATCAATACCTGATGATGTCAAATTTCCTCGAAAAGGGAACTTAACCTTGGATGTCGAAATTCTCGGTTACAGCAAGTCCTTCGATGAAGCGGTTGTTCGGCTAGCCCAAGAAAAAAAGAAGGCAAATACGGCTTAACAACAACTGGTATGGCAGGGAGCCCCTGTACTTTGTATGGGGGCTTTTCTGTCCCTGGCGTGGGTAAACGTTGTAATCACAGACATGTCGGTAGAGCTTGTAAGGGTACTTTTTCCCCCTTTTCCCTTAGTCCAGATTTGCGTGTGAAATAGCCTTCAAACCCAGTATCTATAAGGCTTCAATACGAAGAAGTCTAACATTATTAAGGATGGAAATAGTCTTGAATAGAAGTTGGAAATCATTGCCCACATCCAGATTTGTTTTACAGGGAAAAGCATAAAAAAAGGGCCATGCCAGGAGGGTGGGGAAAGGCATGACCCAATAACATAATTGCCCGTGAGACTAATTTGTGAATCAGATTAAGTCAAAATAATTTCCTGAGGATTATAGACTTTTCTGGAGGAGGATTGATCAGATTCGAGATTAGGAAAAAAGCCTATATGGATTTCAAATTGGCTAAATGCGATGAGAAGAGAAAAGGTCATAGGTAAAAGGGTTTTGAAACTATGCGTAACCCCGGCATGTGTTTTCCGGTCTTATTAATGTGAGACATCCACTATGAGCAGCAAGAGCGTAATTATCGAAGTTAATGATTCCCAAGGTAAGAAATACAGAAACTATCGACCGTTGAACGTGCATAGATATAGTGAGAACAGACGTGTTGCAGTTGCTATAAGGGATCTTTGCGGATTGATGGATTACAGGGGATATCTGGCTGAGAAACAAGCCAAGGTACTGATCCTGGACCTATACCACTGCTACAAGGGTGACAAGAAGAGGTATATACAATTCTACAGAAATCCTAATTTCTATGAAAGCATTCAAAGGTATAACTGGTTTGGCATATCATTTAAGGTTGTTAAGAATATCACGGACAGATTATCCGAGCTTGGTTATGTTGAAATGAAGAAGGGCTTTCGTGACGAGAAGACAGACTTCCGTGTTGGATCAAAAATGAAGGCCGAAAAAGCATTGATAGCTTTCCTGGAGGACCATGGTATCGAGCCCAAGATGATCACCACATGGAGTGATGAAGAGGTAATAATACTCAAAGAAAAAACCAGGAAAGAGAGAATAGGTAAAAAAGTAGTAAAACTAAAGCCTAAGAAGGACTATCTCGACAATAAGTTAACAATCAAAATGCGTAAGGTAGTAACTGACTACAACAATCTAATTGGCAATACTTACATAGACATCGATACGCATGGATATCGATATGTTAGGAAATTCAAGGCTGGCCATACACCATCTGAAAAGCAATTAGATCCGTTGCGGATAGACTTGTCAAGAAAGCGCTCCTATAGGGTTTTTACTGAGAATTTTGAATCTGGCGGGAGATGGTATGGGCCATGGTGGCAAAGCTGTCCTGAGGAGTTAAGAAGGCGCATCATTATTGAAGGTGAGCATGTAGTGGAGTTCGATTTCAGTGGATTGCACATACATCTGCTTTACGCTCTTAAAGGCTTAAAATTAGGTGATAAAGAACCTTATATCATACCGAAGCATAACGACCCTGCCAAACTGAGAAGGATATATAAACTGCTGATGTTAACCTCCGTAAACTGTAAGAGTGATCAGGAGTGCTTAGCTGCTGTAGAAGATCAATTGACGGATGAGATGCTTGAAGACCCTGATAACTACCCAGAGCAGATACCAAATCTTGAGCAGATGCTAAAGGAGTTGAAAGAACACCATGATCCTATATCTGATTTCATAAATAAAAGCACTGGCTTAAAGCTTCAAGCTCTGGACTCCAGCATTGCTGAAGAAGTTATAAAGAATATGACAGCACAAAAGATACCAATCCTATGTGTTCATGACAGTTTTATCTGCAAGGATAGTGATTCCGAAGTTGTACATATAGCAATGAAGCAAGCATTTGTAGATAAAGTATCCGAATATGTAAAAGCTAAAGGAGTTGAATTATCACTAATATTAGAAGAGATAGAAACAACAGAAGCACAAGGTAAAGGTGGTATAATTAGCTACTATGGAAAGAAGGGCAATGGTATACTTAGGTTTGCTTCATCAATAATAACTTTGGGTAGCACTTATCGTAAAAGATACCTTCTATATCTTGCTAAAAAAGATTGTAATATCAATCACGTAGTTAAGATCAATCCTATAATAGAGTATATATAGTGGAGTGCTCTAGCACTGTGAAGGCCACATAGCAGAGAAGCACCTACCTTCCTTCTCCATAAAGGATAACGAATATGAGCTAGCCCAGTGTTTATGCGGATTCTCGTTTCCCAAGGGAGGCTGCCCAGAGGAGAGGGAACATCAACCGGAGGGGCCCAAACACAGAAGATATGGAACTGGAGTCCCGTAAGGAGTTCCGAACCCCGGCTTTTCGTTCCGGCTTGCAGTAAGTCTTTACCTCAGCATGACCATCAGAATCCTAAACAAGATTCTAACCGTCAGAAGCACAGAATAGCCTCAGGATCAATTAGTTAACAAAACGCAGGGGTAAGCCAGGGGCAGTAGTTAAGGTTTATTTTACTACCTTAAGATACTGCCTTGTTCCTCGGTGCCCATGTCGCCCCCCTCCCTGCACTCAGTGTATAATGATTCCGCCATGCTTCAGAAATCGAACATCATCAATCCTGCTACTCTGACAGGCTCTCGTCCAGGTCCAGTTCCTTATCGGCTAGACCCTCACTTATCCGTGCTTACCAAAGTCGCTCCAGAAGGCTCTCAGTGGCTCCACGAGATAAAGCACGATGGGTTCCGGATGACCATCACCATTCGCAATGGCAAAGTCTGTCTGTGGACTCGTAATGGCTACGACTGGACATACAGGCTCCGGACCCTTGCATCAGCCATAAACGATCTTGGCCTTGAGAACACTGCTATGGATTCCGAACTCGTATGCATGGATCAAGAGGGGAGAACAGATTTCGAGTTGCTACAGTCGTGTATCTCGGGAGGGAAGAGAGCCATGCCGATGCTCTACCTCTTCGACATCGTACACCTCGATTACACAGACCTCTCGCGAGTACAGCTGGTCCACCGGAAAGAACTCCTGCACCAGATCCTCATGGACAGGACCGACGGCATTACCTCCACCCTCCGCTATTCTGATCACGTTATCGGTAACGGCCACGATGTCTATGAGCAGTCATGTCGGCTTGGGTTGGAGGGTATCGTATCCAAGAGAATCGATTCCAAATATCAGGAGGGTAAGAGGTCCAAGGATTGGCTTAAGGTGAAGAATCCTGTCTATGGTAGACCGTTTAAAAGTAAGTTGAACTGAAGCAATGTAGTAAATAATAATGATGAAGACAAATATTTTTCAGCTATGGATATTTCTTGAAAATACTGAAAGAATACATATTTAAATGGTTGTGTTTTTTTGTAAAGCATGCCAAGATTTTTAGGTAATTAAACATGTAACACTCTTCCGACAATAGCAAAACTGGAGCAATCCAGTGACGCAGAGCCAAGGGTCCAATGTGGATAGCCTAGCCGCCGAAGAGAGTGATCGCTACTATTCGTTGTATTTTTGCGGAAAGTACAGAGCACCCATCTTCACATTTGAAGGTGGGTGTTTTTTATTTGTGATAAAAATTCTCCATAATAAAGGAGATTAAACCATAGTGAAAAGATTAATAAATGGAGAAAAGAAGAGGGTATTAACAGATATCATAATTTTGGGGTCCGTATCTTCTCTTGCGGTATATTTAGCTATTAATTTCAATATTTATGATTCATTTAACAGGTTTTCAAAATCCCATGAAGAATGGAATTTAGATGATATAGTTTTATCCATAACCATTATGCTTGCTGTTTCTTTTGGAGTTTTCTCATATCGCAGATGGATAGATATACAAAGACTTTTGAAGTATGCCAATTATGATAGCTTGACAGGTTTGTTTAATAGGAGAAGAGGCCATGAAATAATTAATGATGAGATAGTTAGGAAGAAAAGATATGGAAGGCCGTTATCAATGATTATGTTTGATCTAGACCATTTTAAAGAGATAAATGATAAATTTGGACACTTAAAGGGTGATGCAGTTTTAAAAGATGTAGCAACTAAGGCCACTTTTAGCATTAGGGCAACTGATATTCTTATCCGCTGGGGTGGGGAAGAATTTCTTGTTGTTTGTCCGGAGACTGACCTTGAAGGTGCAAGACAGCTGGCTGAAAGAATTAGAGGCAAAATAAAGGATATCCATTGTCCGGACTTTCCAGGAATAACCGCTAGCTTTGGTGTTCGACAGATGAAAATCAATGATGATTTCTATAGGTTTATCCATGCTCTCGATGAAAAGCTATATCAGGCAAAATCCTCAGGTAGGGATTCAGTCGTTGGCTGATACGCACCAAGTTTACCTCCTTCCAAGTAATCCTTCTCCTACTCGTTAATTCTCCGATCATCCAAAATGCAAGAGAACTCAAGTCGCTATTCCGCTATGTAAATCGGTGCAAGCCAGCAGGAGAGATAATCAACACTAGAATCCAGCTACCATGCGCAAAGAATCACGTAATGGTCAATTAGGTGACAAGGTGATAAGTAAAATATGGGCTATATTTCAAGGGTCTCCTCTTTACAAACAGGTCACTAGTAATTTTGTTGATATTGATCTATGATAAACTTTCTTATCACCTAAAAATAAAAGCCCATAGGAGAATACCGATGCCTACCTTACTTGAACTCGCAACCAACATCGTATCCGCACACGCATCCACATCTGCAATGACTCGGGAAGAACTCCTAGCAGAACTCCAGGAAGTCCATAACGCACTCTCCAAAATGGAAAAGGGAGAAGCTGTAACCGAAGCACCTGCTGCGGCGGAAGAGCAACCTGCTGTGTCCATGAAGAAGGCTTTTGGTAAAAAAGAAATCGTGTGCTTAGTTTGTGGTCGCGGAGGAATGAAGACCCTTGGCAGACATCTTCGGAGTGCTCACGACATGACTCCCAAAGAATATAAGAAACAATTCAACATCCCTGCTAGCCAGAAGCTTGCCGCTAAGGACTATTCCGAAAGTAGACGCCAGATGGCTATCGATCGTGATCTTGGTGCTGGACTGGCCAAGGCTAGAGCTGCTAGAGGGAAAAAGAAGTAGGTCCTGATCTTAGCGGGGGCTTGAGGGTTTTATTTTGACCTGAGGTTGAGTCTGGGCTACATTGGCTCCTGCTTATATCAATTAAAGCTCACGATGTCAGTTGTCATAATAATATTGAGAGTCGTAATAAATGAACTTCTTTGAATTTATTGCAAGTATCATTTCATCATTGGCTTGGCCTGTGACCCTTGTTGCTATAACCTACTACTTTAGAGAACCTTTACTAGAAATATTGAAAAATATTAAGACACTAAAGTTTAAAGATGCACAAATTGATATCACTAAGGATCTTGAAGAATTACACCTATCTTCACCACAAAACTTGAACAAAGCACCTATCACAGAAAATCAGACTAAATTAATAGACCTATCTCCTAGAGGAGCTATATTAGAAGCATGGATTGAATTTGAAAGTTTAATAAAAGAAATAGCAGTGCAAGAAGGTGTTCCAGTTAGCAGAGTTGGAGGTATGCGAGGTAATATTGTTGAATACGATTCATATACTATAATGCAACAATTGATGATGAATGAAAAAATTTCACTTGAAAACTTCAAAAGATTTGAAAAATTAAAACGAGTTCGCAACAAAGCGGTTCATGCCACCGATTTTCAAATAACCCCTGAGGGTGCAGAGACCTTTATTATGCTCATTTCAGAAATAAAGTTTGACCTACAAAATTAAGCAGTCAAATATGCAAATAGGAACATTTAAATATCAATTGAAATTGTCCAGACACAGGATTCACCGGCAAGCCCCAAGATAGATCTCTCCTAATCATTTCCTCCCAGCAACTGTACCCACCTCACATATCCATATCCTCCAGAGGGACCCAACCTCTATATAAAGGAAACGGGACTCCCAAGCCTATATAGCAACCCCACCCCCTGTTTCTCAGAGCCCTTCGGCATAAAGCCGTTGGGCTTTTTTCTTTTCTGCATAACGTACATCAATCCTAACGTAGAAAGGAGTTAAAAAAGTGAAAAGTGACATTGAGCTTTACGACATCCTCACCCAAGCAAAACGAAACATCATCTGGGCAGAACAAGAAAAAATCGACATCACCACCCGCATGCACCTCGGAACATCTCAACATCTAATTGAAATCGTCCAGGCATGTCTCAAAGAAAGATTCACTGCAAAGCCCTCCAAGTAATCTCCTCATCAAATCCCTCCAGCAACAAGCATCCAATCAACCTCTGAACTAATGCCACTACACGCCATCACTGCGTCTAATCCAGGACAAGGGATACGTGCGCCTATTCCACAGGAGGAGTCCATCATGAGCAAAGTCTATGAGATCGTAACCAATCAGATCATGCATCTACTGGAGCAAGGAGAGATCCCATGGTTGAAACCATGGAAATCCAGCGGAGGAGCAAGGAATCTCATAACAGGTAAGCCTTACAGAGGAATAAACCAATTCTTACTTAACTGCTCACCCTATCAATCCCCATACTGGTTAACCTTTCGTCAAATACAGGGCAAATTTGGAAGCCTGAAGAAAGGTTCTAAGTCCCAGTTAATCGTATTCTGGAAATGGATAGATAAGAAGGATAACGATGACCAAGACACAGAATCCACTACCGGCAAGATTCCACTCCTCAGATACTACAACGTCTTCAACCTGGAGCAGACTGAAGGCATATCACACCCACCGCAAGAAACCACATCCAATCCCTTTACACCCATCGAGCAAGCAGAGCAGATCATCGAGAATATGCAGAACAGGCCAGATATCCAGTATGGAGGAGATCGAGCTTGCTACAGTCCCATGCTGGATTATGTGAAGCTACCCACCCGAGAATCCTTCCACTCACCAGAGTCCTTTTACGCAACAGCATTCCACGAGTTAATCCACTCCACAGGACACGAGAAGCGCATAGGTCGTAAGGGCATCGCTGATCCTACCTACTTCGGCGGTCACGCTTATTCCCAAGAAGAGCTGGTTGCCGAGTTCGGAGCGTCAATGTTGGCCGGCATTGCAGGAATCGAGCAGGAGACAATAGAGAATCAGGCAGCATATATCCAAGGATGGTTACGAGTGCTCAAGGGAGACAAGAAGTTAGCTATCATCGCAGCAGGACAGGCGCAAAGGGCAGCAGATTACATATTGAATAATGGAGAGGCCGAGATTCACCTATGACCCCTTGGGGAGATGTATCGTGAAGGATGTTTCTTCCTTATCACTAGAAACGTAAATTCGACCATCGTGAGCTTCCATAATCAAACGAGAAATGTAGAGACCCAGTCCAGTACCACCTTTGTTTTTGCCTACAGTAGTGATGTAGAATGGGTCGAAAATGTAGTTGAGGTCTTCAGGTTCTATACCATGACCTTGATTTGTGAATTTTATCATAATCCCCTTAGTATTCTCCCATAGTGTAATGAAAATTGTTGTACCTTCTGGGGAATATTTTATTGCATTGGTAAGAATGTTGAAGAAAACACGTTTTAATCGATAATTATCAGCCTTTACAGTAGTTAGTATAGAAGGTCCATCAAGATGTATTTTATGTTTTTTCATGGTTGGTTCGATCTGGGAAACCACATCTTTTATCACATCAATAAGTTGAATATTCTCTTTTTCTAACTTAAAGTTGCCACTCTCCAGTAGCATGCGGTCACTCATCTCTTTTGTAAATGCTTCAAGTTGTTTAACCGCATCAATAATAGCTTTTACTGATCGATCCTCAGTTTTACCCATGTTGATTTTAAGAATTTCTGCGTGGCCAAGGATAACGGTGAGCGGTGTTCGTATGTCGTGTGCAAGTAGGTTGTAGTAATCATCTGCTTGTTGTTGTCGGCGCATCATTTCGCTATGGTCAGTAAGAACTGCAACTGTAATTCCCTTATCTTTTCTTCGCACGTTGAATAACACTGGTAGAGTGCTTCCATCTGGACGCTTAAGAATCACCTGTGTTGGTCCTTTTATGGTCCCATTGCTAAATGCTGCAGCAAATGGTTTGCTTTCCTGTGGTATCTCTTTACACGATCTGTAATGCATTCTTAAAGGCAATTGTTCTGCCTTAACGCCATTCATGGCATCATGAGAAATGCCTAACAGCTTCTCAGCAGCTAAATTGCTGTAAGCAATGATTCCGTCCTCACCTATTACTAAAATGCCATCATGGGTTGATTCAAAAATATCATGCAGGAGGTCACTTTCTCCAAGAAGGATGTCTATCTGTTCGCGGCGGTTATTCGACAATTTTTAAATCTCCCTTTTTGTTAGTGATTTAAAGTAATTATACCACCTAAGGAAACAAAGTCACTGTGTAAGGGGGGGGCAAAGACCACTTGTCCCTCCCGTAACATTCAGAAAGGAGGTAAGGCATGGGAGATGCTGCTCACCCGAAAAGGTCGGAGTTCTTGAACTTAACAGAGGAGGAAAACCATTGATGATCAAGTACGCTCCGGAGGATGGCAGGGGCTAGAAAAAGAAGAGAATCCAATTACAGGAGGGAAAGGGGCAGGCTATTAAGCTGAGCCCCTTTTCTCGTTTTAGAGAGGAGGTTTCACAATGACACAGATCCAGCCAACTATCCGCACCATGACATGGGAAGAAGCACAGGAGTTCGGCTACTACCACCAAGGCTTAATGCTGGAGCACGGATGCGTTTCCTACAGGCTCTCAGCAGGAACAGCAGACAACATCCACTGCTTCAAATCCGGAGTAACCCTCTATGTGTTAACCATCAACAGCAGACTCGATTATGTGGGACTGGATACCTACATGGGGAGTGAGCAAGATCCCGTGGACAGCATCTTTCTCCAAGGTTCTTGGGCTATAGAGGAGTGCGTAGGAGATAACTGGAGATCCCTACCACTCCCAACCTTGCTGAGCAGATTAATTCAAGATTTCGCATAACAACTGAACAACAGCAGCAACATCAACTGAAGGCGGTGAGCCCTATCCATCCAGGATAGCGTTCCCGCCTTTTGTCATTTAAGGAGATATCACCATGACCACCAAACCCAAGACCCTCAGATTCAAAATCATCAAATCAGTATTCGAGACGCTGACCATCAAGGAAAGCTCACCCGAGTACCCACTGAACAGGCGCATATCCTGTTCTAACGACGTATTCAACCTGTTCCGCTATCTGAGTTCCGAAACCAAGGAGCACTTTATCTCCCTACATCTCGACGCTAAGAACAAGATCCAATGCATCGACACCGTTTCTGTAGGCTCTCTCTCGGCCTCGATAGTCCACCCACGCGAGGTAATGAAGAACGCACTCTTATCCTCTGCAGCAGCAATTGTTCTGGTACACAACCATCCTTCGGGAGATCCGACACCAAGCAGAGAAGATCTTGAAATTACTACTCGGCTGAAGGAGTGCTGTGACCTATTCGGGCTAAGGCTACTCGATCATCTTTGTATCGGCGATGGGCAGTTTGTCTCTTTTGCTGATAGGGGGCTGATATGAGCGTCTATAAGCGAGGAAAAGTGTTCTACATGAATTTCACTTTGAATGGCATCCGAGTATTCAAGTCTACTGGGATGACCACCAAGCGAGAGGCCAAAGCTATAGAGAATACAGAGCGCCACAGGCTCTTGAAGGAATCCAGGCAATCACCTCAGGAGAAAAGATCAAAGACCCTTTTGCTGGATGCAGTCGAACTGACTTACGAGGCGAAGTGGAAGCATGGGAAAGATTCAACCAGGTCATACAGGAGAGCATGTAACCTGGCTGAGCTGATCGGTAACGTCCCAGTAGGCAAGATAGACGAGGACACTGTGCAACAGTTAACCCGGAACCTGGAGGGCAGGGGGAGTAAGAACGCGACTATCAACCGCTACCTTGCATCCCTCAAGACAATCCTCAAGCAGATGAAGCAGCAGACAGATTTCATCCATTTGAGAAAGGAGCCCAAGGGTAGGATAAGGGTTCTCTCCAAAGAGGAGGAACAGGAGGTATTGAAGCTTCTGCGTCAGGACCATGGAGGTAGACGGATCTACTATGCGGAATTTGCAGATCTGGTCGAGGTACTTCTTGGAACTGGTATGCGTTTGTCTGAAGGCTTGGAGTTGCTCTACCTGGATGTGAATTATGCAAGTGGCATGATTCATATTTGGCGAAACAAGGGAGATCGGCCGAGATCGGTGCCAATGACCAAGAAGGTCAGGAGCATCTTGCATGCAAGACAGAAAGCCAACCCAGAGAAGCCATTTACCTTAAAAGAGCATCAAGCAGAATCGGCTTGGGCCTGGATACGAAAGCAGATCGGGCTACAGGGTGACAAGGAGTTTGTGATTCACTCGGCTACTAGGCACACCTATGCTTCTCGCCTGGCAAACAAGGGGGTGGATATTTTCACCATCAAGGAACTTTTGGGACACTCCTCTATTACTACCAGCATGATCTATATGCATCTGGACCCGAGTAAGCTGGCACATGCGGTAGCTGTTTTGGAAGAGGAATCCGAGGAGTAACGGCTGATTGACTGGCTTTACCGGTGGCTATGACGGATGTGATATCACACGAGAGGAGCAATACAGCTGGTGGGCAATGAGAGATATGGGTGGTGAGGGGAAGGCGAGTCTGTCCCTCCAGTGGTGGAAGTCAACAGATAAAATGCAGGCCCTGCTTACGCAGGGGTTCCGCTTGTCTAGCATGAATTAAAAAGTCAATTCACGCTAGCCAACCGGGATGATGAAATGCCTGCCTCCGAGCATTGAAAATATATAAATCAGCAAACAAGTAACATCATATCTGTAGCACGAACTTGCAACTAGCAGTATTAGCGTAATAACTAGAGGATTTGAAATCCCCTGGCTGTCAATATAAGGGTTTCAGATAGATAAAAAAAGAAGGCAGGCTGTGATGTCCAGGAGGGGGGGGAGGACAGAGCACAACCTACCTTCAGCAATAATAGTAGGCGCAGTTTACTCTGGGAGTCAACGGGAAACTTGTTAGGCGGGTGTATACGCCCAAGGGAATTAGTTCTGGAAAATGAGAGGAATTTGTACTAGCATGCTTCGCACATGTAATTCCAGCAGGAGAGCTGTCCCATTCTTGTCCCGCCGCTTATAAGGGGCTTGCAATAGAGCTCCGGCCACAGGTCCACAGCACGTGTTTTTCCGATAAGAGCAAACCTAGGGCAATCTAGGGACGCAGAGCCACGGATCCATTCACATGGATAGCCGAGCCGCCGAAGAGAAGCTAATCTTTCTGCATGCAGAAGGCTTTTGTGCCCATCTTCGTATTGAAGATGGGTTTTTTAATGCTTGCTACTGCTAAGAGGTTGCAGAAGATCTTATAATTCCAGACTCACTAAGAGTGATCAGGACAGGAGGGTAAATTGCCAGTCAATTTAACAGAAGTTTTTGGAGTGGGTAATTCATTGGTTAAGTCCTATGTTGAGCGGACCGATGTTGACAATAAAATGAAAATGGCTATCCAGTCAGATAGGCAAATAGTTGTATATGGAGCCTCAAAACAAGGTAAAACAGCATTAGTCTCTAAATATGTTGATTACGATGACAGCATAGTTGTAAGACTAGCTCCGAACAGTGAATTGGCAGGCGTTTACCATAGCATTCTTAGGCAAGCAAAAATTATAATGAGGACCTCTTATACGGAAGGGACGGGAAGTCAAGTTAAGTCAGAAATAAAGGCGAAGATCAAGGCTGCTGTTGCTCTGTTTGGATCTGGAGAATTGGAGGCAGTCGGTGGGGCTTCTGCTAACCGAAATACCTCAAGCAGTTATCAGGAAATTGCCTTCAATTTAGAATTGGCACAGGACATTGGAGAGTTGCTTCAAAAGGTCAAGCTCAAAAAAATGATAATCTTGGAGAATTTCCATTATTTGTCAGAGGAAGTCCAAAAACAGTTCTCGTATGATTTGAGGACATTTCAAGAAATAGGAATAAGATTTATTATTCTTGGTGTATGGCGCGAAAAGGATAGGATGTCTCAATATAATGGTGATTTGCTTGATAGGATTGAGGAAATCGCAGTTGAGCCATGGGAAGAAAAAGATTTCTTTAAAATAGCTATGAAAGGTAGCGAATATCTTAATATCATTTTTTCAAGAGAAATAATCGAAAGGTGTTCTAAAGCCTCATTTGGCAGTGTGGGTGTATTTCAAGAACTTTTAAAAGAGGTGTGTTGTGAATCTGGAGTTTTGGATGACTCTGGAGGCTCTATAAATATAGATAACCCTCTATTCGTACAAAAGGCGATAAAAACCAAAACAAGGGCATATTCAGGACGTCATCAAAGAGCCTTAGAGTCCTTGGCTTCAGGATTAAGTAATAGCTCAACATTGTTTCTAAACTATTACCTTGTTAAAGTCTTGTTGCTGAATGGATATGATTACGTAAATGGAGGAATATCAAGAGAGACCCTACATCAAAAAATTAAAGATGTTCACCATTCTGGAGACGATATCAAGGTATGGAATATAACATCTCTCCTTAATAGTCTTGCCGAATTGCAACACAAAAAGGATATAAATCCACCAATATTGGGATATGATAATAATACAAGGCTACTGCAAGTCGTAGATTCTACATTTAATTTTTTTATGAAACATGCAAATTTAAATACGATAATACATGAAATTGCAAATCCATTAAGATCATGAATTTAAGTTTGTTTTAAATGGGATGGTACCGATCCTAAACTATCTTCAAGGAGTCATAGGGGCGAGTCTCTAATTTATAAAGTCTATGTCAAATTTCGAAGTTAGATCAGAATTAGTTCTGGAGAATTAGATTAATTTGTAATAGGATGCCGTTTAGACATTGTGATGCAGCAGGGGAGCTGTCCGGGATTTTGGGCAGTAGCGGAGGCTGGCATATGTATGGTTTGAGAGGTGGGAAAGAAAGATGCATTTGTGCTGGTCGCATTTGTACTCTCGCCCGTAATGAAAACTTCAGAATAGATATGTAGCAGCCCTCTTGGTCCGTGTGGATCTTGAGGGCTTTTTTGGTCTACTCACGAGGAGGGGGAATATGGAAAGATGCGACATGCTGGATAACTGCAAGCTCTACCAGAAGCACCAGGACACTGAGGATGAGCTCTGGATGCGGATAAGAGATCAATATTGTAATGGCTCTGCATATAAGCAGTGCAGCATCAGGAACCATATAAAGGTGTATGAAGTGAACACAACGAGAAGTGATCGCCCCAGCAGGGGAGCCGCCTGAGTTTCTGGGCAGAAGCAGAGGCTAACATATGGTTCGTTTTGATAGTGAGGGAAGAATTTATAACCATGGGCATACTTGCGTCAGCGCTTGCCCGCTAGTCTGTGGCGGAAATTATATTAGGTATGTAGCAGCCCCTAAAAGAGTTAGATGACCTTGGGGCTTTTTTCTTTCTATATAGAGAAACATACGGTTATTTCCTAAATAAGTAAAAAATGGAATTCTATATGGCAAATAGATATACAATATTAGTAGTAGATGACGAACGCATAATGATTGAATTAACAGGAATGGTTCTAAGGTCACATAATTACAATGTTATAACTTTTTCAAAAGCAATTGAAGCTTTTAATTATGTTAAAGAGAATAATGTAGATTTAGTATTAGCTGATTATATGATGCCAGGTATGGATGGTGTAAGTCTCCTGAACAAAATTAAAGTCTATAACAAGTTAATCCCTGTTATTATTATGACTGGGAAGGGATCGGAGGAGATTGCAACTGGCATAATGAAGGCTGGCGCAAGCGACTACATTTTAAAGCCTTATAGTAATCAAGATCTTATTGAAAGGATAGAACACGTCCTATATGTTTCACAAATTGAGAAACAGAATCAAGAATTAATTAAAGAAAAGGATTCGATAATTCATCAACTTATTAAGCGAAATGAAGAAATTGAGAACAGTTTAAGCCTCCCTAATGACATTGAGTTATTTACAAGATCAATTATCCATGATCTAAATAATAGTAATACATTAATTCATCAGCTTGCCTGTGCTTTGATTAAAGATATTGAAGGTGATGTCGAAAATAGTAGATTGTTTAAATATCTCAAAAACATTGAAAAAAGATCTACTATTATGGGTCAAGATCTTTTCAAGCTAAGAGCTATTATGCATAATAATTTATCTGTCAGGAAGAAGAAATCGAGTTTAAAAAGTATTTTAAATGAAGCCATTGAAATAGTATCGTTTGAAGAAGTAAAAATTAAAATTTATTACGATAGTAGTATCGATGAAATATACTGTGATTATAATTTATTAGTTTTGCTTTTAAGGAATTTAATTGAGAATTCGGTACAGGCAATGCCTGACGGTGGAACTATATGCATTCATGTGTATGAAAGTTCCGGAAATACAATTCAGTTTAAAATAAGAGACGAAGGTTGCGGCATTTCTGACATTTATTTAGATAAGGTTTTCCAAATTGATTTCTCAACAAAATCCGATGGGTGTGGTCTAGGCTTATATTTAGTAAAAGAAATTGTTAAATTACACAATGGCAAAATAAATATACGATCTGAAATTAATAAATGGACTGAGATAAGCATGCAGTTTCCCGTTGAAATGGAGTAGTTGACATGTTTAAAATTAAGGCATTGATTGTAGACGATGATCTAGATTGGCTCTCCTTATTGAAAGATGTTCTTGAGAGCAAGGAGAATGAAATTTATTTGGCATCTTCAAGTTCATCAGCATTAAAGGTCATCGAGAGTGAAGTTGTAGATGTAGTATTTTGTGACATAAAGATGTTGTATAGAGTCGATGGTAATAAAACTGTAAAAAATGGTGGTCTTTTTTTGGCTAAGAAAATAGTTGAGGAGTTTCCAGCCACAAAGGTAATAATTATAACAGGATACGGATCAAAAGAATTTGCAGTGGATTCGATACGTGTTGGTGCATTCGACTACTTGGAGAAAGACAATGCTATAATTGAAAATATCAAAGAATCAATTGAAAAAATAAAGACAATAAAATTGGAAAATTTAGCTAGGCCAAAATTATTGGAAAAAGATATTTGTTATGAAGAAGATTTAAATGGGATATGTGAAACAGATATTTTTACGATACATATCAATAAGAATTGGTCTGTAGAGGAGTTTATAAAACTTCTAAGTTCAATAAAAGATATCTACAATATATTTTACTTAATAAAGCACGATAATATATCAAAGGCATCCTTATATGATCGTGATTATTTAGCCAAAGTATGCATTGCTCTTAAGAACAACCTTTTTGAAAAGAATATCACAAGTTTAAAAGTTTCAAGCATAACCTATAATTCCCCTGGTAAAATTTCGTTTAAGGGTATAGGTGAGCCAATAAGAGAGCTGAAAGATTTGATTCTTTCACTGATAAATATAAGAAATGAATATAAAATGTCTAAATTGAAAGTAGAATCTTTACAAAAAGATGTCGATAGGAAAGAAATAGAAAATAACCATTTCAGTTTGCAAAGTAATATCGGTTACCAGATGCAAACCATTGAAGTAGTTAATAAAAAGGTGGATCTTCTTAAATCATTGGGGTTTAAAGAGGATCAGATCAAACAGGTTTTACATTGTTTGGATCACGATATAGAAACAATAATACTTAATATTGAATCGGAAAAATTATCAATGTGACATAAGGAAAATTGAAGTTCTAAATGTGTAATCCTATCCTTAGGAGAATATTTTGTGAAATGGTAAAAAAATTCAAAAAACCTAATAAGAGAAGAAACAAGAGGGCCCAGGTAAACAGGAGTGGCTTTATGAAGCACCTTATCTCAATTCTGATTGCATTGTTATTTATCCTTCCAGGTCCAGCCTATTCTCAGACCTGTGACTGCGATATCTCCCAGAGGAAAGTAGAGGCATACGATGCCCTGCTTGACCTCGATCCGGCAGAGCAAGCCGAAGCAGTCCTTACCCATCTGCCTTGGGGAGTTCCAGTATCCCCACTATCCGCAACAAACGAACACCTCCTGCACCAAACCAATTATATTCTCCACTACGACGATGATCTCCGTGTTCCCATATGGGCTGCTTACAGGTTACGCAAGCAAGATGTAGAGGCTAACCTGGAGCGCATTGAAATTTTATCATGATTCACTCATTCTTTGAAATTATAGCCTGATTTATTCTTTCGGAGTTTTTATGTTCGCAATATCCCCTACTGACATTAAGTGGTTTAGATTTTTAAAGAACAATTCAATTGATCAAAATGTTAATTTCTGGACTCCAACCCCTTGGAATTTAACTAGACTTAAACATGGTGATAGATTTTATTTTATGCTCAAATCTCCAATTAGAAAATTAGGAGGTTATGGTGTATTTAAACAATATGAAAACCTTTCAGTCAATGAAGCATGGATTAAATATGGTCTAGGCAATGGGTGTGAGACGAAAGAAGAGTTTCTGAGCAGATTGTTTGGTTACACCGATCGGCATACTGACCATCCCTTAACTTCAGGTTCTGAAGTTATCGGTTGTATTGAGCTAGAGGATTGCATTTACTGGAAAGACAGTGAATACAAAGTTCCAGAAGAAAATGGGATTTCTTTTCCAAGACAAGTAGTAAAAATAAAATATTTTGATATTGATGATCCGTTTTTACAGGCGAGGCGTTCTCACTCAACTGCTGAAATGAATTCACATTCTTGGACCATCGATGGATTTAATATTGCAGAAAAAGTCCTAGATAAGTCTACCTTCCTTCACAGAGGAACTGGTATTCCTATTGATATAAGAGGGTTTTTCATTGCAGGTGCAATGAGGCAAGGGGAAAGTCGACCTGTTACGCTGATATATCAAGGAAGAGGGTACAGAGCCCACATTGACATGGAGGCCAGTGAAACAGCAAGGACTAGACTTTTTTGGGAGTCTGAATTCTCAATCCTCCTCCGGGAGACATTCCCTCATCACTTTGCCCTATATGGCCAAAACCAAAAACCTGAATCCAATATCGTGCTTCGCCTCACGAGGATTGACGGTTATGAAAAATATCAAGTCTTCTTCTCTGGCGAGGTAAGCGAGCATATGGCTGTAAATGATATAGAGGCAGATATGTTGGAAGAAAAGGGGCCAGCTAAGGAGGGTGCTGTTAAGGAGTACTACGGGAAGCGATATGAGCGCAGTGCAGTCAATAGGCAACAAGCTATCAAGCATCATGGCCTAACGTGTATCTGTGGTTTCAACTTCGAGAAATCCTATGGTGCCAGGGGAGCCGATTTCATCGAGGTCCACCATATAAAGCCAATCCACACCTATCAGCAAGAACAACACGTAGACCCCAAGACCGACCTCATCACCGTATGCTCCAACTGCCATAGAATGATCCATAGAGATCCCAGCAACATTCTCAGCATTGAAGTTTTGAAAACGATCCTTTCAGATCATAGGGGTACTCCCAGTGAGTGAGGAGTCAGCCCGTTATAAAGCTCCCGGTGTTGCCGGCTGCATCTTCTGCTCAAAAGAAATCACAGAGAGAATAGTCGCCACCCGTGGGACCGTGTTCGCCATAAAAGATAAGCACCCTGTAACCCAAGGACATTTACTCATAATCCCCTACAGGCATACAGAAGAGTACTTCACGATGACCTCAGAGGAGAGGCAACACGCAGAAGAGCTGCTAAGACAGTTGCGGAAGAAAGTGCTCCAGGAGGACCCGAGCGTTAAGGGGTTCAATATAGGGATGAATTGCGGAGAAGTTGCTGGTCAAACAGTGATGCATGCACACATACACCTAATCCCCAGGAGAGCAGGAGATACACCTGAGCCAAAAGGTGGAGTAAGAGGGTGTGTTCCGGAGAAGATGGGATATTAAAATATGAATTTAAGGGAAAGCTTTTATTTCAGAAGCATAGATCGAAAGTGGAAAAAGGAAATTTCAGGGGTCAAGGGTAAGCTCATTGTGCTATCTCCGTATATTACATCTAAAACAGCCGAACTCGTATTAGATAAGTATTCTGGTGAAGAGTGTGATGTCTATACAACATTTAAGTCTGAATCATTTATATCAGGAGCATCATCTCTTGATGCTTTGAAAAGCATTATAAAAATGGGGTTAAGTTTATGGGAAATTCAAGGACTTCATGCAAAAATGATTATTTCTCCGGATGGATTCGCAACAATAGGAAGTCAAAACCTCACGTTTAAAGGAACAAAGAATCTGGAAGCGAGTATCTATATAAAGGATAGAGAACAAATAAACCACATATTAAACAACTTATCGAAATGGCTCTCGTTGAGGAGAGAAATAACACTCCAGATGATTCTTGATTTGGAAGAAGCCTTAACTGAGATAAGAGATGATTACCTTGATATCATTCAAAAACTAGACACATTTGAACACCTTATAAGAGAAAAAGAAGATTTACGAAGAATTAAGAATGAAATATTGGCTATCAAGAAAGCAATTAATGAGCATAAAGAGATGAATTCGCTGGATATAGCTAAGGATTTTATCCGAAGTTCCGCTTGGTGGCTGAAACATCCAACGGGTCCTGTTCGGGCACCATCTCACCAATATAATATTTATTCGACAGATAACGAGTTTAGAATTGACTTCGGTGCAAATACATTTTTAATTACCAGAGCCATTGATAGATGCATTAGAACTATACATGATTACATAAATAAATCAGACAGTGAGCTGCTTTCAGAATTAAAAAACTTGGAAACTAAACTATATATGAATGTACAAGGAGCAGTTGCTGGGTATGACGGTAAAGAGTATTCTGGATTCTATCCATTGGAAGGAAATGATCTAACTTTTGGAACACAATCAATTGATGTCAAGGA
The DNA here is from genome assembly GCF_000472285.1 of Desulfuromonas sp. TF. Lineage (NCBI taxonomy): Bacteria > Pseudomonadati > Thermodesulfobacteriota > Desulfuromonadia > Desulfuromonadales > Desulfuromonadaceae > Desulfuromonas > Desulfuromonas sp. TF. The sequence continues at coordinate 384,426 of NZ_KI421421.1, forward strand.
TTTCCTACAGTGCCTGTACAGGTATGTTCCTTTCCATAAAATTTTAGCTCTAGGGTCCACAATTAATTAGATGATTGAATCAATTCGATTTATTTTAACTTCAGTTGCTTTGGTAGTCTATGCTTCACATTGCTTTGCAGCATCCTTCCAAGGAATGCTGGTCAAGATTACCGATGGAGACACAGTAGAAGTCCTACACAACGGCAGAGCAGAACGCATAAGGCTCCATGGCATAGACACTCCTGAGAAAGGTCAAGCATACGGCAACAAGGCCAAGCATTTTGTCTTGGATATCGCAGCACAGAAGATCGTCACTGTAGAGGTCAAGGATACGGATCGGTACGGGAGGACGGTAGGTGAAGTTATCCTTCCTGATGGCAGGAGCTTAAACAGGGAGCTAGTCAGGGAAGGGTATGCCTGGTGGTATAGGAAGTACAGCAATGATGCTTCTCTGGGAGTGCTTGAGGCAGAAGCGAGAGCTGCAGGGAAGGGCCTATGGAGAGACAAGAACCCTGTACCGCCTTGGGTGTGGAGAGCTGCTAAGAGGAATGGTGGAAGGGCAGACCCACAATCAATTACTCTCTCGGCATCCTCATCAGCAAAGCAGGCTACTTCAGCTAACGTTTACCACGGCAATACCAGTAGCCACGTATTCCACCAAAGCACATGCAAGCATTACAACTGCAAGAACTGCATAAAAGTGTTCTCGTCACGAGCAGAGGCGATCAGTCAGGGGTATAAGCCTTGTGGCATCTGCAAGCCTTAAGGTGCCTGGTGAGGAAAAGAGATCTGTTGCCGGAAAAATGTGGCTGAGAAGGTGAGAAGACCTATATCAATTCAGGGAAGTAAGACTGCATCAGGAAGTCCTGTATGATTAAGTACTCTGCAATTATAGTGACAATAAGTAGTGCGGCTCTTTACGCTCTTGGTCTAATGTTTTACCAAGGCTATTTAAATGAATTTGGAATCGAAGAATCTCTTTTCCCTTTGTCATTTGATAGAACCCTCTTTCACGGATTCATTGCATCCACAAACATGGGTGGTAAAGCCATTGGGTTATATTTGTTAGCCGCAGAAGGGGTTGTTTTAACTGCTGCAATTGGTGCAACTTTGCTAAAGCTGGCACGTCAAAAATTCCATACACGAACCAATTTGAATAGGAGTACAGATACCAAAGGAATTTGCGCTTCTGAAGAAAAACGTGAAGATGATTTTTTGACGTTCTCATATAAAATGTTTTTATTTGCAATTGGTGTAGTGGTAGTTTTTTTTGGATTTATTTTCGTACTAAATTTTGCAAGTGCATCAGGAAGAGAAGTAGCACAAAAATTTAAAGAAAATGTTAAAAGTGGTGATCGAACTAAAGTTAGTATTCAACTCAGAGATAGCAACGATGTGATTATAGCATCCCCAATAGTTTGTAATCAATTTCAGTGTAGTTATTTTGATGGAGAAAGTTCTCTGATAATTAACTTATCTGATATCAAAAATATTATAAGATAATGACCATGAGCGGAATTTGTGAACTATAACCATGGGACTAATTACACCAGAAGATAAGCGGCCTTCAGGATGGCTTGGCACTTGGACCCCTCAAGAACTTTATTCGAGTTCAGGAGACTGGTATGTCTACATAATCCTCTGTTCAGATGACTCCCTCTATACCGGAATTACCACGGATATCGAAAGACGGTTTCGGCAGCATGAGGGAAGAAAAGGAGCTAAGTATTTCCGAGGAAGGCAACCCCGGCAAGTAGTCTATCTGGAAGGAGGCCACAGCCGATCCACAGCGTCCAAAAGAGAAGCAGAGATAAAAGCGATGGGGCGATCTGAAAAGGATTTGCTAGTATCTCAAGCTTTTGGCATTTGAATGGAATGTAATTAGGCGATTGGAAGGGGTCATGTCTGCTAGGAATTCAAGAGATAAGAAGGCGCTGAAGAGGCGCATGTTCGATAATCAGAAGGTCAGGGGGTATGTGCCATGTCGCTATTGTGGCAGAAAGCTTACTTTTGCCCAAGCTACCCTTGACCACATAAACCCACTTTCCAGGGGTGGAGAATGGATGCAGAGCAATCTAGGGTTTGCATGTAGAGCGTGTAATAGTGCTAAGGGGAATAAGAACTTAATTGAATTGGCGTAGTTAGCCCAGCAAAATTATGCACAGGAGGGGTATATGAAATCGATCTATTTGAGCCTGCCGATCTCCCGCATGAAGTCCTCAAGCGGATAATCCAGAGCATCCAGCCAGTCACAAAGCTCTATAAAATCCAACCTTCGTTCAAAACTCTCAACCCTGGAGATATCCTGCTGATTCCACTGTAGGCGTTCTCCGAGCGTAACCTGAGATACCTTCTTGGCTTTCCTCACCTGCTTCAGATGGTTAATCATTTCGACATATCTAGGATCATGGATGCTCTTCATGAGCGCCATAATCACTCAGATCTAGAAATACACAAAAAACGTGTAATTTAGCTTGTCTATTGACTTTTCAATGTTTAAAATAAGGACCTATTCATGCTGAAAAAGAGTAGGTATCTCGCTTGATTACGTTCGGTTAAGGGGAGGGTTTAATGCCAATATCGACATTATTTGCCTTTGCTCTCGGCGCAACAGGTATGACAATCCTTTTTGGGATGTTCCCGATTTGGTTGGTAGTTGTCTTCTGGTTAATATTCATCGGTGCCTTAGTAGGTAAGGCATTCGGATTTGACAAAGATTAATTTAGGAGGGAATTAGTATGGCTTTAGTTAGCTGTCCAGAGTGTGAAAGAGAAGTTTCTGATAAAGCAAATGCTTGCCCCGGATGTGGATATCCTCTTAATAACTCAGAACCTAAAGTTAAGAATAAATCCAAACCAAGAAAATTGGAAAAACCTATTAAGGAATGTAGTTCATGCGAATTCAAGTTTACTGGGAATGAGTTGACAGATATGATCTGTCCAAGTTGTGGAATTGTAAACCCAATTAAAAGTAATGATGGAAGCAAAAATAATACAGAATCTACCAGCCAAGGATCATTACCAAATCAGGAAGATTCTATCGAAACAATAAGTTTTGTAAATACAAATAGAGATACTGATATTAATACTCCTAAGATACCCAAAGGGCTTTATATTTGGACAGCAGTTCTAGGATTCCCTCTCGGTACGGGTGGGGCCATTGGAATGTATATTCGTCAGAAGTTGCTATTGGAAAAAGGTGAGTTGTCTAAATTATCTAGAGAAATAAAAATGGCGAAAATAGCATGCTATGTCCTCTTGGTTCCTTCCATGTTAGCATTGTTGTGGATCATGTACGTTCTAAGAATTGTTATGTAAAAATACAATATGTATATCTATTATGAAGGTTGGCTCTAATATCCATGGAGGAATTGCTAATGGCTTTAGTAAACTGTCCTGAATGTAACAAGCAAGTATATGATAAAGCTAATGCATGCCCTAATTGCGGATATCCGATTCAGAGTACTTCCGACAACATAAAACCTGTATCTGAGCCTCCTGCTGAAGAACTCGCTATACCTACTGTATCTGCTTGTCCCTCTTGTGGGAAGCAGCTTTCTTCTGCTGCTGAATATTGTAACTTCTGTGATACTCAGAATCCCTCCTTTAAGTCTTCAGCTTTCAATTGGTTGCAGAAAGATAAAACAGTATGCCGCCAATGTGCTTCTGTAATAGAAAATAAAGAAAATCATAAATGCCAATCTTGTGGTATTGGAGCTCCTCTGTCGAGAGGCCAATATGTAAAGCCTATTGCTATTGAAAGTAGTTCTCGGTCACAAAATGATATTTCCGAGTCCAAGACCAATTCTTCATCAGCCTTAATCTATTGGGGATATATGCTTCCTTCCATAGGATACCTTGTATTTGGAGGTATTCTCCTATCCATTATTGGATTTATTATTGGTGCAATCAATGCTGCAAGGGGTAGTGTTTTCCATGGCATAGCACATATGTGCTTGTCTGCAATCGTTTTCGTGTTAACTATACTAGGTATTGCTGCTATAGGATTGATGGAAATTGCTTTTAATGGTTATTAGCCTTATTGGTTTAAGGAGATATATGTGTTACGGATTATCTTTATTAGTCTAATGATATTGTTTACACTATTTGGTTGCAAAAAAGAAGAGGCAGCCAAATTAACTTCTTTAGGAGATCAAGCGTATGAAGAAGGATACATTTGGTCTTCCATTAAATACTATAAACAAGCACTTGATATGATTCCAAGCGACGATGAGAAATGGTGTAAATTGGGTATATCATATGCAACGGTTAAACAATATGAAGATGCTGCCAAATGCTTTCAAAAGGCATATAACCTAAAACCAAACAACCCTAAATATTTTCATCTTCAAGCAGAAGTACTCAATGCTGTAGGTGCATTCAAGGAAGCATTAGGATTTATGGACAAGTCCTGTCAGATGGGCTACACCAGAGCATGTAGTAGAATGCTCGAAATCGTTTCAGAGAACTCAAATAGGACATATGGCCTTCAAGTCCCTCCGCCCTCGATGGAAAGCTTCTTTAGGTGAAACGTAAAAAGTACTTCTGATAAGCGATAGAATGACTTCTGGTGAGTTTTCTTAAGGTGAGGCAGGGGTAGTAGGGTAGGGGTATTTATATCTTATGTCTTTAATCCTGAAGAAAGGAGGTTATCTCTCCATGGAAAGGGCTATATCCGTGTAGGTCGGGACGCAAGTATTGTAAGCGTTCACGCGGTTCGACTCCTTCATCAAGATACACCCTTACACTAGTTTCCCCGCACGTCAGGTAATCATGTTCCTGTCCGCTAGCGGGATCAAATAACTCCTCTTCCTTCAGCTCTGGAATTAGCCTGTATTGAATCCTGCTAATGGCTTGGAGGCGAACATCTGCCTTGTAGGGTTTCCCGTAACGCCCCATCGATAATGAGGTAAGCCGATGGCCCATAAGCTCCTCTATTAGCCGCTCTCCTATCTCCGCATCTTTAAGTTTCTCAGCGAAGGAGTGCCTAAAGCAGTGAAAAGACATGCCTGGCTCTAGTCCCGGTAACTGAGTCTTTAGCCATCCCTTTTTTCCAGAGAAGTGTTGAGTCACAAAATAGTGGGAGTATCCATTAGGGCCAAGTCTTAGGGCAGGGAAGAGCCTGCTATGGTCCTGCTCCCTCATATTTCTTACATAGACAAGGAAGCCAAGGGTAAGAAGGTCTTGATGGAGCGGTATGGTGCGTCTTGATGTCTCGCTCTTGATCCTCTTGCCCTCATCACCAGAGGAGGTAATGGAGATGGCCGGTATGCCGTCATCCTCTATAACATCGGTAATGCTGAGCTGAGCAAGCTCGTTGACCCTGGCGCCTGTGAAAATTCCAAGAAGTGGAAGCCAATAGCGCTCGTGTCTTCCTGCCTGATAGAACGCCTGCTTTTCTCTCTGGAGTGCTTCGAAAATAGTCTTGATTTCATCTGATGTGAAAGCTCGTCTTACTTCATCCGGTCTGCGGTTGTCTTGGAGTCCTAACCCTTCAGCAGGATTGCCCTGAATCCACGTTAAGCGGCCGGCATGTCTTAAAACTGTAGAGAGTATCTGGAGATACTTGTTGACCGTTTTAACGCTCTTGCCTTCCTTGGTCAGAACGTCACGATAGGTAACGAGGGTAGGGCGGTCCAGGTCTTGTAACCATGGGTTAGATAGACCATGCAGGATCTTGTCAAATATTCCTGAGTATTCCTTTTTTGTCTTGGCTGTCCAGCTATACTCTTTCTCTTTGCTGAAGGCTTCAATGGCTTCGGCTAGGCGCTTGCCTCGCCTGCGAGAAGGTGCAGCTATAACGATTGTGGTGGGTTGATTCTCTTGTGGGGTATCGGGTTGAGGACCACCGTTTAGGATGGCGTGTAGACGTGCTTTGGCTACATCTGCAGGTATCGAGTTGAACCTACATGCTTGGAAAAGGCTCTCAAGCTGGCCATCTAGGTAATTCTTAAGGCGAGTAGCCTCTAGCGGCTTGGTGGTATGCAGAGACTTTGTTACCTCCTTGCGTCCGAATAGGTCTATTAAGGAAGAAGGTATTCGTCTCCTGTAGTGGTACTTGTTGTTCCTGATCAACATGTTTGCCGGTATCCTGGACAAAAAAACAGCGCTCACAATTCCGCTCCTAGTGTAGCGTTTTGTGTAGCGCTGTCAATCCGCTTAAAAATGTAAGTAATTTTAGGCGGTTAGGGCTAGTGGTGCCGAAGGCCGGAATCGAACCGGCACGGCCAGAAGCCATCGGTTTTTGAGACCGACGTGTCTACCAATTCCACCACTTCGGCTAAAGCGGAGTGAATTATAATGACATACGTTGAACGGGTCAAGAGGTTTGCGGTATTGAAGAGATTTTTCCCTTACGGCTACCATCCGCCTCTAACGGGATTCCACAACCCGTCGCAATTCTTCGCTTGCCTCTCCCCTGGAGAGGGCCCTTCCCTCTATCGAGTCGATGGGGAGAAGCTCGATCAGCGAGTTGGTGATGAATGCCTCATCGGCTGCAAACAGCTCCTGGCAGAATACCTCCCGTTCCTCGATCGCAAACCCCAAACGTTTCGCAGCCGACAGGATTTGGCGGCGCATGATGCCCGCCAGCACCAGTTCCCCGGCCGGAGGGGTGACGAGTGTCCTGTCCCGCAGGAGAAAGAGATTGGATGTGGCGCCTTCCAGCGCCAGGCCGTCGTCCGTCTTGAAGAGAGCTTCCCGGGCTCCCCGGCTGAGAGCGTGATTGGCCGCATAGAGGCAGTCGGCATAGTTGCCCCTCTTCATCTGAGGGAGGTGCGAGAGGGGATTCACTCTCCGATTGAGGGCGAAGACGCAGCGAATTCCGCCGAGGCGCTCCTCCTGCGTCGGTTCGCGGTAGGGTCCGGCGCTTATGATGAAGTGTCCCTGCGATGGCGGCGGAAAAATCAGCCCCGAGAAAGAGCCGCGGCTTACGGTCAGGCGCAGGCGGGAGGCCGGGGATTCCAGCCGGGCGGCCGTTTCCATGAGGGCCTGACGAATCGTTTCCCGGGAAAACGGAAAGTTCAAAAGCCCGGCGGCCAGTTCGATGCGGTCGAGATGTTCGTCCAGGAAGAGGAGGTTCTGCCGGCGCGCCTTCATGGTTTCGAAAAGGCTCTCTCCGAACAGAATGGTTCCGTCATCCACCGATATCCGGGCTTCCCCGGGTGATACGAATCGGCCGTTCAGGTTCACGATCATGGCTGACACTCCTTCAGTGCTTCCTGCAGTGCCCTGCCTTTGGCCAGACACTCCTTCCACTCCCGGGCGGGAACCGAATCGGCCACGATCCCTGCACCCACCTGATAGCTCAGCGATTCACCGCATTTCTGAAAAGTGCGGATGAGGATGTTCAGGTCCATTTCGCCGGTGACGCTGATATACCCGGCACTTCCCGTGTAAATCCCCCTTCCCGTCGGTTCAAGTTCCTCGATGATCTCCATGCAGCGCTTTTTGGGCACTCCGGTGATGGTGCCGCCCGGGAAGGTGGCCCGGAGAAGGTCGAAGGGTCCGAGCCCCTCGATCAGCTTTCCCCGGACATTCGAGACGATATGGGTCACGTGGGAGTACCGTTCGAGGACCATCAATTCGTCCACCTCCACGCTCCCGGGGCAGCAGACTTTGCCGAGGTCGTTGCGCTCCAGGTCGAGGAGCATGATATGTTCGGCCCTCTCCTTGGGGTGGCCGAGGAGTTCCTCGGCAAGACGAAGATCATCGGGCGGGGCGTATCCCCGGGGGCGGGTGCCGGCGATGGGTCGGGTTTCGGCCATCCCCCGGTGAAGTGAGACGAGCCGCTCCGGCGAGGAGGAGATGATTTCCACCTGCGGAGAGCGCACCAGGCAGGCAAAGGGGGAGGGGTTGATGCGGCGCAGACGGGCATAAAGGTCTTCGGTGCTCCCCGGCCAGCGGAGGTCGAACCGGCAGGAGAGGTTGGCCTGGTAGATGTCTCCGGCCGCAATGTACTCCCGGACCATCCGGACCATCCCTTCGAAATCATCCTGCGACAGGAGGGGAGAGGGTGTGGGGCTGTCGACCGGAGGGTGGGGGTGAAGGGGTGAGCCGTGGGCCAGGCGGACATCCGTCTCCAACTTCTCGAGATCCGCTTCCGGATCGAGAGAGGCCAGGATCAGGGTGCCGGAATGATGGTCATAGACGGCCGTCGTGTCGACCCAGTCGAGCCAGAGATGTGGGATGGGGCGGTCGCGCCGTGCGGTGCACGGCAGCTCCTCGATCCATCCGGCCAGGTCGTAGGAAAAGTAGCCGAAGAATCCGCCCGGGAAGGGGGAGGGAGATGTTTCCTCCGGAAGGCGGCGGGAAGCGAGTATGGCGGCGAGCGTCAGGAAGGGATCGCCGGGCAAAAGCGTTTCCTCGCCTTCCGAGATCCGGACCAGTCCCCCTTCATCCAGGCGGTACGATTCGCGCCGACGAAGGGGGACGATACTGTAGCGGCCCGTCCGGGTCGTGGAACCGGGGCTTTCCAGGAAACCGGGCCCCTGTGGACATAAGCGCAGAAAAAGAATCAGGGGGTCGAAATGGTCCAGTTGGAAGGAATGAAACTTGGCGCGCATTTGGAGATTTCGGAGGCTCGGCGTGTTCGTTTTTGGAATCGAAGGGCTTCGGGAATCGAAGGGCTTCGGCAAATAAAAAAAGGGGTCAGCGTTGCCGCTAACCCCTTTCTGCGTTTTTTGGTGGAGCTAGGCGGGATCGAACCGCCGACCTCTTGAATGCCATTCAAGCGCTCTCCCAGCTGAGCTATAGCCCCGTGTGACGGAGACACTTTATAACAAAAGGGCAAAGGGGATGTCAACTGCTTTTTTTTGGGAAAAAATCGATCCGTGGGAATGCCTGATTAAGTTTTTGAGGAGCCATTGGAAGAAGCGCGAAATATGGAAATCGGACTGTGTGGCTGGGGTGCAAAGTTTTGAAATCTTGATACATTTCCAATATGTTCTGCAATGCATGCCGAAGGCAATAGCCGACCGTAGTCACTGCTGCAACCGGAAGGAGGTGAAAAATATGAGAAAATTCGTTTCCTGGCTGTTGGTTTCGATGCTTGCTCTCTCCCTGGCGGCCTGCTCGCCGGCGGAGAAAAAGTCCTATCTGCGCCTCAAATGCCCAGCCTGCGGCTACGAGTTTGACAGACCGGCGCAATAACGGAGCATGGGGTTCCCGATTCCCTCAGTCGGGAACTCCGTGTTCCGGAGGTCGGCATGAGAGTCTTCGCGCCACTCTCATTTGAAATTTTATTCTTTTTTCTGAAGAATATTCAACAGCGCTCCTTCAGGATATTCCACAGTTCTCATTTCCCATCTTTTGAAGTATTCCCATATTGAGATGTAATTACAAGTCTTTATGGGCCTATGCTTGAGACTGGCACGGGTTGTGAAATACGACTGCGACGATGACCTCCATCGTTTGCACATGTCCTGAGCAAGACGATAAAAGGCTCGTTTTTTTCATATTCATAAGGAGAGTTCGAATCATGAAGTTTCGCTTGACGATTGCCACCCTTCTCGTTGTCGTGCTGGCTCTTGCAGGAGGATTTGCCTGGACTGCATCCAAGCCCGGGGAGTTCGCTCTTGCCGAGTATTCGGTACGAAATCTTTCCTGCGGCTCCTGCGTGCAGAATATCCGCACCGCCCTTGAGGGGAGCAAGGGAGTGGGTCAGGTCGAAGTCAGTGTGACCTCGGGCCGGGCCCGGGTGGAGTATATCCCTTCCACCATTAATCCCCAATCGATTGCCGGGCGCATTTCCGAAGCCGGGTATCCCGCGGCCCTGATCCGGAACCTCTCTGCCGCCGACTACCGTCTGCTTCGCGATGATGCGAGCAGTCTGGCGGACCGGTTCATTGGCCGCATCGGGGAACGGCTGATCAGCCGTTCGGAATTGGCCGATGTTCTCTCCCGTTATGAAGAAAGGGCCGCGGCCCCGAAAGGTGGACTGCTCAAGTCGGTCTGGGAGGAGATCCTCCAGCGTGAACTCCTGTTGAGCGCCGCCGAGAAAAACGGGGTGGTGGTGCAGGACGGGGAAGTCGACCTGCAGTGGCAGAAAATGCGCCTGAGTAATGCCGATTTCGATGCCGTCGTACAGGCGCGCTTCGGTGGGGAAGACAACTATCGCCGCCAGTTGAAGGAAGAAATGATCATTCAGCGCAATATCGAGGATTACGTCCTCAAGGGTGAATCCGACGAGAGTCGGCGCCGGCTCAAGCTGGATCGCTGGTATGGCGATCTTGTCGCGGCCGTCCCGGTGCAGATTTTCGATCCGACCCTGAAAGCGGCGGTCGAGGGGGGCGGAAAAGGGTGTGGCGGCAGCTGTTGCGGATAATAAACCGGTGATTGATGATTCGTGATTGGTAAAGCTGGATCAAAAATATACGAGCCTAAAGGAGATAGACAGATGAGTGAACGTCAGGAGAAAAGATCCCAGTTTCAGCAGGAGAAGAAGCGTCACCCTCTCCTCTGGGTCGCCATTGTTTTGGTGGCGGCCGTGGCTGCGGCCGGCATGGTCGGTTGGAAATCCGCCGGCGGCACCGGCGGCGCCTACCAGACGCTGGTCGCCGAAGGGGGAAAGGTGACAGTGCCTGTGGCGCAGGTGAGCGACGGCAAGGCCCATTACTTCAGCTACCGCAGCGGTGATGACTATGTCAACTTCTTCCTTCTTCAGAGTCACGATGGGGTGATCCGGGCCGCCTTCGACGCCTGCGACGTCTGCTATCATGCCAGGAAGGGATATCGGCAGGAGGGGGACTCCATGGTCTGCAACAACTGCAACATGAAGTTTCGTTCCGACATGATCAATGAGGTGAAGGGCGGCTGCAATCCGGCCCCGATTGAACGTTCCATAGCCGATGGCCGGGTCGTCATCGCCGCCTCCGACCTGGAATTGGGTGGGAAATACTTCCCGCAACAGTAACGATGAGATCAGCCACCAGTCCCGGCCCCCGGGTCCCCGGGGTCCCGGGAGCCAAAGGAGCCCCATGTCTGAAGCCTTCAGCCGGAAGTGAATTATGAACTTACGAACCATCGCCTTCAACAACCTGCGCCGCCGAAAGGCGCGTCTGGTATTCCTTGTGGCCGGACTCCTGATCGGGGTGGGCACGGTAGTGACCCTGCTCTCTCTCACCGAGGCCCTGACCATGGAGGCTGAGCACAAGCTCGACACCTACGGCGCCAATATCCTCATCACCCCGCGCAGCGATGAGCTCTCCCTCGCCTACGGCGGCATTACTCTCGGGGCGGTTTCCGTCGATGCCCACGAGATCCGCCAGCGTGATCTGGTCCGGATTTTCGACATCCCCAATGCCCGCAATATCGCGGCCGTCACCCCCAAGGTGCTGGGAGCCGTCGAGGTGGGCACTTCCCGGGTGCTGCTCATGGGCGTGAACCAGGAGGTGGAATTCCAGGTCAAACGCTGGTGGTCGCTGGATGGCCGGCCGCTGAAGACCGACGACGAACTGGTGGCGGGCAGCGCCGTGGCCCGGCGTCTCGGCCTGGAGATGGGAGAGCCGGTCGTCATCGACGGCCGCAGCTTCACCTTGACGGGCATCCTGCGCGAGACCGGCTCCCAGGACGACCATCTGCTGATCGGCTCTCTGCCGGCCGCGCAGCAGCTGCTCGGCAAGGAAGGCCTGGTCTCTCTGGCGGAGGTGGCGGCGCTCTGCGGAGACTGTCCGGTGGAGGATATGGTGAATCAGATCGCCGCCGTGCTCCCCGACGTCAAGGTCAGCGCCATCCAGCAGGTGGTGAAGACGCGCATGCATGCTCTCGACCAGTTCCGCGTCTTCTCCCTCGGGGTGGCCATGGTGGTGATCCTGGTCGGGGCTCTGGTGGTCTTCGTCACCATGATGGGGTCGGTCAACGAACGCACGCGGGAGATAGGCATCTTCCGCGCCCTCGGTTTTCGCCGCGGACACGTGGTGGGGCTTATTCTCATGGAGGCCTCGGCGGTGAGTCTGTTCGCCGGACTTCTCGGGTTTCTCGCCGGGATGGGGGCGACCCGGCTGATCCTGCCGTTTCTGGCAGAGGAGCATCCGCACCTGGTCTGGAGTATGCCCCTGGCCGGTGGCTCGCTCCTGCTCGCCCTCTTCGTCGGCACCCTCGCCTCCTTTTATCCCGCCCTGCACGCCAGCAGGATGGATCCGACCGAAGCCCTTCGGGCTTTGTAAAACCGTCATCAGTCATTTGTCATTTGTGAGAACCTGAAAAACAAATGGCCAATGACCAATGACCAATGACAGAGGTTTTCATGGCATTTATCGAAATAAGCGGATTGAAGAAGCGATACACTGGTGAGGCGGACTGCGTGGAGGCCCTCAAGGGGATCGACCTGAGCGTCGAGGAAGGGACCTTTCTCGGCGTCATGGGACCATCGGGATCCGGAAAGAGCACCTTGCTTACCCTCCTGGGAGGTCTTTGCCATCCGACCGCCGGAAAGCTGATCGTGGACGGGATCGATCTTTGCGCCCTGGGTCAGGAGAAACTGGCCGATTTTCGGCGCGAATACCTGGGTTTCGTCTTCCAGTCGTTTAATCTGGTCCCCTACCTGAATGCGATCGAGAATGTCATGCTCCCTCTGGCGGTGAAGAGGATGCCGGCGGCAGAAAAACGGCAGCGGGCTGCCGGCGTGCTGGAGAGGGTCGGTCTTTCCGGCCGCGCCGGCCATCTTCCCAGTCAGCTTTCGGGGGGCGAACAGGAGCGGGTCGCCATTGCTCGCGCTCTGGTCAATGCTCCACCGCTGGTGCTCGCCGACGAGCCGACCGGAAGTCTGGACACGGCTACCAGCACCGAAATCATGACTCTTCTGCGGGAGTTGAACGAGGAGGGGCAGACCATTGTCATGGTCACCCACGATCCGGAGAACCGGAGCTGGTTCCACCGCACCGTGGTGCTGCGGGACGGCCTGATCGAGTCCGATCGACTCAGGGATCCCGGGAAACTGGCGGCTGCGGGTTAAGGGAGAGAGAAATGGTGTTGACCTTCCTGGTCATGCTTGCTTTCCTGGCCTACGCCATACTCACGGAGATTGAGGGCGGGCAGGAGCCCGAATTCCGGGTTGCCGGAGACTGCACCGGCTGTCGGCGGCCGGTGGAGCCGGAGTGGCTTCTGTGCCCAAGGTGCCGGACATTGCTCAGGGAAAATTGCGCTGACTGCGATCGCTCCACGGCCACCTATCACGCCTTCTGTCCCTGGTGCGGACGGAAACGCAAGGAGAAGGCCGCATGAAGAGGAGCATCCTGACCGGTTCGGCGGCGCTGTTCATTGTCGGAGCGACCGCCCTGACCGTCTTCGGCTACAATCTCTGGTCTTATTGCTGCGGCCATTGCACAGTCAGCACATTTTTCACATTGGGTCCTTTCGGACTGACGCTTCTGGTTCTGAATGCACTGGCGGCGGTTGTGCTCATTGCCCTCAGGATCTGCCGGCGCATGCGGCATGCGAGATTTCACTGCCGCTGCGGAGGCGTCCTCGCCGAAGGATGGGACTATTGTCCCGATTGCGGTGAGGCAGCCTCCCCGATACATCCATGAATTTATGAACCGTTCACCTGATTGTTGAGTTGTTCAGAGCCTTATCTCATGTCCATCTCTTGATTGGACCTGTCTTAGCATTAGAAAATCCTAGCATTTTCGATATTTGCAAAAAAAATCGCCACGGTTAAACTTGTGGTATTCTTTTCTTCGATTTCCCCTTCAATGCACTGTTTTTTTAATTTAATTTCTTCCGGGGGTCGAAACTTCCTTCCGGCAGGCACGGCATTGTCGTCCCAGGGGGAAATTCGATGAAAAAAATTCTCATCGTTGATGATCAGCCCGAGATCAGCCGACTCCTCGAAATTATCCTTCGACGGGAAGACCGTCAAATTCTCCAGGCAGAAAACGGACGGGAAGGGATTGACATGGCCAGGCTGAATCAGCCCGATCTGATTCTGCTGGATATCATGATGCCCGGAGGAATGGATGGACATGAGGTGGCCCGCACCTTAAAGGCAGCGCCTGAAACGGCCGGATGCACCATCATCGCCATGACCGCCAAGGTCAGGGAGCAGGACCGGATCGAGGCTCTGGAGGCGGGGGCCGACGAGTATATCCG
>NZ_KI421421.1:398612-407138 GCF_000472285.1 Desulfuromonas sp. TF
CCCCCTGAATTCTATACCCTACCGGCGGTTTCAAGTGAGTTTGTGAAAGGTTGCCTCGCATGCGCGTTACCGCCGTTATTCCCGCCCGTTACGCCTCGACCCGGTTCCCGGGAAAACCTCTGGTCGACATCCTCGGCAAGCCGATGATCCAGTGGGTCTATGAACGCACCGCCCTTTCCCAGAGCGTCAACCGGGTCATTGTCGCCACGGACGATGAACGGATCCGCCGTGCCGTGGAGGGCTTCGGCGGAGAGGTGCGGATGACCCGCCCGGATCACCCGACCGGAACGGACCGCCTGGCAGAGGTTGCGGCCGGAATCGATGCCGATCTCGTCGTCAACGTCCAGGGGGATGAACCTCTGATTGACCCAAGGATGATCGACCAGGCCGTGGCGCCGCTGAAATGGGGCCCCGGCATCGCCATGGGCACCCTCAAGGCCCCCATCGATTCTATCGAGGAATATCTGAATCCCAATGTGGTCAAGGTGGTTACCGACCGGCAGGGGTTCGCACTCTATTTTTCCCGGGCCCCCATCCCCCATCCACGGGACTTCGCCGCCGATCTCGAATCCCATTTCTCCCAGATCGAGGTCTACAAACACATCGGTCTCTATGTCTACCGTCGAGACTTTCTTCTTACCTATCCAAAGCTCTCAGCCACGGTTCTGGAACAGCTGGAAAAACTTGAACAGCTCAGGGCCCTCGAGCATGGATTCAGAATCAAGGTGGCAAACACCCGGCTGACCTCCCAGGGAGTCGATACTCCCGAAGATCTTGAGCGGGTCCGGACCCTCCTTGAAGCCACCGGTCGCTGAAATCCCCGGGTAATTTGGGGGTTTCCTTTTGTTTTGCTTCTGTGTAGAATTTCAGCTTTGAATTTTCGATCCAAAAATGGGGCAATGACCCGTGCTCGCTAAGGAGTATCAATGAAGACCAAGTTCGTATTCGTCACCGGCGGTGTCGTCTCCTCCCTGGGCAAAGGACTGGCCGCCGCTTCCATCGGCGCCCTCATGGAAGCTCGCGGCTTGAGGGTCTCCATGCAGAAACTCGATCCCTACATCAATGTCGATCCGGGCACCATGAGTCCTTTTCAGCACGGCGAGGTCTTCGTCACCGACGACGGAGCGGAGACCGACCTCGATCTGGGGCATTATGAGCGCTACACTTCGGCCCGGCTGTCGCGCAAGTCGAACTTCACCACCGGCCAGGTCTACGATTCGGTGATCCGGAAGGAGCGCCGGGGGGACTATCTGGGCGGGACGGTTCAGGTCATCCCCCACATTACCAACGAGATCAAGAGCAAGATCCTCGACAATGCCAAGGGCGTCGATCTGGCCATCGTCGAGGTTGGCGGCACGGTGGGTGACATCGAGTCCCTGCCTTTTCTGGAAGCCATCCGTCAGTTCCGCACCGACCGGGGCCATGAAAACGTTCTTTATATCCATCTGACTCTGGTCCCCTATATTGCCACCGCCGGCGAGCTCAAGACGAAGCCGACCCAGCACAGCGTCAAGGAACTGCGGGAGATCGGTATCCAGCCCGATGTTCTGCTGTGCCGCTGCGACAGGGAGATCCCTCGGGACATGAAAGGCAAGATCGCCCTCTTCTGCAATGTCCGGGAGGAGGCGGTTATTACCGCCCGCGACGTGCCCACCATCTACGAGGTTCCCCTGGCCTTCCACGAGCAGGGGCTTGATGAACGGCTTGTCGAATATCTGAATATCTGGACCAAGGCTCCCGACCTCTCTGCCTGGGAGCGGATCGTCAAGCGGGTCAAGGAGCCGGGCGGCGAAACCACCATCGCCATCGTCGGCAAGTACGTCGAATTGACCGAAAGCTATAAGTCTCTCGCCGAGGCGTTGATCCATGGCGGGATCGCCAACGACTGCAAGGTCAATCTCAAATACATCGATTCCGAATCCCTGGAACGACATGGAATCGGCGACTCTTTTTCCGATGTGGACGGCATTCTGGTCCCCGGCGGCTTCGGCGAGCGGGGGAGTGAGGGGAAAACGTCCGCCATACGTCATGCCCGTGAGAACGGGATACCCTTCTTCGGCATCTGTCTGGGGATGCAGATGGCGGTGGTGGAATACGCCCGCAACGTCTGCGGAGTCGAGGACGCCTATTCCGCTGAATTCCGCGAAGACGCCAAGAACACCCTGATTCATATCATGGCAGACCAGAAAACGGTGAAGGGGAAGGGCGGGACCATGCGCCTCGGGGCGTATCCCTGCGCCTTGGCCAAGGGGACGCTGGCCCGGCGCATTTACGGCCAGCAGAACATCACCGAGCGCCACCGCCATCGGTATGAATTCAACAACGCCTATCGGCAGACTCTGGAGAAAGCCGGCCTGATCGTCTCCGGCATCTATCCCGAGGGGGATCTTGTGGAAATCGTCGAACTGGCTGACCATCCCTGGTTTCTAGGGTGCCAGTTTCATCCCGAATTCCGCTCCCGGCCGATGGAGCCCCATCCGCTGTTCGAGTCCTTCGTCGGCGCGTGCCTGAAAAGCAGGAGCGAGGAATAATGGTGAGGGAGATTTCCGTCGGCAGCACTGTCTTCGGCGGCGGTCGGCCGCTGGTTCTCATCGCCGGTCCCTGCGCCATCGAGGACGAAGCCCTTACCTTGCGCATCGCCGGTTTTCTCAAGAAGTTGGCCGCCGACCTCGGTATCGGTCTGGTCTTCAAGGCTTCCTACGACAAGGCCAACCGCACGTCGGTGACATCCTTCAGGGGGCCGGGAATGGCCGAGGGCCTGCGCATCCTGGCGCGGGTGAAGGCCGAATTCGACCTCCCCGTCATCTCCGACATTCACGATCTCTCCCAGGTGGCCCCCGCCGCCGAGGTGCTGGATATCATCCAGATTCCCGCCTTTCTCTGTCGGCAGACGGATCTGCTGGTGGCTGCAGGCGAGACCGGAAAAGTCATCAACATTAAAAAGGGGCAGTTCATGGCCCCCTGGGACATGGGCAACACGGTAGGGAAGGTCGAGTCGACGGGGAACGACAAAATCCTGCTGACGGAGCGGGGGGCCTCTTTCGGCTACAACAATCTGGTGACGGATATGCGATCACTGGTGATCATGCGAGAGACGGGCTATCCGGTCGTTTTCGACGCCACGCACTCCGTTCAGCTTCCCGGCGGCGCCGGCGCCTCTTCCGGCGGCCAGCGCCAGTATGTGGGGGCTCTCTCCCGGGCAGCGGCGGCCACCGGTATCGACGGACTTTTCTGGGAAGTGCACGAGAATCCGGAGGAGGCCCTGTGCGACGGTCCCAACTCTCTTCCCCTCCAGGATCTCAGGGGGATGCTGGAACCCATTCTGGCCATCGATGCCATCGCCAAAGGACGTGGTTGAATTGGAAGCGATCTACGATACAGCAAAGCGGGTCCTCAGGATCGAAGCCGAGGCGATTTCGGCCCTCGTGGAGCGGATCAACGGCAATTTCAGCAAAGCGGTTGAAATGATTCTCGGCTGTCATGGAAGGGTGGTCATCACCGGCATGGGCAAGTCGGGCCTCATCTGCCAGAAAGTCGCCGCGACCATGGCTTCGACCGGCACCCCCGCCTTCTTCCTCCATCCGGCCGAAGGCATCCATGGCGACTTGGGGATGCTCATGAAAGGCGACGTGGTGATCGCCGTTTCCAATTCCGGTGAAACGGAGGAACTCACCCGAATCCTTCCGGTGATCAAGCGCATGGGGCTCCCCCTGATTGCCTTGGCTGGAAACCCGAACAGTACGCTGGCACGGGCAGGGGATGTTTTTCTGGATATTTCCGTCAGGGAAGAAGCCTGTCCGCTGGGGCTGGCGCCGACCGCCAGCACCTCCGCCACGCTGGCCATGGGAGACGCCCTTGCCGTGGCCCTTCTGGTGCAGCGCGGCTTCAAGGACGAGGATTTCGCCCTCTTCCATCCCGGCGGCGCTCTTGGTAAACGGCTTCTGCTGCGGGTCGAAGATCTGATGCACTCGGGCGGCGACATTCCTATGGTCGGCATGGAGACCCCGCTCAAGGAAGCCCTCTTCGAGATTACCAGCAAGAAGCTGGGCATCACGGGTGTGGCAGGAGCCGGCGGAGGACTGGCCGGCGTTTTTACCGACGGCGACCTGCGCCGATCCATCGAACAGGGCTTCGATGTGCTCAACCGGCCGATCAGGGAGCTGATGAACCACAACCCCAAACGCATTCTGCGGACTAATCTTGCCGCCAAGGCTCTTCAGAAGATGGAGCAGCATTCCATCACGTCCCTCTTTGTCTTCGAATCGGAAGAGGCGGAGAAGCCGGTGGGAATCATTCATCTGCACGATCTTCTAAAGGCGGGGGTAGTCTGATGGTGGAGCAACTTGGAAAAATCCGTCTTCTGCTCCTTGATGTGGACGGAATCATGACCGACGGCCGCATCATCATCGACAATAACGGCGTCGAGTCCAAGGCCTTCGATGTCAGGGACGGCCATGGCTTGAAACTGCTCCAGCGTGTCGGCCTGAAGGTCGGGATCATCACCGGCCGCGAATCCGAGGTGGTGCGCTTTCGGGCTCGCGAACTCGGCATCGACATTCTGCACCAGGGATCCAGGAACAAGCTCGAACCTTATTTCGCAACCATTGAGGAACTGGGACTGGCAGATGAGGAGGTGGCCTACATGGGGGACGATCTCGTCGATCTGCCCATTCTGCGGCGGGTGGGGTTTTCCGCCACTGTGGCGGATGCGGTCGAGGAGTTGAAGCCCCTGGTTCACTACGTTACGGCCCGGAGCGGCGGCCGGGGCGCGGTGCGGGAAATCTGCGATCTCATCCTGAAAACTACGGGCCGATGGACCGAGGTCACGGATCGGTATTTCGCCGCTGAGGGCCCGCTGTAAGAGGCTTTCAAAACTCATGCCAAGCTGCGGATAACGCCTTTACACCCCCTGCCCAATGGTGCTATACTTCCTCCACTTATGACGAAATGGCTTAATGTTCGCAATCTTTTGGCCGTGGCCATTGTCGTACTCGCGGTGGCCCTGACCATCACCGTGGTACGCAACTTCAAGGGGGGATCTCCGGAGGAGATTCTCGAATCTCTCCCCCGGAACGTCGATCTCTCCCTGAAAAAGATCAATTATACGGAAACCCGCGATGGGAAACGCCACTGGACGCTGGTGGCCGATTCGGCAGCCCATACAGTGGAAGACGGGATCACCCGCATAGAGAATATCCACATGACTTTCTACGACGAGGATATGGGTGATGTGGTTCTGACCGCCGAAGAGGGGGAGATGAAATCGGGGTCCCGTGAGGTGGCGGTTCGGGGCGATGTCATCGTCAATAACCCCCAGGGGTATGCCCTGTACACCGATTCCCTGCTGTATCGGGAAGCGGAGCGGATGATCAGCACGGAGGAGCCGGTACGCATGGTTTCCGAGAAGATGGAAGTCACAGGCGTGGGCATGCTCCTCGACGTTCAGGATCACACCCTGATCCTGCTCTCCGATATTCAGGCTCGGCTGGCAGCCGTGACTGGCGAAAGCGGTAACCGATGATGCGCAAGATCATTGTCCTCTTTTTTTCCCTTCTTCATTTCACGGCGGGGATCTGCCTGGCTGCCGAACAGACCCCGCCGGCGCCCCCGCTCGGCGATATGCCTATCCACATCACCTCCGACCGTCTCGAAGCCGACGATACCGCGAATCAGGTCAGGTTCGAAGGGGAAGTAGTAGCGAAACAAGGGGATGTGGTCATCTACGCCGACACGATGATCGTCTTCTACCGCGCCGAGGACCGGGAGGTCCAACGCGTGGAGGCACTGAGCAACGTGCGCATCGTGCAGGGATCGAGAGTGGCCACGGGGCAGAAGGGCATTTACTATCGGAACCGGGGGCGAATCGTCCTTACCGGCTCCCCCAGGGTGCATCAGGGAGAAGATTTTGTCGAAGGGGATGAAATCACCGTCTTCCTTGGCGAGGAAAAAAGCATCGTCAGCAGTGAGGGCGGTTCCCGGGTCAATGCCGTGTTCCATCCCAAGGAGCAGAAGTAGTGGCGCGGAAGCTCACGGCTCGGGGGATTTCCAAGGCCTATAAGGGACGGCAGGTGGTTCGCGGCGTCGACCTTGAGGTCTCCTCGGGCGAGGTGATCGGGCTGCTCGGCCCCAATGGCGCGGGCAAAACCACATCTTTTTACATGGTTGTGGGCTTGGTACGGCCGGACCAGGGGCGGGTTTTTCTTGACGACATGGAACTGACAGACCTGCCCATGTATCTCCGGGCGCGGGCGGGGATATCCTACCTGCCGCAGGAAGCTTCGGTCTTCCGCAACATGACGGTGGAGGAAAACCTGCTGGCCATTCTAGAGACTCTTGATTTTTCTGCGGTGGTCCGTCACAAACGCAAGGATCATCTGCTCGAGGAATTGCGCCTCACTCACGTGGCCCGAACACCGGGATACGCCCTCTCGGGCGGGGAACGGCGGCGGGTGGAGATTGCCAGGGCCCTCGTGATCGATCCTGCCTTCATCCTTCTCGATGAGCCCTTTGCCGGAATAGATCCCATTGCGGTCATCGATATCCAGAACATCATCACAGAGTTGAAGGCACGGCAGATCGGCGTGCTGATATCGGATCACAATGTCCGGGAGACTCTGGGTGTCTGCGACAAGGCCTACATCCTCAATGAAGGGGAAATTCTGGAGTACGGTGAGCCGGCCCGAATCGCCGCCAGTCCGAAAGCCCGATCGATCTATCTTGGCGAAAAGTTCAAGCTTTAAAATCAGGAGACAGGAATCAGGGCAGAAAAACATGGAACCTGACACCTGCTTTTCAGGAGTATTATGGCTTTAGAAATCCGACAGCAACTCAAACTCAGCCAGCAGCTGGTGATGACGCCCCAACTGCAGCAGGCGATCAAGCTGCTTCAACTCTCGCGCATGGAACTGGTGGACATGGTCCAGCAGGAACTCGAGGAAAATCCCGTTCTCGAAGAAGGGATGGATCTGGAAGAGCAGGAACCGAGAGAGGAGACCACGGAGGTCGCCGAACCCGAGACCTTCAGCGAGGAAGTCAAGGAGGTTGCGGGTGAAAACGAGGGCCTTGCGGATATCGACTGGCAGACCTATCTTGAAGGATACAATCTGGGCGGCTCGACGGCCGATTCCTATGAAGAGGATGATGACCGGCCTTCGTTTGAAAATCTCCTGACCAAAAAAGGGAGTCTTACGGATCATTTGATGTGGCAGTTGGGCCTCTCCCGTTTCACCGAGGAGGAGCGGCGGGTCGCAGCCGAAATTATCGGCAATCTCGACGAGGATGGATATCTGAAGGCGACGCTCGAGGAAATCAGCGATATCCTTGGAGTCGAGGCGGAGAAAGTGCCTCCCGTACTGGAAAAGGTTCAGGATTTCGATCCGGTCGGAGTGGCCTGCCGCAATCTTCAGGAATGCCTTCTCAAGCAGGTTCGGCACCTCGGGATGGAGGGCTCTCTGGTCGAAACCATTCTGCGCGACCACATCGCCGAGCTGGAGACGCGCAAGTATCCGACCATCGCCAAGGTGCAGGGAGTGAGTCTTGACGAGGTCCTGGGCGCCGCAAAGATCATCTCCGGCCTGGATCCCCGCCCCGGACGTCCCTACAGCCAGGAGGATGTCCACTACATCACCCCTGATATTTTCGTCTATAAAATCAGTGACGAATACGTGGTTGTTCTCAACGATGAAGGACTTCCCAATCTGCGCATCAGCACTTTCTACCGCCAGGCCCTGTCCGGAGGAGGAGGGGGCGTCGACCAGAAGGCGGGCGAGTATATCCAGGAAAAACTGCGTGGCGCCCTTTGGTTGATCAAAAGCATTCATCAGCGTCAGCGGACCATCTACAAGGTCACCAAAAGCATTGTCAAATTCCAGCGGGAATTTTTCGACAAGGGCATCGAACACCTCAAACCTCTTGTCCTCAGGGATGTGGCCGAGGACATCGAAATGCACGAATCCACCATCAGCCGTGTGACCACCAGCAAGTATGTTCAGACACCCCAGGGTCTCTTTGAGTTGAAGTATTTCTTCAACAGCGGTATAAGCACTACGGAGGGAAGCTCGATCGCCTCGGAAAGCGTCAAGAACAGGATTCGAGACATCGTCGCGCAAGAGAACCCCAAGAAACCCTATTCGGATCAGAAAATCGTCGACATGCTTCGCCAGCACGGCATCGATATCGCTCGCCGCACCGTAACCAAATATCGCGAAATGCTTGGTATCGGTTCGTCGACCGAGCGCAAGCGCCTCTTCTGATTTCCCGTTCTAATCAGGGCAGGCCTGGCGTTTCTGAGCTATACTTTAAATGACAGGAAGCAACATCCCACCAGGGACTCTTCACCAGGAGGTTTTCAGTATGCAAATTGCTGTCACATTCAGACACATGGAAACCAGTGAGCCGGTTCGCGCTTATGTCGAGGAAAAACTCTCCCGCGTCAAGAAGTACATTGACGAGCCGATTGACGCCCAGGTTGTCCTCTCGGTCGAGAAGAAGATTCGCCACAGCGCCGAAGTCACCATTCTCGCCAAG
>NZ_KI421421.1:407238-416617 GCF_000472285.1 Desulfuromonas sp. TF
ACCGATCATCATCCGCAGCAACAGTTTTCCCGTCAAGCCGATGGCGGTGGAAGAGGCGGTCATGCAGATGGACCTTTTGAACAAAGAATTCCTGGTCTTCACCGATTCGGCATCGGAGGAGATCAATGTAGTGTACCGCCGCAAGGACGGCAACTACGGTTTAATTGTTCCTCAAAGCAAGTAATAGCAGTATGATGACCGGGGGGAAGGGATGTGTGTCCTTTCCCCCCGGTTTTTCCAGAAGGGACTGGACGTAAAGAAATGAAGATAATTGACCTGCTGAAACCCGCCGCCATCACTGCGGACCTTAAGGCGACAGGCAAGAACGAGGTCCTTGCCGAACTGACCGATGCCATCCTCAAAGTAGAAAACGGTCTGGACCGTGACGAGGTCATCAACGTGTTGCAGGAGCGGGAACGGCTGGGCAGCACGGGCATCGGAGAAGGCGTGGCCATCCCCCACGGCAAGTTGAGAGATCTCAAGCATCTTGTGATTTCTTTCGGCCGCAGCCGCGGAGGAGTCGATTTCGACTCTATGGACGGCCGCCCTGCGCATTTGTTCTTCCTACTGATCGCTCCGGAAGAATCGGTCGGCGTCCACCTCAAGACACTTGCGCGAATATCCAAATTGCTCAAGAACTCCACGGTCCGGAACCGGCTTCTTGCCGCATCGAGCGGTGAGGAAGTCTATTCGATCATCGCCGAAGAAGAAGAGCAGCTTTAACATTACTGGGGATTATGGCCGGACTGAGTATCCAAGAGCTTCTTGGCGAAAAAGAGGCGGGGCTTGACCTTGAATTGCTGGCCGGGGAACGCGGTCTCGGCAATTGCGTGCAGGTTCCCCGCATACAAAAACCCGGTCTGGCTCTCGCGGGCTATACCACCAATCTGCACCCCGACCGAATCCAGGTCCTCGGGTCGACCGAGCTTAGCTATCTCAATCATCTGACGCCGGAGAAGGCCGCTGTCAATCTGCGCCAATTCTGCGCTCTGAATGTCTCTTGCTTTATCATCACCAAGGGCCAGGAGCCGCCCGAACGGCTGGTCATGGAAGCCGAGCAGCAGGGGATTCCCCTCCTGCGTACCCATCACCAGAGTTCCACCTTCATTTCCATGATCACCCAGTTTCTGGAGGAGCGGCTCCTTCCTTCAACCACCGTCCACGGTGTGCTGGTGGATGTGCTGGGGGTCGGGGTCCTGCTTGTCGGTAAAAGCGGAATCGGCAAGAGCGAATGCGCTCTCGATCTGGTACTCAAGGGGCACCGCCTGGTGGCGGATGACGTCGTCAAGGTGCGCATGAAGCTTCCAGCCGTCCTTTTCGGAGAAGGGATGGACCTGCTCCATTATCATATGGAGATCCGGGGTCTGGGGATCATCAACATCAAGCACCTCTTTGGCGTGGCAGCAATCCGTGAGCGCAAGAAGATCGATGTGGCTGTTGAACTTCTGGAGTGGGAAGAAGGAAAGGAATACGACCGGCTTGGGCTTGAAGAACAGAAATACGGCATCCTCGGTCTCGAAATTCCGTTTCTGAAAATTCCGGTCCGCCCCGGCCGCAATATCACGACGATCGTCGAAGTCGCGGCGCGCAATCAACTGCTCAAGGAAATGGGTTATCACAGCGCCCTCGAATTTCAGGATCGATTAGAAAAGCGGATGGCGGAAATGGCATACCTGCACGCTCACACCATCATCGGGGATAATCTTGAATGAGCCGGAAACGAGTCTTTGTTCTCACCGGCCTGTCGGGTTCAGGAAAGACTGCCGCCGCCCACGCCCTGGAGGATGAAGGGTTTTTCGTCGTTGACAACCTGCCGATGGCCCTTTTTCCCCAGTTTCTGGAAATGGCCGATCAGGGAGGTAAGCTTACTGCGGATGTAGCGGTGGTCATCGACGTGCGAAACCGCGAATTCCTGGCTGGATTCGAAAAGAATCTTCAAAATCTCAAGGCGCTCGGCTATCAACCGGTCATCTATTTTTTCGATGCCTCCGACGAGACGCTGATACGCCGCTATTCCGAAACCCGCCGCCGCCACCCGCTGGCTGGAACGGACGGGGTGCCCGCGGCAATCCGCCGGGAGCGGCAGCTTCTGGAGGAACTGAAGCGTTCAGCCACCGCGGTGATCGATTCATCCGGACTAACCCCTCATCAGTTGAGGTCAAGGGTGGTTCAGATCGTCAAGGGGGAGGAGGGATCGGAGCCTCTGGTCGTCCGTTTGCAGTCCTTCGGCTATCGCTACGGGGTGCCGCTGGAATCGGACCTGGTCATGGATGTGCGGTTTCTGCCCAACCCTCATTTTGTGGAGGAACTGCGGCCTCTGGGAGGGCTTGACATGGCGGTCAGCACTTTCGTGCTGTCGCAGCCGGCATGTCAGGAATTTCTGCGATATTTCAAGGACCTGATGATGTTTCTTCTGCCCCAGTATCGCAAAGAGGGAAAGAGCTATCTCACCATCTCCGTCGGCTGCACCGGCGGGCATCATCGCAGCGTTGCCGTCGTGGAAGCGCTGCGTCCGGCTTTTGTCGGCGAAGGGATCACTCTCGAGGTGAACCACAGGGATTTGGCCAAAGGATAAACGATGATCGGTCTGGTAATCGCCACTCACTCCAATCTGGCAAAAGAGTTCATCAATGCCGCCGAAATGGTTATTGGTCCTTTGACCAACGTCCGTGCAGTCTGCATACAAAAGGAAGACGGCCTCGAGGACATTCGCAGCAACATGGCCGGAGCCATCGAGGAGGTCGGCCGAGACGGGGAGGGAATCGCCATCATGACCGACATGTTCGGCGGGACTCCCGCCAACATCAGCCTCTCCTTTCTCGAACCCCAGCAGGTTGAAGTTCTTACCGGAGTGAATCTTCCGATGGTGCTGAAGTTCTTCAATACACGGGAAGGCCTCTCTCTTTCCGACCTGGTGGCCCAGCTCAAGTCGTACGGACAGCAGAGCATTACACTGGCCAGCGAATTTCTTCAGAAATGATGGCGTCGCAAAAAGTCCGCCCTACGGCGTTACGGCGTTTTTTCAGGACCTCGACATACCTGATGTATGCCTTCGCCCCTGAAAAACCACACGAAATTTTTGCTTAGCCATCCTCTGAGTTTTTGCGAGTGCATCAGAAATAAGACCGCATTTACGCCTTTGCCCTGGTAAGGACTTTATGAGCATCGTTCTGGCTCGCATCGACAACCGCCTCATTCATGGTCAGGTTCTGGAGGCCTGGGTCCCGTACGTCCATGCCGACTGCATCGTGGTCGCCAACGACCGGATTGCCGGTGTCACTTTCCAGCGGATATTGATGGAAGCCGCCGTCCCCCGGGGAATCCGGGTGGTAATTGCCACCGTGGAGGAGGCGGCGCAGTTCCTGGCGGCGGAGGAACGGAATTACAGGGTTCTGCTGCTGTTTGCCGATTCGGCCGACGCGCTGAAAGCCTATCATCTCGGCATGAGTTTCCCCGAGCTCAATCTGGGCAATCTGCACGGAGGAGAGGGGAAGTTGAGGTACAGCTGCACCATCGCTCTTGATCGGGAAGATATCGAGATTCTCGAATCACTGGAAGAGGAGGGGGTACGAATCGTCTCCCAGTGCATTCCGGCGGACCGGGAACAGTACTGGCGAAAGCTCGTGCCGAGCGGAGGGTCCTAGGATGGCTGCTGCGAGCTATCTGATGGCTGCCGCAGTGGCGGTGGTCTCTGGGCTTGACCGGACGGCATTCCTGCAGGTGATGATTTCACGACCGATTGTCGCCGCCCCTCTGACCGGATGGCTTTTGGGCGATGCTCCGGCCGGTCTTCTGGTCGGATCGATGGTGGAGCTTCTCTGGTTGGGGCGGCTGCCGGTGGGTGCGGCGATTCCTCCCGATGATACCCAAGTGGCCATCGGAAGCACTGTGCTGGCGATTACTATGGGAAGCCGACTGGGCCTGTCAGGACCGGCCTTCGTCATTCTCTGCACTCTTGTCGCGATGCCGCTTGGAAAGATGGGGCAGCTTTTTGAACGGTGGGCCCGGGACTGGAACGGAAGATTGTTGCAGAAGGCTCAGGACGCGCTGGCGGAAGGTCGGTTCAGGGCTGCGGAACAGGCCCACCTGTGGGGAATCGGGCATTTCGCTCTTGCTTCGCTGGCTACCTTCGCAACGATTGTCATCGTCGGTTCGCTTCTGCTTTCCGAGCTGGGGCCGATTCTGCTTAGGTCGACAACGGATGCCGCTCCCTGGCTTAGAGTGGCCTTTCCGATCATGGGAACGGCGATTATTCTCAGTTCCATCAACGTTCGACGGTCTCTGACCCTTTTCGCCGCTTCTTTCACCTCCGCCCTGCTCATGCTGTGGCTGCTCTGAGGTGCCGATGGAACGCAAAAGACTCCCCCGAATTGTTCTTGCCCGCGTCCTTTTGCGTTCCTTTGCCTTGCAGGCGAGCTGGAATTTTGAACGCCTGCAGAACCTCGGAGTTCTGTATACCCTCGGTCCGGCCCTGCGAAGCATGTTCCAGGGGGAAGAGCTTGCCGCGGCTTATCGTCGGCATCTTGAATATTTCAACACCCATCCTTTTCTGGCTTCGCCGATTCTCGGGGCGATTCTTGCACTGGAAGAAAACAAAAAAAGTGGGGACGAGAGCTATCTGGGGGTACAGGAATTCAAGGGGATGGTCATGGCCCCCTATGCCGCCATGGGAGACGCCCTTTTCTGGGGAGCCGTGCGGCCCCTTTCCGCCGGTGTAGCGCTTTTCTTTGCGGCCCGCGGATCCCTTTGGGCCCCCGTGGTGTTCTTGCTTCTGTTCAATCTGCCCCATTTCTGGTTTCGCATCGTCGGATTGCTGCGAGGCTACTTCCGCGGGCTCAGGGTGGTCGAAGGCATCCAGCGGCACCATCTGCCGGACCTGGCCATTCGCCTAAAGGAAGCGACGGTCGTGCTTTTGGGAGGACTGTGCGCCTATCTTGTTTTTCTCTGCCTGAGAGAGGAAGGGTTGTCGGCCGGTTGGGGGCTCGCCGTTATCCCGTTGGTCGTCCTGGCAGGGCGGCTGGCCCGCAAGGGGGTGTCGACCCTTCTGCTGGTGCTTGTAACTTCAGCGATCCTGCTGTTTTTTTTCTTTAGCGGATAAAAGGAACATCGATGGAGAAGAAAGACTTTACGATAAAAAACCGCCTTGGGCTTCATGCCCGGGCCGCGGCGCAACTGGTTCAGACAGCCAACCGCTTCAAGTCCGAGATTACCATCGAAAAAGACGGTCTGGAGGTCAACGGCAAGAGCATTATGGGCATTCTGATGCTGGCGGCCGCCCAAGGGTCACGGATTTCCGTGGCCGTGGCCGGCGACGACGCACAACAGGCACTGACAGCTTTAGGACAACTGATCGATGACGGCTTCGGAGAAAGTTGATTTCACCCAGGACACTTTTCTGGTCGGCCTGGGAGCATCGCCGGGAATTGCCATCGGCGAAACCTACCTGCTCAACCGGACCCGGCTGACGGTCGTGGAGCGTACGATTGCCGAGGGCGAGGTGGAGAAGGAGGTTCTCAACTTTCTCGATGCCGTGCGACTTTCCAAAAAAGAGCTGGAAGAGGTCAAGGCAGGGGTCACAGACCGGCAGCTGGTTGAACATCTTTATATCATCGACACCCATCTGCTCATCCTTGAAGACCAGATGCTGATCGACGATACCGTAGCGATTATCAAGAATGAACGGGTCAATGCCGAAGGGGCCCTGAAGCGTACCCTGGACCGGTTCAGAAAAGTCTTCGACAGCATCGAGGATGAATATCTGAGGGAACGGCGCTCCGATATCGATTCGGTGGGAAACCGCCTGCTGCGCAATATCAAAGGCGAAACCCAGCAGTCCCTGACGGAGTTCGACCGCAAGGTCATCATCGTTGCCCATGATCTTTCTCCGGCCGATACCATGCAGATCGACAAGGAAAAGATCATCGCCTTCGTAACCGATGTCGGCGGACGGACTTCGCACACTGCCATTCTCGCCCGCTCCATGGGCATCCCGGCGGTGGTCGGACTCGAAAACGTATCCTCCATCGTCCCCGGTGGAACTCCGGTGATCATCGATGGAGCCAACGGCACGGTGATCCTCAATCCCTCCGCAGATACCTTCAAGGAATATCTCAAGAAGAAACAGTCCTTCGAATACCTGGAAAAGGAACTCCTCTCCTATCGGGAACTTGCCGCCGAAACGACGGACGGTCACCGCATCGCCCTGCGCGGGAATCTGGAGATGTCCGACGAGGTGCCGCTGGCCCAGAGTCAGGGGGCTGAAGGGATCGGACTCTTCCGTTCGGAATTCCTCTTCATGAATCGCCTCCTGCCTCCCTCTGAGGAAGAGCAGTTTCAGGCCTACCGAGGTATCGTGGAGCGGATGGCCCCCCATCCGGTGACCATCCGGACCCTGGACGTGGGTGGGGACAAGTTCGTTCCCGAGATCAATCTCGCCGACGAAGCTAATCCGGCCATGGGGCTGCGCGCCATCCGATTTTCACTGAAGGAGAGGCGGCTTTTCAAGGCTCAGCTTCGAGCTATTCTGAGGGCTTCCTCCTTCGGCCAGGTCCGGATCATGTTCCCCATGGTCTCGGGAGTGGCCGAGATTCGCTCCTGCAAGGAGTGTCTCGAAGGGGCCAAGGACGAGCTGGCCGCGCAGGGCATTCCTTTCGATGCCCAATTGCCGGTCGGCATCATGATCGAGACGCCCTCCGCGGCTCTTATTTCCGATCTGCTGGCCAAGGAAGTCGATTTTTTCTCCGTGGGCACCAATGATCTCATTCAATACTGTCTGGCCGTCGACCGGGGCAACGAACATGTCGCCTATCTTTACGAGCCCTTGCACCCGGCGATCCTCAAAGCCCTTGGGATGATCTGCGCCTCGGCCAAAGAGGCCGGGATCGGGGTGGGGATGTGCGGGGAGATGGCAGGCGAACCCATCTACAGCATGGTTCTCCTGGGCCTGGGATTCGAGGAGCTTTCCATGAACGCCCCGGGAATCCCCCGGGTTAAACGCGTCCTTCGCCAGGTGAGCAGGCAGGAAGGGGAACGCCTGCTTGAAGAGCTGAAGCAACTGACCACCGCCCAGGAAGTGGCCCACCGCCTCGAAGAAGAGATGGGCCGGCGGTTTCCGGAGATCTTCGGCGCCCCCATCATATAGGAGGCTGATGAAAAACGCCCATCTGCTGCGTTGGCCTCATCCTTCGTCAACGACGTACCTTCCGGTACGCCTTATTCCTCAGGATTTCAGCCGCCTTGCATCTGGACATTTTTGATCAGCCTTCAAACAATCCCTTGGGGAATATATCCAAAATATTTGACAACCCGCCTCGTTATCCACTAATATTCGTTTTTTACCATTACCCCGCACAAAGGGAGGATTCCGCTCCATGGCCATGACCGATTTTCTTTTTACTTCCGAGTCCGTCAGCGAAGGTCACCCCGACAAGGTCGCTGACCAGATCTCCGATGCCATTCTCGATGCCATTCTCACCCAGGATCCCAGGTCCCGCGTGGCCTGTGAAACCCTTGTGACGACCGGGATGGCCATGATCGCCGGCGAGATCACCACCAATGCCCGCATCGACTACCCCGATATCGTCCGGCAGACCATCAGGGAGATCGGCTACGGCGACTCCGCCATGGGGTTCGACTGGGAAACCTGCGCTGTTCTCACCTCCATCGACCGCCAGTCTCCCGACATCTCCCAGGGCGTAACCGAGGGAGAAGGGCTGTACACCGAGCAGGGGGCCGGCGACCAGGGGCTGATGTTCGGGTATGCCTGCAATGAAACCCCCGAGCTGATGCCGATGCCGATCACCTTCGCGCACAAGCTGACCAAGCGTCTGGCCGACGTGCGCAAGAGCGGTCTGCTCCCGTTTCTGCGCCCCGACAGCAAATCCCAGGTTTCCATCCAATACATCAATGACAAGCCCATCCGGGTCGATACCGTTGTCGTCTCCTCCCAGCACTCCCCCGAGGTGGCCTATGACACCCTGAAGGAGGCGATCGTCGAGGAAGTGGTCAGGAAGATCATTCCCGAGAACCTGCTGGATGAGAAGACCAAGTACTTCATCAATCCGACCGGGCGTTTCGTGGTCGGAGGCCCCATGGGCGACTGCGGTTTGACCGGCCGCAAGATCATCGTCGACACCTATGGCGGCCAGGGCTCCCACGGCGGCGGCGCCTTCTCCGGCAAGGACCCTTCCAAGGTCGACCGCAGCGCCTCCTACATGGCCCGCTACGTCGCCAAGAACATCGTCGCCTCAGGCCTCGCCGACAAGTGCGAGGTTCAGTTGGCTTATGCCATCGGCGTCGCCGAGCCGGTCTCGGTCATGATCAACACCTTCGGCACCGGAAAGATCCCCTCCAACGACATCGCCCGGATCGCCAAGGAGGAATTCGACATGCGCCCGCGCGCGATCATCGAGCAGCTCGACCTGCTGCGCCCCATCTATCGCCAGACCGCCGCCTACGGGCACTTCGGTCGCGAACTCCCCGACTTCACCTGGGAGAAGAAGGACCGGGCCGAATCGCTGCGCAAGCGAGCGGGGATCTGATTCCGAAAATATAGGATGAATTACGAAGGGCGGAGCTGAAAAGGTTCCGCCCTTTTTTTGCACCGGAATTAGGAGAGGCCTTTTTCTTTTTGACGTGATAATAAATGAATTGTTATGATTCGGTCGGAGGCTGGGATGGAAATCGGGGAGGAAAAAATTTGAGCCGTCTGGGTCGGGGATTTTGCCGGCCTGGCGGTTTTATTTTTGGAGGGAAAACTGACATGCGGCAGAAGGAGACTGCCCGGCTCAGGGCAGGAAATGCGTCCGCGGTATGAAGTACGGGTTGAGTGGGGGAAGAGGCATGAGCCCCGGGTGGCGGGGGTGAAGGTGATCGAGTAGGAAGCAGGCAGAGAGAACCATACGGGACACTAGCGCCCCTCCAGCGCCCTTTCGTACGCCTCAGGCGAAAACCCGTGGATCTTCTGTCCGTTGATGACGGCGAAGGGGACGCCGCCGCGGGTGTCGAGCTCGCCTTTCCGCCGGGCCGCCCTCGCGTCTTTTTCGATATCATAGGCAGTGAACGGAATACCCCGAGAGCGCATATACCGGATTGCTTGTTTGCAGTACGGACACCAGCTTGTCACGTACAGTTCGACATCCGACCTCTCGCTTTCGCCGTGAGGGGTATCCTTTACTTCGGAATGGATACTCCCTTTCTCGTCAATCCAAATCGTTTTTTCGGCCAGAACCGGACCGATTGCCACCAGCATCAGCAGCGACAGGGCTGCGAATAATACAGCTTTCCTCATTTTTCCCTCCCTGAATAACGGACATTCAATAGAAGTAGTTTAGACCATCGGTTCGAGATTTCCATTTGTTTTTTATTTTTGCGGTTGCTT
>NZ_KI421421.1:416627-432186 GCF_000472285.1 Desulfuromonas sp. TF
TCAGCGGGGTCCGCGACCCAATCCCAAAGGCGCAGGAAACACACCCCTGGATTACTCAGCCTGAAGACCTCTTGACCCCTCTCCGCCGTTTCTGTAAAGTCGGACATTATCCATATAAGACAGCCGGGTCCGGCAATACCGGAAACGGCGAAAAAGGAGAGGTAAGAATCGATGCCCGAGCCATTGATGACCAGCATCCGGATGTACGGCTGTCTGCATACCATTCGCAAGGAACGAGGTCTGAGCTCTGTCGCCGAGGTCAGTATACCTGAACAGGGACGTACGGGACGGGATCTCGCCCGCGAGCTCGATCTGCCGCTGGAGAAAATCGAGGGGGTGTTTATCGATCACCGCGTCTACGGCCTTGACCGTCTCATTCCCCCTGGGGCCGACGTCGCCTTCGTGCCGACCGGGGTTCCCGGTCCCCATCGTTACATGCTCGGCATCTACGCGGCTGGGAGAACTGCCGGCGGTTCCGACCGGGAGCATGAAGCGGCCGCCCCCTCTTGCCGGAAGGCTTCCCTGGACCTGAACAGGCTGACCTGCATCGATCTCAACCAGCCCTTGCTGGAAGGTTTTCGCAGATTCATAAGCTCCTGGCTCTACCGGGGAGAGAAATTCACTCTTCTCGTCGACCCGGGCCCCCTCTCCACCATCCCTCACCTGGTCAAGGAAATGCGCCGCCTGGGGGTGGAGCGACTCGATCACATCCTTCTGACCCACATCCATATCGACCATGCCGGCGGCACCGGCGCCCTGCTCCGGGAATTTCCCGAGGCGAGGGTGATCTGCCATCCCGAAGGCGTCCGCCACCTGGTCGCTCCGGCGAAGCTGTGGGAAGGATCGCGCAAGGTGCTGGGAAAGCTGCTGACGGATGTTTATGGTGAGATCCTCCCCGTTCCCGCAGACAAGATCTGGTTTAAGGACATCATCGGAGAGACCGGGGTGCGCGCCTTCCTCACGCCCGGCCATGCCCAGCACCATCTCTGTTTTCTCCTGGAGGACCTGCTCTTCGCCGGTGAAGTCGCCGGAGTCCGCAGCGAAGTGCCGGAGGGGATCTACATACGACCCGCCACCCCACCGCGTTTCGAGCTGGAGGTGGCTCTCGACTCCCTCGACCGCATGATCGCCCTGGCACCCCGCACCATGGTCTTCGCTCACCACGGTCTGGCGGATGACGCTGTCGACCACCTCCAGATCGCCCGCAGGCAGCTGCTGCTATGGGTCCAGGGGGTGGCCGAAACCGCCTCGGTCGATGAGTCGAAGCGCGAGGAGGCCCTTTTCAGGTGGCTCCTGGAGCGGGATGAGATCTACCGCAATATCCATCAGCTGCCGCCGGACATCCATGCCCGCGAGCGCATTTTTCTGGGAAATACCCTGCGGGGAATGAGCGAGTACGTGGAGAGTCTTCCGGCGGAGGAGCGGCGCGCTCTTTCCGACGGGTAAAAAAATCCCGGCATCTCCCGACATTTCACCCGGACTTGCCATCTTCCCTCCCGGGGCCATACTGGCTGAAAACTCCTGGAGCCGGCCATGCGCACCGGAATGATCCTTCTTGTAACCTGAACGGCCGCGCCGTCGCCTTCCTGCCCCCTGAGCTGGGAAGGATCGAGGCCGACGTGGACCGGCTGGTCCGGATGGAAGTCGCCATTCGCGAAGCCGAAGCCTTCATTCGCCGCCTGGAAGCGGCCTGAGTCCTGCCTCCAGAGGCGTACGAACCTGCTTTTTTTCATTCTTCCCCTCCGGTGATTTCCCTTCAAACCGCACCCGTTCAGACCATTGTTTCGATGCAGCCACCGCTTGATTCTCGACCCTTGCATTAAGCTACCTTCCTGTTTCAATTGGTCGAGCCGGCCACGCTACCATCCATGGCCGCCTGGTTCGCACCGGACGTTTTCGACCGGAGTTCATATATTGGAAAAAGACAATCGTACCAGCAGGTTTTTCCGCGGGGTGTTAAGTTCCTACGTGACCCGAGCCCTTACGGTGGTCACCGGTTTTATCATTACCCCTTTTGTTCTGCGGCATATCGGTCAGGAGTATTACGGCATCTGGGTCGCCATCGGCCAGGTCACCGGTTATTTCGGCATGCTCGATCTGGGACTTACCGGCTCGGCACGGGTCCTCATTTCCCGATCCCAGCACGAGGAAGGCGGCGAAACGCTCAATACCGTCTTTTCCAACACCATCATCCTCCACACCCTGGTCGCGGTACTGACCATGGCGGCCGGTGCCGCCGTCTCTTTTTATGTCCCCGGTTTTTTCAGGATATCCTCCAGCTCCGCAGATCTGGTCTGGAAAACAGCACTGCTCGCCGCGGTCGGATTTTCCATCTCCTTTCCGATCCGGACCTTCAAGGCTGTTCTCGGCGGTACTCAGCATATCGCCACCCAGAAGTGGACGGAACTGGCCAATTACCTGCTGCAGACGATGGCCATCGTCGGCCTTCTGGAGACGGGACTCGGCCTGCTCGCGCTTCCCTTGGCCGCGGTCCTGGCCAATTCCGTTTCCCTTCTGCTTTTTTATCTGATCGGCAGAATCCAGGTTCCGCTCCTCCGCTTCCGGATGGACCTGGTGAGCCGGGATCGGGTCAGGAACATCTTTTCCCTCAGCTTCTGGTGGTTTCTCAGCAGCCTGGGCGTCCTCTTCGTCAATGCCACGGACTACCTGGTCATAGGACGCACCCTCGGGCCCGCGCTGGTGACGGTGTATGCCCTGACTTACCGCCTGGCCGGGTTGGGCCGGACTCAGATATTTGAAATGGACCGTGTTCTGATGCCCGGGGTCGGGGATCTGATCGGCCGTCAGGAATTCGATAAACTGAAGAAAGTCTTCCTCTCGTCGACAAAGGTTCTACTTGCTCTCGGGCTCACCCTCGCCGTCTTCCTCCTGCTGTTCAACCGTCACATCGTCCGGTTCTGGGTCGGAGAGGACAATTTCGCCGGCCAGGGGATCACCATGGTTTTCGCCCTGGCGGTCTTCCAGATGATCGTCTCCCATCATTGCTCGTCCTTCCTCTCCTCCTTCCTCAAACTGAAGAGCCTGGCCCTGGTCCGCTGGACCGAAGGCGTGGTAAATCTCTCCCTTTCGATCTACCTGGCCCAGGAAATCGGCATGATCGGGGTCGCCCTGGGAACGCTCGTCGCCGGAGCCCTCACTTCCGCCTGGTATTTCCCCCGGAAAATCTGCCGTCTCCTTTCCGTCACCCTTGCCGATCTTTCCCGGGAGGTTGTTTTCCCCCTCTTCAGATTCTCCCTCCTGCTCTTCGGTCTGGCGCTCCTCTTCGCCGAAGCAGACAAAAGTTCCCTTTTTATGCTGCTGCTCGATCTTGCGACTTTTGCTCTCTCAACAATCGTGGGGGGATACTTTCTCCTGTTGTCCCCCAAGGAGAAGAAAATTTTTCGGCGCCCGGGAATAATATTCCCGGAAGGATGAAATGCTCAATCGTGAAAAGGCGGCCATCAGAGGGGGATGCTGTCGGAGTGGGGCGATCCTCAGCGCCTTTCGGAAGCTTCCGGCAAGGATGCGAACAGGCTTTCGACCAGCACCGTCAAGGCGATATGCCGTGCCGAGACCGGACG
Organism: Desulfuromonas sp. TF; assembly: GCF_000472285.1. Taxonomy (NCBI): domain Bacteria; kingdom Pseudomonadati; phylum Thermodesulfobacteriota; class Desulfuromonadia; order Desulfuromonadales; family Desulfuromonadaceae; genus Desulfuromonas; species Desulfuromonas sp. TF. Next base: position 420,209 of record NZ_KI421421.1, read on the forward strand.
ACTTATCCCGCCTCCTCCCACGCCCCCGACCTTGCCGACTCCTCTGCCGCGCCAAAGTACCTCGCCCGAGGATGTGGATACAAGTTCTCCGACGGCCTCGATATCTATGACCGGCGGAGGATTGATGTCGCCATAGGTTTCGGTGATGAAGAGGAAATCCACATGGATGGCCATGGCCGCGGCTGAACCACCGGCTCCGCTCTCGGGAGCGGACCCTCGACTTATCCGATACCCTTTTTGTTCAAGAACCGAAGCGGCCCTGTGCCTGAGTTCCTGTTCCAGGTCGAGGCCGGGGGGGGGGGCGTAACGCTCTTCGAAGGTGACCGGAAGCAGAGCGATCTCGTGAATCTCCATCTGCCGGAAATCCGGGGCGATGAACAGGGGCTCTTTCTGACCGGAGGCGCAACCGCTCAGCAGTACCGCGATGATCATCACAACAAGAAGCCTGAAGTGCAGGTTCCGTAGGCAACCCATGCCTGTTTTCTCCTGCTTCCGCCCATTGAAAAAACCTGGCAGACAGTAAAAAACCCTATCCTCGGAGAGAAATCGGTCAACCCGGGCCTAAGGTTCGATTTTCAACCATTTTCGCACGGAAACTCCGAAAAAATCAAAAGATCCTGACTTTTCTCCCTGTCGCGGGTATTTGAATTTGACAGAATACAGTCGAAAACTGTATACAGAACAATCGGCTCTTTAATCGGTCCGTTTCGTGACGGGCTCAAGATTACTACCGAAAAGGCAGCTCGCGAACTATCATGTCTCCGGAAACCGCAAAAGCCAATCTTCGCAACCTCTATCGGATCTTCACCGTTCCGGAGGCTCCCGACTCCACCCTGGGGCGAATCGACCAAGCTATATCCGACAACGTGACCGGCTTCCTGCAGGAACATATCGTCGCCCTCGAGCACTCCCTCGAGGAGATCGAGCACGATTTCGAAAATTCTCGGGTTCCCGAAGAGCCGACCTTCGTCTCCGAATATACCGAATTCCTCAAAGAGAAGCTGGTCGCACAGTCGGTGCATACCGCCGCCCCGGGTTTCATCGGCCACATGACCTCGGCCCTTCCGTATTTCATGCTCCCCCTCTCCCGGATTCTCATCGCCCTCAACCAGAATCTGGTCAAGGTGGAAACCTCCAAGGCCTTCACTCCCTTGGAGCGCCAGGTGCTTGCCATGCTTCACCGGCTCGTTTTCGAGCAGGACGACAGCTTCTACCGTCGGTGGATCCATGACAGCGAGCATGCCCTGGGGGCATTCTGCTCGGGAGGGACGGTGGCCAATATCACCGCCCTGTGGGCCGCCCGCAACCGGCTCTGCGCGCCCTCGGAGTCCTTCCGGGGAATCGCCCGGGAGGGTCTGGCCCGGGCTCTGCGGCATCTCGATTGCGACGGCCTCGCGGTTCTGGCCTCCCGGCGCGCCCATTATTCCCTGGGCAAGGCGGCCGATCTGCTTGGAATCGGACGCGACAACCTGATCGCCGTGGAAACCGACGAACACAACCGGGTCGACATGAAGAAGCTGCGCGGCCACTGCAAAAGGCTGCGGGGAGAGGGAATCCTGCCTCTGGCCGTGGTGGGGATCGGAGGGACGACCGAGACCGGGAACATCGACCCGCTGGAGGCGATGGCTGATCTCGCCGCCGAACTGGGATGCCACTTCCACGTGGATGCCGCCTGGGGAGGTCCAACCCTTTTCTCCTCCACTCACAGGGGAAAGCTGCGCGGGATAGAACGCGCCGACTCCGTCACCCTCGATGCGCACAAGCAGCTCTACGTCCCCATGGGGGCCGGGATGGTAGTGTTCAAGGATCCGGCCGCACTCTCCCATATCGAGCATCATGCCGCCTACATCATCCGCCGCGGCTCCAAGGACCTGGGAAGCCACACCCTGGAAGGATCGCGCCCCGGGATGGCGATGCTGGTCCATGCCGGCCTGTCGATCATCGGCCGCAAAGGGTATGAGCTGCTGATGGATCAGGGGATCGATCGGGCGCGGCAATTTGCTGACCTGATCAGAAACAACCCTGATTTCGAGCTGGTGACCGCCCCGGAACTCAACATTCTCACCTACCGCTACAACCCGGCCCCGGTGCAGGCCGCCCTTTCAGGAGCCCCGCCCGAACGCGTCAATAAGATCAATGCTCTCCTCGATGAGATCACCAGAATAATCCAGAAGATCCAGCGTGAGTCGGGCAAATCTTTCGTCTCCCGCACCCGCCTCGCACCGACCCGCTATCACGGCGACACCATTACCGTGTTCCGCGTGGTGCTGGCCAATCCCCTGACCACCGAAGCCATTCTGAACGCCGTACTCGATGAGCAATGCGAAATCGCCCAGCGGGACGGCATCCCCCCTCTGCTCGACGAGCTCAATGTGTTGATTCGGGGCCAGGGTCCCAAGTTCAGAGCCTGAAGACCGTTCCTACTCTCTTCCATGACGAGACAGGCCTCTTTTCGCGGCCAGGGCTACAAGTCCGGTCAACAGCAGGGCGGCCGCGAGCAGTCCCGCCGCGGCCAGCGGATTGTTGAGAAGGGCCGGTTCGATGAGGAGCACCCCCCCCAGGAAAACCATCATCACCCCCGAGAGGAGCTTGAGCACCCGCCCCTGCCATTCACTCATCTTGCGGCGGCCGAGGGTGACGGTGAAGACGCCGACGATCACCGCAAGGGGAACGATATAGACGAGGTTGTACAGTCCCAGGTAGAGATAGTACTGTTCCGGCGTCAATGAATGCAGGGTCAGCACCCGGGTGAAGACCATGGGGAAGCCGGCGGTGCAGAGGAGTTCGTAGCTGTTCGCCGCCACCGCCAGGATCAGGGCGCCGGTGAGCATGGTCGCCGGGGATTCAGCCTTGAGGAGGCCGCGCATCCGGGCGAAGAGTTTCGGCTTGGCCGCCTCCGGAATGCTCAGGGAGACGCCCTCCTTGAAAAAGAAGAAGTCTTTGGCGTTGATGATTCCGAGGACCAGGGCCACGGTCCCCGCTGCAGTCGTGATGGCCCGCAGATGCCCGACGAGCAGAAAGAGGTTGAGCCAGGCCGCCATGAAAAGAAAGTAGACGATCCCCGAGCAGAGGACGAAGGTGCCGCCGATCATCAGCATCCGCCGGCGCGAGCGCACGTGGATGAGGAGGCTCAGAAGGAAGAGGAGAACGAAAAAGGCGCAGGGATTGAAGCTGTCGAGAGCGGCGATCAGGACGGTGAACAGGGGGAGCGAAAGCCCCTCCGGTTCGACCGCGCCGAACAGGGGAACCTGGAGGACTGCTTTCCCTTCGGGAACGGTCTCTGTCGCTCTGGCTGAGACCGTCGCTTCGATCTCCCGGGCGATTTCCGGCGAAAATCCCGAGAATGCCCGCTCGCCGACATAGAAGGAAGGCACCCCCGCCGGCCGGGTTCCGAAGCGCTCCGCCGTTTCGATCCACACGGCCAGATTCTCCCGGCTTGCCATAACATCGTAGCTGCGTATCTCCAGTTGCGGATGCCTTTGCGCCAGGCCGCTCAAAAACGGCTTGGCCTCCTCGCACACCGGACACCCCGTTCCCCAGAAATAATAGAGGATTACCTTGTCGTTTTCGGCAGCCGAGGCGTCGAAGCGACTTCCGGGGGAAGCCAGGAACAGGAGCAGAAGCAGAAAGGCTGCCCGCCGGCAGATAAATAAGGTTTTCTTCAGGGCTTCCGACATCTTTTCTCCGTTTGAATCCTTTAAATCATTTTAACTTATTTTTAGGATGAAACTCAGGCGCCTCTCGCTGGATGAAAGCGGTCCGTCCGTCCACCGGTGCTATAATGGAAATGAACGTCCTTCACCCGAACCTTATGGAGAAGGGAGAAAATCATGAAACGGGAAGAATTCGAACTCCTCTGTCATGCGGTCAAGAGTGGAGACGCGAAGTTTGTGGAGAACATGAAGTGGAGGTACACCGGCAAAGTCATTGCCTGCAAAGCCGGCGAGGTAAAGGTGGAAGCCTTCGGCCATCAGTTCGACTGGCCCGTGGAAATCTGTCAAGAGGCGCGGAGGGATGTCGATCCGCTGGGTCCCCCGTCGAGCACGAGAGGAGGGGCCTGAAAATCGAGAGGGGGGTTTTACTTTTATCCCGCTGACCGGGTATAATGACGCAACGTGAACGCGCCGACTGCCGGACATCGCCAGTTCAGTTTTTCTCCGTCCGTTGGCGTCAACCGGGAAGGCTTTGATCTGAATCAAACAGTTGCCGGGGAGATGAGGGTAGGATGCTTTCGCCCTGAAATCATTTTCCCCGCGGAGGTATTCCATGAGGTCAGTTGTTTTGTGCGTATTTCTTATCGTTCTTTCTTCGCCGGCGCTGGCCGCCCCCACCATCTCCTGCCACTGTTTTACCGACCGCAGCTTTGATGCCGCGCGACCCGGGGCGGCCGATCCCTATTTTCTCGCCACCACCCAGAACTCTTTTCTGGCCGCAGCCTTCGACATGAATAAAAAGGAGATCGTGAAGGCCCGCATGTCCGGCACGTCCGAGGAGGATTTGTGGATAGGTCATTTCGTCGCCGAGCGAAGCGGACGCACGCATGCCGAGGTGGTGGACGCAAGGAAACAGTCGCCGAACTGGCCTGAAGCGCTGAGCCTGCTCAATCCCGATCGGGAGCAACTCGGGTCCCGGTTCACGGCCGCGCTGGAAAAAGGATCGGAGGCCGCCCTGTCAGTCGCAGCCGCCGATGAAGTGCTGACCACCCGTCTGAGAGTGGCGCCGGAAGTTCTGACGGAGCTTCGTACCACCGGTGCGTCGACCCGCGAAGCGATTATCTCCCTCTTTTTGTCTCGGCGAGCGGACCACCCCGCCCTCGCTTTTTTCACCGAGGTGCAGGCCGGAAACAAGACCTGGGGACAGTTGCTCGACGGACTCGGCATCGAACCCGGCATGATCGAAGGGGAGATCCGCAAGATGCTGCAGGGGGACGGTTCAGCAGCAAAGTCCTGAAGAATACCAAAGAGTCACAGAGCCACAGAGAAAGCAAAACATTCGGTAAAAGATTTTCCGGTACTCTCTGTGTCTCATGAGCCTCTGTGGTGAATATTCGGTGAGTTCAACGCAGCAGCGTATGCTCGACCAGGATCTTGATTCCGATACCGCACAGCACCAGCCCGCCGAAGACTTCCACCCTCCGTTCCCACGAGGCGCCGAGTCGCCGTCCGAGGAGCATTCCCGCCACCGTAAAGGCGCAGGCAACCACCCCGATGACCAGCGACGGCACCCAGATGCTGACGCCCAGCATGGCCAGAGACAAGCCCACGGCCAGTGCGTCGATGCTGGTGGCGATGGAGAGCATCACCAGAGTCATGCCGCGGGTCGGGTCCGTAGCGGCCTCTTCCCCTTCATCCCGGAAAGCCTCCCATATCATCTTGCCGCCGACGAACCCGAGCAGGGCGAAGGCGATCCAGTGGTCGTAGGCGGCAATCCAGCGCTGTACCGTCATCCCCGCCAGCCAACCGAGAATCGGCATCAGGGCCTGAAAGAGGCCGAAGTGAAAGCCCAGGCGAAAAAGATGCCTGCCGTTCAGGGAAGACAGAGTCAGCCCCGCTCCCAGAGCTACGGCGAAGGCGTCCATGGCCAGCGCCACCGCGATTCCGATCAGGGTTATCCAGTCCATGGTGAAAACCTCTCACACTTAAAAGAAATATTTCAGAAAAATCCCGCCGCTGTCTCCCGCCGAACCGAACTCGCTGCGCGGGACGGGAATGCCGAACACTTCCTTCGGCTTTCTTCCTCTGCTGAAGCTCCAGAACACCTGCAGAACCATGTTGTCGGAGACAGAGTATTCGCCCAGGGGGCGCAGGAAGAAGGAGTCGTCCTCCAGATTCCAGATGAGCGTGCCGCTGACCGTAAGGAGCGGGTGGACTTCGTAGGAAGGACCGGCAAGAAGATAATGGCGGCCCGCAAGAAATGAAAGACCCTCGCGCAGGGGAGCGGAAATCAGAAATTCGCCGTATTCTTCAGGGTCACCTGCTCCGGCGCCGTTATACAGGTATTCGGACAGTAGGATCAATCCGTTATCGAAGCGGTACCAGGTCTCGACAGCACCGATGGCAAAGGTGTCGTGAAGATCTCCCCCCGCCTTGCCGACCTCCTTCCCCTCATAATAAGTCACCTCTCCCTTGAGTCCGAGCCCTCCCAGGCTGCCGGCCAGGCCGAACCCTCCCATCTCCCTCTCCCGCAGGGAACCCGCGATGGCGATCAGGTCGATTCCCCCTGTGTTCAGAGAGAAGGTGGCAAGGTAGGAATTGTTCTCCTTTTCGTCCCCGAACACGGCGATGGCGCCGATCTGTCCCCCGAGTCCGAAATAGTGTACCCCCCGCAGGGCATCGACTCCCGGGCGCACGTCGGTGTCGAGGGCGTCGGGGGGGAAGGGGGCGATGACGTCCAGGGGGGAGAACATGGCGATGCGTCCGAACCCCACCGCCTGGCGGCCGAAGGTCCATTCGGCGCCATACTTTTCGATGCGCAGGTTGAAGCGATCGACGAAGAGCTGATCCTGGAAACGGCCCCCCTCATTCCAGTTCTTCTCCAGGTCCAGGGTGCGGTTGACCGAGGCGCTGAAGAGGGGGAGGAGGCCGGGCGGATCGGAGTAGAGGAGGATGTTTTCCGCCGACAGCTCTATGTTCGAATCTTCGAAGACGCTTCCTTTGACGTCCAGGCGCAGGCGGTTGGAGGAGACCTCGCCCGAGGAGAGACCGCTTCGGGGCGGAGACTGGAGGTGGATGTTGAGGGATTTGAGATGCCCGCCGAGTTGCAGGTCCGTGGCTGAGGCGGAAAGGGTGGGCGCTATAATGATTGCAAGGGACAGCAAAAAAACCGGCATGAATGGCTCACGCGAAGGCGCGAAGGCGCGAAGGGGATCAAAAAAAAGATCAGGTTTTCTTCGCGGTCTTCGCGGCTTCGCGTGAGGAACGTCTTTTTTCAAAATCATTTCGCAGTACCCGAATCGGATTCCATCTTCCCGTCGCGCAGGCGGACGACTCTTAGGGCGTGGGAGATGACCAGGGTGTCATGGGAGCTGAAGATGAAGGTGGTCTTCTTCTCCCGGTTGAGGTTGCGCATGAGCGCCAGCAGTTCTTCAGCGGTTTTCGAATCGAGGTTGGCTGTCGGTTCGTCGGCGAGGATGACTGCCGGTTCGGCCGCCATGGCCCTGGCGACGGCGACCCTCTGCTGCTGTCCGCCGGAGAGGTCGTTCGGCCGGCGGTCTTCCAGTCCGGCGATTCCGAGTTCGGCAAAGAGCTCCCGGACCCGCTGCCGCCGCTTCTCCCTGGCTACCCCCTGAAGCATCAGGGTGAACTCGGCGTTCTCCGCGGCGGTAAGGACCGGGATCAGGTTGTAGGACTGGAAGATGAAACCTATCTTGCGCAGCCTGAAGTCAGCGAGGGACTTGACGGTGCTGCGTCCGACCTCGCGGCCTTCGACGGTGATCTCCCCCCCGGTGGGCTGGTCGAGGCAGCCGATGAGATTAAGAACCGTCGTCTTGCCGCTCCCCGAAGGCCCGGCCAGTACCGTGAATTCTCCCGGCTCTACACTCAGGGAGAGCCCGTCGACGGCGATCACCTGCTGGTGACCCAAGGGGTAGATTTTGGTGACGTCGCGAAGCTCGATCAGGGGCATGGGGGAAACCCTTTTGAGAAGTGAATGGTGAAAAGCTATTTCCGTCCTCCGTCTTTCAGACGTGCCTCATCGCTTCGGCCGGGCGGGTGCGTCCCGCCTTGACGGCCGGGTAAAGGGAGGCGAGGAGAACGAGGGCGACGACGTAGAGGGCGATCTGTGCCATCCACGCCAGATCCCAAGCGGCGCGCAGGATCGGATCGAAGACCACGCCGCCGTACTCGAGGGTTTCGGGGACGAAGGCCCGCAGATCGATGCCGACTTCGACCAGGTACCAGGTGGCCAGCGAACCGAGGATGCATCCCAGAGTCATGGCCGCGGCTCCCAGCACCAGCGCCTCGGCCAGAACCATGCGGCGAAGCACCGCGGCTGATGCGCCGAGGGCGAGAATAACGCCGAATTCGCGCAGGCGCTCCATTACCGACATCAGCAGGGTGTTGACGACTCCGATGGTGACGATGAGCAGGATGACCACAAAAATGAATTTCTGGCTGGCGTAGTCGAGCTTGATGGCATTGGCCAGGTTCGGCATCGCTTTCTCCCAGGGGACCGGATGCAGCTCCGGCCTGTCTTTCAGCACGTCCGCAATAACCGGGAAAACCTCGGCATCGTCGTCGGCCCGGCGCAGGATCACCGCCAACTCGTGTACCTCTCCGGGGATGCCGGCCATGGCGGCCGCCCGCTCCCCGCCGACCATGATCAGCGAAGAATCGACTTCCCTGATTCCCGTATCGATCACCCCGCGCACCCGGAAGAGTTCGTTGACGAGTTCTCCATCGCGGCTCTGCAGGGTGATCACGAACTTGCTTCCCTCCTCTATCTTCAATTCCCTGAGCAGCCGCGCTCCGAGCACCGCGTCACGGCTATCGGCCGTGCGGATCATTTTGTCGGCGGGGAGTCCGGCCAGAAAGGGGCTGATCCGCAGCTCGGTCCGCGGATCGACGCCGGTGACAACGATGCCGCGGCTCTCCCGGCTCGACTGGGCCAGTCCCGGCAGGTAAAGCCGGGGGAGGACAGCCTCGACGCCGGGGATGTCCCCGATGACGGCGGCCGCCTCCCCGGGAGGATAGGAGAGGTTTTCGTCACGGCTGGTGACGTAATCGCCTCTGTAGACGGCAATGTGCCCCGATCCGGCCCGCACGCCGCTGTCGACCATCCGGGCGTAAACTCCGAAGGAGAGATTGTGAAAGGCCTGCACCAGCATCACGCTCATGCTGATCGCCGCCAGGGTGATCAGCGTGCGCCGCCGGTTGCGCCAGAGGTTCTTCCACGCCAGCCGCAGCAGATCAATGTTCCAGGCACTCGTCATTTGTCATCCGCCACTTGTTATTTGCTCTTGAGCCCTATCTCGTCCCCCGTCCCTCGTCCCTCGTCCCTGAACCTATTCCTCCCTTATCGCCTCGACCGGTTGCAGCTTGGCGGCCCGGTTGGCGGGAAGAAAGCCGGCCAGCAGGCAGACGGCCAGGAGCAGAAGAGCCGGAATGACGAAGTTGCTCGGTTCGAGCACGGCGCCGAGGCGCGGCAGGATCGTTCCCCCGGCGTAGGTGACCGGGGTGATTGTGGCGGAGAGGTCGATTCCGATCCGGGCCATGTAGAGGCTCATCAGAAGTCCCAGGAATACTCCGAGGACCAGCGACAGGACCCCCATGGCCAGCGTCTCCAGCAGGACCAGCAGGCGGATGCGTGCGGGCCGCATCCCCATGGCCATCAGGATGCCGAACTCCCGGGTCCGTTCCATGACGGACATGAAGAAGGTATTGAGGATGCCGAGGCCGGTGGCGAAATAGAGGATGACCACGATGATCATCCGGGAGACGTCGAAACTGGCGATCACCTCACGCATCTCGGGAAGAAGCTGACCCCATTCGAGGGCGGCAAGCCCCGGCGGAAGCAGGGGCTGCAGGTCGTTGGCGGCTGCCTCCGCCTGCATCGGCTCGCGCACGGCCAGAGCCAGTTCATGCACCCTGCCGTCGAGGACCATCACCCTCTGCAGCCAGGGAAGCCCGACCAGGACGAGGGAGTTGTCGTGGCCGCTGTCGCCGGTCGCGAAAATGCCAGCGACTCTCAAAAGATCGTTGCCGATCGAGCCGTCCGCCGCCTGGGTGACGAAGACCAGTTCGTCGCCGGGGACGACGCCGAGCTTCTTCGCCAGTCCAAGGCCGAGGACCGCCCCGTTGCCGGGATCGTTGGGGAGAAAACGGCCGGCGACGACGTGTCCGGCCAGGGTGGTGACTTCCCGTTCCGCCTCCGGTCGGATGCCGAGCAGCTCGGCCGGATAGCTGCTTACCTCATGGGATACAAGGCCGAAACCACGCAACCGCGGGGATACTCCCACGATCTCGGGCATCTTCTTGAGCCGCTCCAGAAGCTGCGGGTCTGGGGAGAAATTGGCGAACATGTCCCGGTCTTCCTCGTACCCTTGCCGCATCACGACGACATGGCCGTGGTACTGCTCGGTCACTGAGGAGAGCATGTCGCGCAGCATCCCGGAAAAGACCCCCAGCGCCAGGATCAGCAGTGAGGAGGAGACGACCATCGCCGAGATGGTGAGAAGCGAGCGCCGTTTGTTGCGCCAGATGTTGCGCAGGGCAAGAGTCAGCAGCATCTCCTCGTCTCATCGCCTCTTCAGATTGCCCAGGGAAAAGAAGTTCTCCTCGACGGAGATATCGAACTCGATCTCTTTATAGTGCAGGATCGTCCGTTCCTGCGGATCGTCCACGGGCCGGACGGTCATCCGCAGGGGGATGGTCCTGTCGCCGATCTTTCGCACGTCTTCGAAGCGGATATCGCGAACCTTGATCATCTTCTCGTCAAAGTATTCCACCAGCAGAGGAACCCGGTCGGCCTTGCGGATCTGGTAGACGATCTTTCCCCAGACCACGGCCGCCTCCGATTTCGGCAGTCCCTCGATGCGCCAGTGATCGTCGGTCTCCTCGAGGAGGGAGAAGGAGTAATCACGGTCGATGTGAGCCGCCTTGACCAGGTCGTTGTTGGTGATGTGGCTGCCCATCCAGGAGCCGCCCATCATTGAGGGTGGAATTTTGATGACCCTGTCGACCTTGGGGAGGTAATTCCAGACCTCCTGATTCACCTTGAGGGTGGCGACGCCGCGCTCCTTAGGGGGTTCGAGAATCCGCACCAGGAAATAGTCGCGGCCGAGGGACCAGGCCTCCATGGTGAGGCGCCTCTGCCAGTTTTCCGTGCTGACTTCCATGTCCATGCGGGCGCGGGAAGAGCGGCCGACGTACTGGTCCTCCACCTCGCGAATCAGCTGCTGCAGGTCGAGGGCGGCCCGGGCCGAGGGGGACCAGGCGATCAGAAGGATGAAGATGACGGGAAGCAGACGGTTCATGTTTTTACCCTTTTACTCCTCACTCCTGTCCCCTCACGCCTCACGCATTTGACATCGAGACGATCCATTTTCATAATTGAGCTCATTCTAACAGAGAGAAGTGTAAATCCACAGGTGAAATGTTCTGAGCAGGGGAAGATTCATGTCGGACAGCGAGTCGGTTGCAGGAGATGCGGGGGAAAGTCGAAAATCACACGGGGCAGTTGATCGGAACGCGTTTTGAGCTGTCGTGGCAGTTTCAAGAAAATAAAGGCGAGCCGCCTCGAATACGGGGCGGCTTCCTTTTTGAAGGGCTATTATTCGATGCCGACGCGCTGCAGAGAATGAGCAAGGCCGGGCGGGCGGTGCCAGAATTGGAGAACCTTCTGGTAATCCTTCAAGGTGTCCATGTCGATGAGAACTCCCGTATCCTGCACGGGAACGGTCTTGACTCGGTCCGGTTCACGCCGCACGATTTCGTGCAGGGTCGACAGAAGGCGAATCTCCTCCAGGACATCCCGTGAAAAAAGGGTGGGATGACCGCAGCGTCCCCGATAGGTGGGGAGGATGATGTCGGCCGAGGTTCGCGCATAATGCTCACAGATGGCGCGAAGGGTGGCGGGCTTGACCAGGGGATGATCGACCAGCGCCACCAGGACGGCATCGCTGTTGTCCGAAACCGCCTGCAGACCGCAGCGGACCGAGTCGGCCATTTCGCTTTCAGGCTCCAGGTTGCGTACGATGGTGGCGGGCAGGTCGACCACGGCTTCGATCACCGCCTCGCCGCAGATCCCCACCACCAGAATAACTTCATCCATTCCCCCCTGCAGCAGGGTCTCCATGCAGTGTCGGACCACCGGCTTATTTCCGAGGGGGAGAAGCGGCTTGCTCCTCCCCATGCGGCTCGATCGGCCGGCGGAGAGCAGAATAGCGGATATCATTTTCGGCACGGAACTTATCCTTTCAATGCGTCGAGCCAGAAGGCTGGCGGCAGATCTCCGCCGGCTCGCCGCTTGTCTTAAGGCGA
>NZ_KI421421.1:432196-466929 GCF_000472285.1 Desulfuromonas sp. TF
TAGATTCGAATACTTTCCATGATCACGATTGACGACCCTTGCCAATTTTAACAGCCATTAACGAGCCCGCAAGCAGGTCGATGCGATACATCCGGAGGAATCGGTCCGCCCCGATTGATTTCAATACCTTCGCGACTTGATAAAATAGATCAGCTGCTTTACATTGTCACACCCAAGGAAAAATCCGCCCGAAGTTGAGGAGTTCCGATGACCAGATTCGATCTGCCCCGCGAAAAAAAGAAAGGGCATCTGACCCTGTTGCGCCAGCCCCGCAGCATCACCGCGAGGGAGTTCAACGCCCTTACCCTGGCCGAACGCCTGGACATGGTGCGCGCCGCTCCGAGCCGGCAAAAATACGATCTTATCCTCGAGGCGAACGAACCCGAGGTGCTGATCCGCAGGCTTTCGGTCCAGGAACTTTACCTGATGATCAAGGAATTGGGCCCTGAAGACGTCCCCGAAATCTTTTCCATGGTGAACACCGATCAGTTCGCCACCTTCATCGATCTCGACTGCTGGCAGCAGGACCTTTTCGACGCGCCGGCCGCCCTGCGCTGGATGACCCTGCTTATGGATGCGGGGGAGGAGAAGGTTCTGGAAACAGCCGACGAGTTTGATTTCGAACTGCTGGTGCTGTTGTTCAAGAAGCTGATCACCATCACCCGCGGCCCCGAGGACGTTGAGGACGACGAGGAAATGGCCGAGTTGATGCACCGCAGCGGCGGCTACGAGATCGAGTGCCGAGACCCGGAACAGGCCAAAACCGTTTTCGCCTTTCTCGACATCCTCTTCCGTCGTCACCACCACCTCTACATGCGCCTGATAGCGGCTGTGCGCTGGGAAGACGAGACGGCCCTCGAGGAGGAGGTCTATCGCTTCCGCATCGGCCGCCTGCAGGACCGCGGCTTCCCCGATCCCTTCGAGGCCCAGGCCATCTATGCCTGGATGGACCCCGGGGAGTTCGACCCCCGTCAGCACCGCAAGCTTCCCATGGAGTCGGGAGAAGAAGGGGTGGAGGCGCCCGGCTTCGTCCTCTCCGCGGCCCGCCCCAGGGATCTGCTGGCCGAGGTGCTGGCCGCCGGCATCGACCATGAGACCGCCTGGGAGCTGACGTTCATCCTGAACAAGGTGATGGTCGCCGACCGGGTGGACATAGGGGAGGCGTATCAGGTCCACGGCTCGATGGAGGAGGTCTACCGCTATCTCAACATTGCCCTGGAGCATCTCTCGGACGGCGATTCGGCCACGGCCGCCGATCTGATGGAAGGTGTCTACCTGCAGACCCTTTTCCGCCTCGGCTTCAGCCTCACGCTGGTGCTGCAGCGGCGTGCCTGGAAAATGCGCGACTCGAAGATCGCCCCCTATCTGGACGGCCCCTTTCGAGCGCTTATCGACGCACTGGGGCGTAAGAAGCCTCAATTTTATGAAGGGATGGATGCGGAAAATCGCGGCGGCGAGCGCTCCTTCGCCAACCTGCATGATATCCGTCTGGCCGAGGACTGGCTGGACCGCCTCGAAGTCCAGCAGCGGCTGTTCGAACTCCGCTTCCCCTTCGAACTGCCCGCGGTGGCGGACCTGCACCTCGACGGGTGCGTCCCCGACGATCCCGAGGACCTGGCCCTCTCCGACTTCTTTCTCACCGCCCTGGCCAACCGCATCCTCGGCCGGGCCTTCATCCCCCGTCCCATTGCCGGGGAGGAACTGCTTGCGCTGCACGCCAGGGTCTGCAGCGAAGGAAAGGTCTCCGAGGAGCTGCGCCTTGAGACCCGCCACTGGCTCAACTCCCTCGAACCCGGAGCCGGCGCCTTCGGTGATTACTGCCTCGACTTGTGGGAGGAAGAGTTCTGCCGCCTCAAGCCGGAGGAGATCGAGCCGCGCTTCGTCAGCGGGATGATTGTGAAGCTTTAGTCAAGTCCGATCCGGCCGCGGGGGGTCTATTCCATAAGTAGTCAAAGTCGGACACCGTCGGAATGTTTGCCGAGCGAATTAGATAACTGGAGGCTATCAAGGAAATGAATGAAAAACCCATCGCCGCAGGGAAGAGCAGCTTCGATCTGGTCGATCCGGAAAAGGTCTTTGCCGAATTGCAGCTACAGCCGGAGACCGTTTTTCTCGACGTGGCCTGCGGGGTGGGCAACTACGCCGTGGCCGCCGCCGAGTTCATCGGCACCGGGGGCGTTATCCATGCCGTCGATCTGTGGGAGGAAGGGATCGCCGCCCTTCGGGAGCGGATCGACCAGATGGCGCTGACCCAGATCCATGCCGAGGTCGGGGATGTCAGCCGGAGCCTGCCCGTGGAGGATGACAGTGTCGACGTCGTCCTGATGGCCACGGTCCTCCACGACCTTGTGGCGGATGGAACGGCGGTGGGGACATTGCGGGGAATTGTGCGGGTCCTCAAGCCGCAGGGGCGACTGGTGATCATCGAGTTCGACAAGGTGGAAAGTGAGCCGGGCCCCCCGGTGGCGATCAGGCTGTCGCCCGGAGAGGTGGAGGAGATTGTCGCCCCCTACGGCTTTTGCGAAGAACACATCAAGGCCGTTGGTCCCACCACCTACCTCATCTCTTTTAAGACCGTCTAAGTGAGGCGGCATCATCGGGAAGTTCCATATGGCATGGGTTTATCTGGTCGTCGCCGGCCTCTTCGAATGCGGCTGGGCGATCGGCCTGAAATATACCGAAGGATTCTCCCGGCTATGGCCATCGGTGTGGACGATCGCCGCCATGGCCGTCAGTTTCAAACTATTGTCCATGGCGATGAGAACCATCCCCGTCGGCACCGCTTATGCCGTGTGGACCGGCATCGGAGCCGCGGGTGTGGCATTGGGGGGAATTCTTCTCTTCGGGGAATCGAGGGAGAGTATACGGATTCTGTGCATCCTGCTCATCGTCTGCGGGGTGTTAGGGCTGAAGGTTTTTTCGACGGATTGAGCCGATGGCAGGCTCGATTCTCCAGTCTATTGCCGGGACTCCCAGTAACGCTTCGCGCCCGGATGGAGAGGAACGGCGAGGTCCCGTGCTGCTTTATCGGGATCCAGTTCCCTGCCAGTGGGATGTACGGTCTGCATCTCCTTCAGCCCCTTGGCTGAAAAGATGTGAGAGAGCGCCTCAAAGACGATTTGGTCCTTTACCTTTTTGGAAGCCACCCATACGGCCTGATCCCGAAAAGTTTCCGCCTCCGCGTCCACGCATGAGTAAGCTCCCGCCGGAATCGTTCCCGGCGAATAGTAAGGATGTTCCGTGTAAAAGTCGGAACCGTCCGCAGCCTTGCTCAGATCGATGAAACGCAGGGAGGTGTGCCGGCAGATCTCCTTCAGAGAGGCGCTGGGATAACCGACTATCTGCCATACAGCCTCGACCTGGCCGCTGAGAAAATCCTTGACCACGAGGTCGAAGCTGGCATATTCGGGCTTGATCTCTTCCCACATTCCCACGCTCCGGAAAAACCTCCGTGCTGCCGCAAATGTCCCCGACCCTCGCGTTCCAACCGCCACCCTCTTGCCTTTCAGGTCTGCAAGTGTCCTGATGCTGCTGTTTTCCAGAACCGCAAGATGGGCGTATTCATCGAAGAGGCGGGCGACGGCCCTGACCCCGGTGAAGGAGACGGAATACTCTTTCAGCCGCCCTCTTTTCCCCAGTTCGATATCGCTGGCGCTGGCCAGAGCCATGTCGATTTTCCCCGTATCGAGTCGGATCAGATTGGCGATCGAGCCGCCCGAAGGATTGACGGTGATGCGCACCGCCGGCATCTTGCGGTTCAGCAGTTCGGCCAGGCCTTCGGCAAAGACGAGGTAGGTCCCCCCGGCCGGGCCTCCGTCGAAAGACACTTCCTTTGTTTCCGCTCCCCGGGCGCTTCCGGGCAGCCCGATCGTCCATAAAAGGAGGAGCATCAGCAGGGTTGACAGCCTTTTATCCATGCCGCCTTCTGTACCCATCCGTTTTCGACCCTGTCAGCGGTTGACCGTCCGTCATTTGGCCGTTCTTCTACAAGAATCGATCGAAAAGGGTCTCCTGTCAACTGTCGTCCATTTCGCGTCCTTGCGCAGGCAGTTCCGGGGTTCGGTCGAGGTCGAGGGGGATCTCCTTCACCCGCATTCCTTCGCCGCTTCGGGTCAGGTAGAGAAAGAGCAGCACCGTCCTTCCCGAGAGCCTCCGCAGCCGTTCGAAGACTGCGGCGAAGTGCTGGATCTTGATTCCCTGCCCCTTGACAGCCTCCGTCTCCCGCCGCACCTGTTCCCGAACCGCCTCCCTCTCTTCCTCCGTCAGGGTCAGGTCGAAAAAGTCCGGCGCGTTGCCGGGCGCTACCCGTTCGCAGAGGGCCAGATCACGAGCCAGTCCATCCCTGAGGGTTTCGCGTACCTCTCCGCCGAAGGTGCTCCGGACGAAATTCCAGCAGGCCTCGAAAACCGCGCGCTGGGAAAGGGGATGACGAAAGAGGTCCCGGGTGCGCCAGAAGTCTTCCAGGCGTTCGAGGCCTGCGGAAAGGGAACCGCAGGCCGCCTTCAATCCTTCGAGAAAGCCGCCGAACCGACCGCTGTTGAAGGTGAGATCGAAGAGGCGGCTGAGGCCGCGAAGTCGGTCGATCTCGGCGAAGGTAAGCTCCGGTGTGGAGAGGATGCCATAGGGGGGATGAGGGTCGAAGCGAAGGCCAAGCCGGCGGGCGTCGCGGCGCAGGGGGGCGCCGGGGAGGAGCTTGACCGGTTCGATCTGCAGGTGGTGGGGACAGAGAGAGGCCACCTTCTCGACGGAGGCCAGGAAGTCCCGGTACCCTTCTCCCGGAAGGCCCGCGATGAGGTCGAGGTGGAGATGGATGTTCCCCGCTGCCCGCAGGCGGCGGACGCTCTCCTCCAGCTTCTCCAGGGAGGCCTGCCGGCCGATGGCGTCGAGGGTGGCCGGCAGAGTCGACTGGACCCCGATTTCGAACTGGAACATCCCCGATGGGACCGTTTCCAATAGAGCCAGGGTTTCTTCGTCGAGGAGATGGGCGCCGATCTCGAAATGGAAGTGGGTCTGCCTGTTGTGCCGGAGAATGAAGGACCAGATCTCCCGGGCCCGGGCGGCATCATAGTTGAAGGTACGGTCGACCAGCTTGACCTTGGGGACTCCGGCGTCCATGAGCAGGCGCAGATCGTCCCGGATGCGGGCCATGGAGAAGGAGCGCACCCGTTCGTCGAGGGCGCTCATGCAGAAGGAGCAGGTGTACGGGCAGCCGCGGCTGGTCTCGAGATAGACGAAGCCGCGGGAGAGGTCTGCCAGGCCGAGAGCGAAGGGGGAGGGGAGTTCATCGAGATCCGCCAGGGGCGGAGCGTCCGGACCTTCGACTACCCCTTTGTTGCGGCGCTGAGCCAGGCGCGGAACGTCGAGGGAATCCACCCCCTTCGCCCAGGCCGAAAGGAGTCCGCGCAGGGGGATCTCTCCTTCGCCCCGCACCAGGGCGCTCACCCCCGGATGCCGGTCGAAGAGATCCGGACCGTCGAAGGAGACTTCCGGGCCGCCGAGAACGATGCGGATCCCCGGCCGGACCGTCGCAAGTGCATCGGCCAGCTCCAGGGTCTCGCGGCGGTTCCACAGGTAGACCGAGAAGGCGACGACATCCGGCTCCTCGGCGATGAGGGCGGCCAGCACATTCTCCTTCGGTTCGTGGACGGTGAATTCACGAATGCACAGTTCCCCGCATTCTTCCCGGCAGTACGCGGCCATGCAGGGAAGGGCGAGGCTCGGATGGATGAATTTGCTGTGCAGTGTTGTCAGGATGGTACGCATAAGTGACAGGATAACGGAGGGGGCAGGGGTTGGGAAGAGGAAATTGCTCCCTGGCCCGGGAGTGTGGTATCCTCGCTTTTCAATGAAATCATTAAGGCTTCCTCTCGCCCGTTCGCTTCGCTCACTCGAGCACGCAGAGATCGCAGAGAAAACCCTGGTTCGTCGGTTTTCTCCGCGTCCTCTGCGAACTTGAGCGACTGAAAGGAGCGGGCGAGAGACGATTCTGTTTTTTTGGGAATTCAGATTTTCCAGATCGGAAACCAAAGTGAAAAGATGCAAAACCATCCTTGCCGTGGTCGCCGATGAATCGGGGGAAGTCTTCGAGCACCCCGAACTGCTCATGCTGGGGATGAACGGCATGACCGCGCGCCTGCCGAGGGAGGATGAGCTCATCCCCCTGCCGGAAGGGAGCCGCCTCTTTACCATCCCCGATACGCCGCCCATCGGCTTCGACCGCAAACGGCGCCAGGCTGTCACGGCCGAGCGGCTGCCGCGCAACTGGGGGGGAGGACGGATTCAGGCGGTGTCGACCTTTCTGACCCCGGCCTTCACCCGCACCCTGCTGCCGGCGGCTGATTACCGGCACAAGAAGGTGCAGCTGCCCCTCTGGTCCTATACGGCGGTGGGGTGGTGCGCGGAGGAGGAGCGCTTCTACTGCGCCGCGGTGCGGGTCGACCGCAACACCCAGTGGGAGCCGGACCATTTCGATGACCGCAAGCTCGATCCCCTGGTGCGCCGCCGCCTGCGGGAAGAGCCGGACAACCGGCTGCTGGAGCAGCTCGCCCGCTGCGCCGTCGACTACCACTGCTTCGCCGCCAAGAACCTCTTCTTCCGCCGCTGGGAGGCCCCGCTTCCCACCTCTCCGGCCTGCAACTCCCGCTGCCTGGGATGCATCTCCCTGCAGGAGTCGGACTGCTGCCCTTCCAGTCAGGAGCGCCTGACCTTCGTCCCCACCGTCGAGGAGATCTGCCAGGTGGCGGTTCCGCATCTGCGCGAGGCCGAACAGGCGATCGTCTCCTTCGGCCAGGGATGCGAAGGGGATCCGATCCTTCAGGCGGACACCATCTGCTCCTCGGTACGCGAGATGCGCCGACAGACCCCCCGAGGCACCATCAACTTCAATTCCAACGCCTCCATCCCCGCGGCCGTCGACGCTCTGGCGGAAGCGGGAGTGGACTCGATCCGCGTCTCGCTCAATTCGGTTCAGGAACGTTTTTACAACGCCTATTACCGTCCCCGAGGATATGTCTTTGCAGACGTCCTCGAATCGATCCGGCGGGGCAGGGACAAGGGGCTGTTCACCATGCTCAACTATCTGGTCTTCCCCGGCATCAGCGACCGGGAGGAGGAGGTGGAAGCGCTCATCCGGCTGGTGGATGAGACCGGCATCGACATGATTCAGATGCGCAATCTGAGTCTGGATCCGGTCATGTACTGGGAGGCTATGGGCGTCTCCGGAGAGGGGATGGGAATGACGGCCATGCTCGATCGGGTCAAGGCCCGTGTTCCCCGAATCCAGTTCGGTTATTTCAACCGCACCCGGGAGAACTTCTACCCCGAGGGGTTCGAATCCGACTGGCCGATCCCGGCCTGAGGGACGGCAATCCTACCCCCTACCCATTGACAAGGGGGGCCGGCAGTCTACCCTTTTCTGAAGGGCAGACGCTGAGGGCTGCCGCAGGACATCTGATGATTTTGAGAATCTGATCAGACTTAAATTCTTACTCAAACGAGGAAAATAGATGGGATTACTTGATTTCTTCAAGCCGGTGGCGGTATGGCCGGTGGACCGCATAAAGCAATTCATCCAAGATCGTGACCCCGGCGATTACAACCTGATCGATGTCCGTCAGCCCCGGGAATATGCCCGCGGGCACATTCCGGGCGCGCGGTCGATGCCGGTCAGCCAATTGGAGGAGAACCATCGGGAGTTCGACCCGGACAAACCGACCATCGTCTATTGCAATTCCGGCCCGCGAAGCCAGGCCGCCGCGAGCGTCCTTTTACGGATCGGTTTCCGCCAGGTCGTCTGCTTGGAGGGGGGGATTTCCGCCTGGCACGGGATGGTCGCCAAAGGGATGCCGGAGACCACGATGGTCTGGTTTTTCCCGGCCCATACCCCGGATCAGTTCGTCGCCCTGGCCTGGCTGCTGGAAAAGGGGACACGCGAGTTTTACGGCCATGTCTCCGATCGGCTGACCGATCCTGAAGCCAGGGAGATGTATCTCAAGCTGACCGAAGCCGAAGATCACCATCTGGCCGCGTTGCAAAAGCTCTATGAAAAGTTCACCGGTCACGCCGCCGGAGAGGAATTCCCCTTTGGGGTCATTGATATCGATCCCGGCGAGGAGCCCATCATGGAAGGAGGAATCTCGGTCCGAAAGGCACTTGACTGGATAAAGGGGAAGACCCTGAAAGATATTTTAGAACTGACCATCGGGGTGGAAACCGTCGCCTACGATCGGTATCTTTTCATGCTGGAGAAGATCGAGGACGAGAGCATCCGCAAGGTTCTCAAGTCCCTGGCTCTGGTTGAGAAACGGCACCTGGAAATGGTCTCCCAATGGCTCGAGAGGCTGATCGAACAAAAACAGAAGGTATCGGAATCGGCTCCACTCTAAGAGGCGGACCGGCGCGGAAGGATCTATGAGCTTACTGGATTTTTTCAGACCCACATCCACCCTGTCGGTACAGGAGGTCAGGGCGTTTCTCGACGAACACAGTCCCGAGGAATACAACCTGGTTGATGTGCGCCAGGCAAAGGAGTACGAGAGGGGGCATCTCCCGGGGGCGAAATGGATTCCCATGGATGAACTCGAAGAGAGGCAACGCGAGCTCGACCCGGGGAAGCGGACGATCACCTACTGCTCCGCCGGCGTCCGCAGCCGCGCCGCGGCGGCGGTCCTGGCCAATGCAGGTTTCAGGGAAGTGTACAGCATGCGGGGAGGAATCAGGGAGTGGGAAGGCCTTGTCGCCGAAGGCGCCCCGGAGTCGGATTTGACGTGGTTTGACGCCGCCCGGTCCCCCGAAGAGTACCTGGCCCTGGCCTGGTATCTGGAGGAAGGAACCCGCCAGTTTTACGCCCGGCTCTCCGAAGAGCTGCGCGACAGGGAAGCCTCCGCCCTGTTCCGTGAGCTTGCCGTTGCGGAAGTGCGGCACAAGGAGACGCTGGTTGCCCTCTACGAGGGGTTCGCGGGGAAACCAGCAGGGGGCGGCTTTCCGGAGGGGGTGGCTGAAAGGCCGACCGAGCAGTACATGGAAGGCGGTATGCGGGTGAAAGAGGCCCTCGAATGGATCCGGGGGCGGCAGGTCCGCGATATCCTCGAGCTGGCCATCGGCCTGGAAGCTACCGCCTACGACCGCTACCTGATTCTGCGGCGCGAATTGGGAGATGAAAATTCGCGGCGGGTGTTTGAAATCCTCTCCGATGAGGAGAGACGTCATCTGCAGAAGCTGACGCGGCTTTTCGATCATTTCATTTGATTGTCGCACAAAGACTCTTTTCGCCTGTTGTTGCTCACGAAACAGAGAGAGAACCAACTAACAAAAGCTTAAACCATTGCACGCGGATCAAATCTGATAAAGGCGGATTAAAAGCGAAGTGTTCGATCCGAATTTATCAGATTCGATCAGATGTTATCCGCGTGCAGGTTTTGGACCTTTGAATCTTGAAGTCATTATAAGACTCCGGGGATATGCACAGACTCGCAACAGCGCTGGTACTCATGCTCTTGACAATGGCCGCGGCTCCGGCGCACGCCATGAAAGATATTGTCGTGGATTGGGAGACCGGTGAGGTGACCGTCACAGAGGAGTCGGTGGACGAGGAAGCCGAAGAGGACGCCGCCCTCAGCTACATCGAAGAAGCCGAAGAGGCCGAAGAGAAGATCGAGAGACTGCAGAGGGCTGTGGAAATCCAGCAACAGGTGATCCGAAAACAGAGTGCTCTGATCAAGGGGCTGCGCGAAGAGCTTCGGCACAAGGACCGGCTGCTGTTGGGGATGGAACAGCTGCTGCGGCGGTCACGGTAATCAAAATATTCATTTTTTCACCCCCCGTTTGCTTCGCTCACTGGAGGCACGGAGAACACAGAGAAGTACCCCAGGATTTGTTGAATTTCTCTGTGTCCTCTGTGGGGAAATTCGTTTATCCTCTCGAAAAAAAGTCCGGTTTCACCAATCCCGCAAGTATTCTTTGGCTTCCTCCAGAAACAGGTCGCAGTCTGCCTCCAGGCCGGCATAATGCCGGTGCAGCTCCCCGATTCCGAGGGCGATGGGATTGGGGCGCCTGAGCCGTTCGGAGATGCGTTCGAGGACCCGGCCGATAACCTGCTCATCGCGATAGGAGACCAGCCAGTTGTGGGCGATCATACGGGGGGCGACCCGCTGCAGGCCGGGAGGGAGAATGTCCCGGCTGGTTTCGAGGAGCCGATAGATGTCCCGGGCGAACACCTCCAGGGGCGTGTCCGAGTAATGACTCCACTTCCTGGCGAGAAAGTGGTCGTAGAAGACGTCCACAAGGACGCCCTTGCAATGGCCGAAACGATCGTGAATCCGCGCCTTGCTGCGCCGGAAGACGGAGCTCTGGTGTGCGAAGGCGTCGACCCGGCGATGTTGTCTGATCCCCCGGAGAATCTCGGGAGCCCAGCCGTTTTCGAGCCGCCCCTTGATGAAGTCCCCCATCAGATTGCCCAGACGGCATTCGGGGGTCGGATCGGAGAGATAAAGGTGAACGAGATAGTTCAAATGAACCCTCGGGCGGTGGATGCCGGTCCGGTGCTTGCCGTCCCTTCCTATAAGGTGAGGATCTTGTTCTTGAGAACCAGGATCTCGAAGGCCATGGCCGCCTTGGATGTCAGCTTCTGCAGATCGAAAAGACGCTCGCCCAGATCGATCCCTTTTCCGTCCACGTAGAGTACGCCGACCACCCGTCCCATCATCATGAGCGGAACCATCAGGGCGACATCCGGAAGCGTTCCTCCCATCTCCTGAAGCATCATGGAATTGAAGGGGGAGCGGGGGATGGGGCCGAGATAATAACTTTTCGTTTCGGCTACCGTTTTCAATACGGAGGGTTCGTCCAGAGGGACCTGAAGCTGATCGAATCCCGGCGACTCCTGCCGGTCGACGGCGCACTTCCATCCCAGGGCCGTCTCCCCGCGGACCAGGAAAATCGCGCAGCGGGGGAATTCCCGGGCCAGGGCGCCGAGGACTACATCGAATATATCGTCGCGGTCGCGGGCCTCCACCAGCCGTTCTACGGCAGCTTCATCGCCCACGGTTTCGACGACCGGCGCCTCCACCTCTTCCTCGTGAATGTCCGCTTCTTCGAGATCGATCGGTTCTTCGATTTCCTCGGACGCCGACGGACCGGCCGCGCCTTCTTCAAGCTCTTCGAACCAGTCGCCTCCGGGCTCCGCCGGAGACGGCGGGGGTGCGACAGCCGTCTCCTCCAACGGTTTCGGTTCGGGCGGCGGAGCAGGTCTCTTCTTCACCTCGACCTTCTTGGCCGCATGGATGTAGCGGCGTTCGCGCTCGATGCCGTAGTAATTTTCGAGGGCGAGAACCATCCGTACCTCAGCCACGACCGCCGGGCGGATGATGAAGCCGGTGCGGAAGGAGATCTCGTCCAGCCCCTTGAGGTCCGTGGGGTTGGACATGGCCAGGGTGAGCCGGCGTCCCTCCAGCCGAAGAGGAATCACCCGATAGCGCTCGGCTATTTCTCGGGGGATGAGCTTGATGACCTCCGGATTGACCTTCATTATCTGGTCGGCGTCGATGGCTGGAAGACCGAACTTCTTGCTCAGCGTCCGGGTAATGTCCTCCTCATCCAGGGCGCCCATCTCGATCAGATTGGTGCCGAGTCTGCCGCCGAAGATGACCTGATATTTCAAGGCCTCTTCCAGCTCGGCCGGCGAAATGACGCCCTCCTGCAGCAGGAGGTCTCCCAGTTTGAGGGCCATTTTTTATTGACTCCACTAAAAAAATCGTGAGGCGTCCTTACCCCTCATTCCTCACGATGTAAAGGTCTTCTTGCTTACTGGCGAACAATGGTATCGTCGCCTTCCCGCTCCAACTGCGCCTGAAGAATTTGTCCCCCTTCGAGGCGGGCCAGCAGGGGAGCGATGGACGTTTTGAACTCCGCCATCCGTTCCCGCGAAACCGGCGGCGCGGCCTTGGCCCGGACCTTGTTCGGATTGACCGGAGAGCCGTTATTGTACATACGGAAACAAAGGTGCGGCCCGGTGGCCAGGCCGGTGCTTCCGACATAGCCGATCGTCTGTCCTTGAACGACCCGTTTCCCTTTTTTCATCCCCTTTGCGAATCCGTTCATGTGCAGATATAAGGTTTCGTAACTGTTGTTATGGCGGAGCTTGATGAAGTTCCCGTTGTACTTGGTACGGCCGATGTTGATGATGGTGCCGTCGCCGACCGTCTTGATCGGAGTGCCTGTGGGGGCGGCGTAATCGATGGCCGGGTGGGCCTTCCAGGTTTTTGTGACGGGATGGTAACGGCGCATGGTAAAGCCGGAGGAAATGCGGGAGAAGGCCAGGGGGGCCCGCAAAAAAGCCTTGCGTACGCTGTTGCCTTCGCCGTCGTAATAGGAGGGTCGATTATTGCCGTCCTGGTAAAGAAAGGCTCTGTAGGTGGTTCCCTGATTGGTGAATTCAGAAGCCAGAATCCGGCCGTAACCGGCCGGCTTGCCGTCGCGAAAACGCTTTTCCACAAAGGCCTGGAAGGAGTCGCCGACGCGGATGTCGCGGATGAAATCGATATCCCAGGCAAAGATGTCGGCCAGGGACATGGCCAGCTCTGGGCTCTCACCGCTTTCGGCCACGGCTTCGAAGAGGCTGGAAGTAATCGTTCCCCGGACAAGCTCAGTATCCACCGCGTAAGAAATGGGAATGCGGGTAAGGTCGATATTTTCTTCTTCCTTGCGGATGATGAGCTGTTCATCCTTGTCGATATCGTACTCGAAGCGGTCGAAGGAGCCGTCCACGAGGCAGAGCTTGTAAGGCTGCCCGGCGCAGATTTTCGAGAGAGGGAAGACCTCCTTGCTCTTGCTGGTAAGATTGAGAAGCTCCTGGGGGGTGAAATAGTCTCCCAGCAGGGCGGTGATCGTGTCGCCCGGGCGGATGGTCCCCTCGACGAATTCCCGGCGGATCTCCGGAACAGAAGGCTCCTGCGGCGGCACTGGTTCCGGAGCCTCGGCTTCCCTCTGCGAAGTCAGGGTGTGGGCTTCGGTATTTATCGACGGCTGCCGGCTCAGGAGGAAGACCGCGACAGCGACCGCAAGGAAAAAAATAAGAAGCGGCAGGCGGCGTCGGGAGCGACGACGCCTGAAAGGTGAACTCTTGGGAGGATGAAAATCGAAATTCACGGGTGATTGCCTGACGTTAGGACATGAAAAGAAAGGTCAGGGCCATCTGTTCTTCTTGCGACCCCGCAGAATATTGCGCAACTTTAGCAGATTCCGCGGCCCCTTGTCCAGACGCATAAGGTCGATTTTGAAAGCTTCGTCTTCCTTTCAATTCTATTGAAAAACATGTTGCAAATAGGCTACACATTGTGTTCGAAAGTGACACCTTTCGATGTGCCATCCCGAACGGCAATTTGCATGCAAACCAGACGAGGTAAGCGATGATCGACACCGAACGTTTAACGGCGGAGTTCGCACGCCAGGCCGCCATCTCCAGCCCCTCCTTTCGGGAGGGGGAGATCGCCCGCTATCTGACGGAGCGCTTCCGGCGCATGGGCGCAGAGGTGTTCATGGACGGGGCGGGAGAGAGAGTCGGAGGGGAGAGCGGCAACCTGATTGCAGCCTTTCCCGCCAGGGGGAAGGAGGGCGAACCCCTGATGCTCTCCGTGCACATGGACACGGTGGGACCGGCCGAGGGGGTCGCTCCGCTTCTGACGGATGGGGTTTTCACCAGTGCCGGAGAAACGATCCTCGGGTCCGACGATAAGGCCGGGATTGCGGAGATTATCGAAGCTCTGGAGGTCGTCCGGGAAAACAACATCCCTCACGGTCCCATCGAGGTGGTGGTCACCATCTGCGAGGAGGTGGGCCTCCTGGGAGCCAAACACCTCGACTTCTCCCGGATCAGGTCCCGGCGAGGACTCGCCCTCGATACTTCCGGGGTCGATCTGCTCATCCATCGGGCTCCCGCGGCCAACAAGATGCGTTTTGAGATCACGGGCCGGGAGGCCCATGCCGGCATTGCCCCGGAAAAGGGAATTTCGGCGATCCAGGTCGCCGCGGCAGCCGTTGCGGCGATGCGCCTCGGACGAATCGACGAAGAAACGACCGCGAACATCGGCACCATCCAGGGAGGGCAGGCGACGAATATCGTCCCCAAAAAGGTAATTCTCGAAGGGGAGGCGCGCAGCCACGACCCGGGAAAGCTGACTCGGCAGACCGAACACATGATTTCCTGCCTGGAGGCGGCGGCGCTGGAACGGGCGAGGGAGCTCGATGGCGGAACATTCGTACCCGAGGTGAAAACCGAGGTCATGGCCGACTACCCGGCCATGGCGGTGCCCCTCGACGGATCGATCATCCGGCTGGTGCGGGAGGCTTCCGACCGCCTCCAGCGTCCTCTGGAAATCAAGGCCGCCGGAGGCGGCTCCGATGCGAACATCTTCAACGGGCAAGGAATTGAGACAGTCATCCTCGGCACCGGAATGACCAATGTCCACACGGTGGACGAATGCGTTCGGGTCGAGGACATGGCACGGGTCGCCGGGCTGCTGGTGGAGATCATCCGCCTGGCCTGAGCTGCCGTCTGGACGCCCTGTTCCGGTTCCCGGAACAGGGCTCGCCACAAGAAAGGGGATTCAGGTTCCGTTATACTGGAGGAAACTCCACCCCCGCATCCGGTGGCGCCATGGATAAATTTTCCGGACCAGGCAATTCGCGTGTCCATAGCTGGCTGAAACGGCTGGTCAAGGTGGAACCGGAAGAAGTCCGCGCACTCCTCTGGTCCTTCAGCTACTTTTTCGCCCTTCTGTGCTCTTATTATATCGTGCGGCCCATGCGCGACGAGATGGGGATCGCCGGAGGGGTCGAACATCTTCAGTGGCTCTTTACCGGCACCTTCCTGGCCATGCTCGCCGCGGTTCCCCTGTTCGGCTGGATCTCTTCGCGTTATCCCCGCAAGACGTTTCTCCCCCTCGTCTACTTTTTCTTCATCGCCAATCTGCTGATCTTCTTCGGACTCTTCCGCTCCGGGCTGACCCACGCCTGGGTGGCCCGGGCCTTTTTCATCTGGACCAGTGTCTTCAACCTGTTCATCGTGTCGGTCTTCTGGAGTTTCATGGCCGATCT
Source organism: Desulfuromonas sp. TF (assembly GCF_000472285.1). Taxonomy (NCBI): domain Bacteria; kingdom Pseudomonadati; phylum Thermodesulfobacteriota; class Desulfuromonadia; order Desulfuromonadales; family Desulfuromonadaceae; genus Desulfuromonas; species Desulfuromonas sp. TF. Next base: position 447,287 of record NZ_KI421421.1, read on the forward strand.
TTTCAACGACTCCCAGGCGAAGCGCCTGTTCGGCTTCATAGCCGCCGGCGGCACCGCCGGCGCATTGGCCGGCCCCGCTCTGACCGCCACCCTGGCCATTCCTCTGGGACCGACCAATCTGCTGCCGATCTCCGCCCTCGGTCTCGGGTGGGCGGTGCTGAGCATCCACCGGCTGGCCGCCTGGCGGAAGAGGATCGATCCCGGACCGTCCGCTTCGGCTTCAGCTTCCGGGGGCTCCTCCCCGGACGGGAGGAATCGCGGTCTGGGGGGCGGGGCCTGGGCGGGCATCCGGCTGATCGCCCGATCGCCTTACCTCCTGGGGATCTGCCTCCTGATCCTGCTCTTCACAACCCTTTCGACCTTCCTCTATTTTCAGCAGGCGCACATCATCGAGGACAGTTTCGCCGATCCGGCGAAGCGCACAGCGGTCTTCGCGGGGATCGATTTTGCCGCCAACGCGCTGACCCTCGTCATCCAGGTTTTCTTCACCAGCCGCATCGTCAAGGCGCTGGGGATGGCCTGGAGCCTGGCGCTGATCCCCCTGCTGCTGGGGGGCGGCTTTCTGCTGCTCGGCACGGCGCCGCTGCTGGCGGTGCTGGTGGCCGTACAGGTGGTGCGGCGAGCCGGCAATTACGCCATCATGAAACCGTCCCGGGAGATGCTCTTCGTCGTTCTCGGCGAGGAGGAAAAATACAAGGCGAAGAACGTGATCGACACGGTCATCTACCGCAGCGGCGACGTGATCAGCGCCTGGGCCTATGCGGGTCTGCAGGCCCTCGGCCTGGGGCTCTCGGCCATCGCCTTCATCGCCGTGCCGATATCCGTGCTGTGGGCGTGGATCTGCTATCAGCTTGGAAAGGCGCAGGAAAAGAGAGCGGGTGTCCATCCGTAGTTTCCGGATAACCACTAGCTCGATAGAGAGGAGGTATCGCCATGAACGGAAACGACCATCCGATATCCCGAAGGAGCTTCATCGGTTCTCTGACAGCGGTGCTTGCGGCCTTCTGGTTGGCTCCGCAGGGGCTGCGAGCGGCGGAGAGAAAGCTGATCCGAAAGGCGATTCCGGCCACCGGCGAGACCTTGCCGGTCATCGGGCTGGGCACCTCGCGGACCCTGGACGTCGGCGGTGATCGAGCCGCCCTGCCAACCCTTGCCGAGGTCCTGCAGTCCTTCTTCGGCCACGGCGGAGAGCTGATCGATTCCTCGCCCATGTACGGCTCGGCGGAACAGGTCATCGGCGAGCTGCTGAACCGCGTCGGGCACGGGGACCGGCTCTTTGCCGCGACCAAGGTCTGGACCGACGGCGAGCAGGCCGGCATACGGCAGATGGAAGACTCCCGTCGGAAGTGGGGCGTCCGCCGCTTCGACCTGATGCAGATTCACAACCTGCGCGATTGGCAAACCCACATGAAGACACTCCAGGCCTGGAAAGCCGATGGGAAAATCCGCTATACCGGGATCACCACGTCTCATGGCCGATTTCACCGGGAACTGGAAGAGATCCTGCGCAACGAATCGCTGGATTTCGTACAGCTCAGCTACAACATCGAAGACCGCACCGCCGAAGAGCGTCTGCTGCCGCTGGCTGCAGAACGCGGGATGGCGGTCCTGGTCAACCGCCCCTATCAGCGCGGCGATCTCTTCCGCAAGATCAGGGGCAAAGAGCTGCCAGAGTGGGCAGCCGAATTCGACTGCACGAGCTGGGGCCAGTTCTTCCTCAAGTTCATCGTTTCCCACCCGGCGGTCACCTGCGTTATTCCCGCCACTTCCAGGGTCGATCATATGGAGGACAACATGGCGGCGGGCTTCGGCCGTCTGCCGGATGCCGCGACGCGCAGGAAGATGGTCGGCTACTTTGAATCTCTGTAAAGGAGGTCAGCCGTCCAGGATCGAAAGATTTGCCTCTCATCTTTCACTAATAGGGGCTTATTTAGCTCCTGCGTTGTGTGTTATGCTGTTCAAGGCCTGAAGCCCCATTTTCGAGTATGCGGCCGAATATTCAAAAAACAGGATCTGCAACATTCCAGTTGAGGTCAGAGGAGATGTTTTCATGCAGGTAACTGAAATCATGGTTCCTGCCAGGGTTCAGATTCGTCCCTGGGACAATATACGCAAGGCCATTGAGTTGCTTAAGCAATCCAAGCTCAATGGAGTGCCTGTCGTCGACCAAGAAGGAAAGCTCGTCGGATTTTTCGGCCGCTCGAATCTTTTTGACTGCCTGCTCAACGATATAAGCCTCGATACGGCTATAGAGAACTACTACATCCGCGATGTCGTTTATCTTCGCGAAGACAAAACCTATGACAGCCTGGAAGAACTGTCTCACTGGCTGCATACCTGCATGGTAGGCCAGACTGTCGTCGTGGATATGGACCATGAGCCGATCGGGATATTGACCCAGGCCGCATCCGTCATCGATCTGCTCGACCGCACCGAGTATTTGTACAAGGAATTGTCGAGCGTCATTGAGAATGTCCCGGCGGGTATCCTGGCTACCAATGAGGCGGGGATCATCACCCTGGCCAATCAATATGCTCAGGACATTCTGCAAGAGGTTAAAAAGGGAAAATACATCGGCAATTATTTCAGTGTCCTGAAAGCCGATTTTTCGCCCGTCACCCGTGGCGACTGGATTGCACCGCGTAAGATTGAACATAAATCCCTGAAGCTTATCGCGACTGCTGTGCCGATCTATCAGAACACCCAGGTCAAGGGTGTGATTTTTGTCATCCAGGATATGACGGATGTCGAAGGAGTAGCCCATGAGCTCGGAGCCGTCAAGGAGCTCAAATCGACCCTTGAGACGGTTCTGGATGTCGCTTACGAAGGGGTAGCCGTCCTGGATGAACAGGGGCGGATCACCTTGGCGAATGCAAGCTTTTGCAGGAAAGTCGACAAATCAAGAGATCAGGTTATTGGACAGAATATCAGTAAATTCATCCCGATAACGGACGAAGAGTTGACTCTGAAAGCCTTGGAAATCAACTCCAAGCCTTGTGTGGTCTCTTCCATGCCGTATACGAAACCCGACAACGCCAAAGGATTCGTCATAAAGATATACGAAGACCTCGATCAGCTGTCCGACGTCATGCAGCAGCTGAACAGGCTGAATATGCAGCTCGATTATTACAAGGACGAGCTCTACAAGGCCAATGGCACGAGCTACACCTTGAATAACATCGTCGGCAATAATGAAATCATTGCGAGAATAAAAGCACAGATCATGCAAGTGGCCCGCGGCAATTCGAACGTGCTGATTTCAGGAGAAAGCGGCACCGGCAAGGAGTTGTTTGCGCATTCGATCCATAACGCCTCACTGCGGCGCAAGGAGCCTTTCATAAAAGTCAATTGTTCCGCGATCCCCGCGGAGCTTGCCGAATCAGAGCTGTTCGGCTATGAAGACGGAGCTTTTACCGGAGCGCGCAGGCAAGGCAAGCCGGGCAAGTTCGAACTGGCGGACGGCGGGACGATTTTCCTCGATGAGATCGGTGACATGCCGCTTCTGCTCCAGGGCAAGCTCCTTCGGGTCATTCAGGAAAAAGAAGTCGAAAGGGTGGGCGGGGTTAAGACGCGTAAAGTCGACGCCAGAATCATTGCCGCCACCAACAGGGACTTGAAACGTCTCGTCGGCGAAGGCACGTTCAGAGAGGATCTCTATTTCAGGATCAATGTCATCGAGTTCAAGATCCCCCCGCTGCGGGAGCGCAAACAGGACATCCAGGTGCTCGCCGATCATTTCATAAAGAAGTACAACGATCGTTTCACGAAAAGGGTAAAAGGCATTGCCGACGAGGCCGTAGAGGCTTTGGTTCGATATGATTGGCCCGGCAATATCAGAGAGCTGGAAAACATCATAGAGAGAATGATGAATTACATCGAGAGCGGATGGGTCGATCTCAAGGACGTACCAGAGGAAATCAGGTCACCGGAGATGGAGTCCACGAAGACGGCACAGAGCCTGGCCCTGGCCGACATCGAACAGGAAGCGATCCGTGCCGCCCTCGACGAGGCTCGGGGGAACAAGTCCAAGGCGGCAAGGTTGCTGGGGATCAGCAGATCGAAACTCTACGAAAAGCTCTCTACGGATCAGTCCTGAGGTCCGGAACCGCCCTCATTTCCGCATCGAACTGTCCGGAAAACAAACACCTGTTTTTTTTCCACACATGCGCCTCCTCCTCTTAAGCGAGAGCCTCCCCGCAGGGGTTCCGAACCAATCCGCGAAAAATCAATGATTTCAAGACTCTGACCTCCTGCTCGATCCGCTTGGCCCGGTAATTGCTCTCCTTTAGAGGAAACGTCGGCTGATCCCCGGCCAAAATCGCATTCAGGTACCTCTTTACTGAGAGGGAGCGACAATATCGAAAAACCTTTGATGAACCGATTCAGCGGCCTGCACAGCTTGCTTAAACAACACACCTGCTTTTAACCAGCCATCAGAAAGGAACATTTCATGACGACGTCACATCAGGTTCTGACCGATTGCACACTCTGCTATCACAGCTGCGGCACCAGGGTGACCATCGAAGACGGCAAGGCCGTCAAGGTGGAAGGACTCGAAAACCATCCGATCAACCACGGTGAGCTCTGTCCCAAAGGCGAGGCGGCCCTGACCCACATCTACTCGCCCGATCGGATCAAGACGCCGCTGAAGAAGGTCGACGGGAAGTTCGTCCCCATTTCCTGGGATCAGGCGCTCGATGAGATCGCCGCCAAACTTCTCGACCTGAAGGAGAAGTTCGGCCCCAGCGTTCTGGGGGTGTTCAGCGGCTCCATCGGGGTCGAGAACCTGGAGATGGCTCAGCTGACCCAGCGATTCAAGGCCGCCTTCGGCTCACCGAACTTTTTTTCCGTGGAGAGCATCTGCTATCGGATGCGCATCCGCACCCGTCAGATCACCTTCGGCAAGTATCCCACCGAGGAGCTCGATTCCAACCTCTACATCCTCTGGGGGCACAATCCCGATGCGAGCGACTTCCCCCTGAAGCTCGCCATGGAAAAAAATCTCGCCAAAGGTGCAAAGCTCGTGGTCATCGACCCGCGGCGCATCCCCCTGGCCGACCAGGCCGACATGTACCTGAAGATTCGCCCCGGCACGGACGGCGCCATGGCGATGGCGATGCTGCACGTCATCATCAAGGAAGACCTGGTCGACCATGACTTCATCGAGAAGAACACCTTCGGGTACGACAAACTGGTGCCGCACATCGAACCCTTCACTCCCGAGTGGGCAGAGGAAATCACCTGGGTGCCCGCCGACAAGATCAGGGAACTGGCGCGCCAGTTCGCAACCACCAAAGGGGCATCCATCTACCAGGGAACGTGCACCCAGGACCAGACTGCCGGCGGCACGCAGAACAGCCGCGTCTTTTCCGTACTGCAGATCGTCACCGGCAACATCAACGTGCCCGGTGGATGGGTCATCAGTCCGCGTCCGCATTTCGGCAATGTGGGGCTCAATGTGGAAGGAGACCCTCTCGGCATGGACAAATACCCGTTGTTCATTGAAGTGTGGGGGCGCAAGAGTCCTTACGGCGTCATCACCATGGTTCCGGAGGCGATCCCTGACAAGCTGAAGGCATTTTACGTGGTGGGCGGAAATCCCCTGGTCTCCATGGCCGACTCCAATGCCTTCCGCGAAGCGTTCCGCCGGCTGGACCTGCTGGTGGTGCACGATATGTTCATGACGGAGACCGCCAAGGAAGCTCATTACGTGCTGCCGGCCTGTTCCCACCTGGAAAAATGGGGACTGGCGTACACCTACAACGTCTGCCACTGCCTCCCTTACCTGATGCTCCGCAAGAAGTGCATCGAACCGGTGGGAGAGAGCTGGTCCGAATGGAAGCTGTTTACCGAGTTGGCCAAAAGGCTCGGGCTGGGCGATCAGTTCCCCTGGGAGAGCGAAGAGGATCTCATCCGTTTCGAACTCGGACCCAGCGGACTGACGTTCGAGCAGCTGCTGGAAGAGAACCCCGAAGGCCTCTATTATGGCGAGAAGAAGTATGAGATCCGGGACGGCCTCTTCGCGACACCTACCGGGAAGATCGAGATTTACAGCGATGCCATGGAGAAGGTCGGAGCGAATCCCCTTCCGGTGTATATCGAACCGGAACGCAGCCCGAGGAAGAGCGACAAGGCCTATCTGGAGAAATACCCGCTCATCCTCTCCACCGGACATCGCAACTACTATTATGTGCACTCGCAGTTCCGGGACGTCGATGCTCTGAAGAAGGAAGCCCCGGGGCCGGTGGCCGAAATGGGGCCGGAGACCGGAAAGCGGTACGGCTTGACCACGAATGACGACATCATCATCGAAACCAACCGGGGCCAGGTCAGGATGAAAGTGGCCCTGGACGAGAGTGTCGCCGAAGGATGTATATTCGTGCCCCACGGATGGTCCGGCGAAGCCAATGCCAACCTGCTGACCGACACCGACTGCCGGGAATCGATACTCGGTTATCCCGACGTAAAGTCGCTGATGTGTTCGGTACGTAAAGCCTGACGGGAAGACCATCCCCTGCGCGGGCGATGCCGGTCAATTCCCCCAGGGGCTTGACGCCATCGCCCGCACAGGGCGCGAAATACGGGAAACGCGAGACAGGAGGCAGTCGCCATGCACGGCATCTACAGCTACAGCAAAGACAGCACGGGCCAAGGTCAATTGACGGCGCGGGAGAAAGAGGTGGTGGAAGAGTTCCCCCTCGTTCTGAACGTGAACGGTCGGGAGATCGCGACCCTCATCGCCTCTCCACACGACCTCCGTTATCTCGCTGTCGGCTTCCTCCGTCTCCAGGGGTTCGTCGAGCGGATGGAGGATTTCAATCTCCTCTCGGTCTGCAGCGATTTCGGGATGGCGCGGGTCGAGATCAAAGGGGAGCTCCCGGAAAAACTAAAGCCGGTCCTGACCTCCGGTTGCGGCACGGGGATCGCCTTCACCATTCCCCAGGCGCTGAAAGAAGGACTTTCCGGTGATCCCGGCAGACGTTTTTCGGCCGATGAGATATTCGCCATGATGAACGAACTCGGTACGCGCGCCCAGCGCTACCGGAGCCACGGAGGAATGCATTCCGCCGCCGCAGGCGACGGAAGCATCTCTTTCTTCTCCGAAGATCTGGGGCGCCACAACACCATCGACCGCATTGCCGGCGAGGCTCTCATCAAGGGAATCGATCTGCATGGCATGATGCTGGTCACGTCGGGGCGGATCTCCACGGAGTTGGTGGCCAAGTCGGCGCTGCTCGGCATGCCGCTGATCGCCTCCCGCACCTCGCCGACCAATATGGCGATCAAGATGGCGGAGACAGCGGGAATCACGCTGGTCGGGTACGTCCGGGGCGGCCGCTTCGAAGTCTACACGCACCGCGAGCGGCTGCAGATCGCCGATTCCGCGGAGAAGGTCAAAGGGGTGACCGGGGTCATCCTGGCCGGCGGCGCCGCCAGCCGGATGGGGAGCAACAAGGCCCTGCTTCCCCAGAACGGGGTCCGGTTCATCGAGGGGATATACCGGACCCTGGAAGGACTGTTCGAGGAGGTGATCGTCGTCACGAATACGCCGGAGCAGTATGCATTCCTGCCCTGCCGGAAGGTGCCGGATCTCTACCCGGGAAAGGGAGTGCTGGCGGGAATCCACTCGGGGCTGATGCACAGCGAGACCCCCGCGATATTTACCGTGGCCTGCGACATGCCGAGCCTGAATGCCGCTCTGATAAAGCACCTCTGTTCACTTTCGGGCGGCGTGGATCTGGTCATATCCTCTACGGATCGAGGCTTCGAACCGCTCCATGCCCTCTACGGCAAAGGGTGTCTGCCCGCCCTTGAAGAGCTCCTGCAGAGTGAGGCCAACAGGAGGGTCATCGCCCTCCTGTCGCGCGTGCAGTCCCGGGAAGTCCACCCGGAGGAGATTGCGCCCTTCGATCCGGAGTTCAGCTCCTTCGACAACATCAATACGCCGGAAGACTACTTTCGGCTGAGAAACGGGCGGCAAAGAACCGGAAAAGAAGGAGAAGGAGACGAAAAAGCCGTTCGGTCCCCGTATGCTCCGGGGCTGAGGAGAAGCGAACCCCGCCTGAAAACGACGGAACAAGCAGCGCCTCAACCTAGCATAAAGGAGAGATGATCCATGTCCGACCAGGGATTTCACCAATTCAACGGCACCGAGAAGTACGTTGCCTCCCGGGCCCTCCAGGATGTCGTCAACGTTGCCCTGGCGCTGGAGCGTCCGCTGCTGCTGAAGGGAGAGCCGGGCACGGGAAAGACGCTTCTTGCCTATCATATCGCCGAATCCCTCGGGATGGAACTCATCCTCTGGAACGTGAAGTCAACCACCAAGGCGAGCAGCGGTCTCTACACCTACGATACGGTGCAGCGTCTGAACGATGCCCGTTTTGGGGACGGCGATGTGCGCGACATCCGGCGTTATATCAAACTCGGTCCTTTGGGGCGGGCCTTTGCGCGTCCCGAAAGGGTCGTGCTTCTCATCGACGAGGTGGACAAGGCCGATATCGAATTTCCCAACGACCTGCTCTTCGAATTGGATGAGATGCGTTTTCACATCCTGGAGACCGACGAATGGGTGGAAAGCGCCCACCGGCCGGTGGTGATCGTTACGTCGAACTCGGAGAAGGAACTTCCCGACGCCTTCCTTCGACGATGTGTCTTTCACTATATCGATTTTCCTGACGAAGATCAGATGCGCGCCATCATCGATGTGCATTATCCGGGACTCTCCGGAGAGCTTCTCCAGAACGCCCTGAAGGTCTTCTACGGCGTACGCAAGGTTCCCGGATTGCGAAAACGCCCCTCGACTTCGGAACTGCTGGATTGGATACGGGCGCTGCTGGCCAGCGGGGCGAAACTGACCGCGGAGGAGACCTCGCCATCCAAGGATGTCCCGTTTCTGGGGACCCTCCTCAAGATGGAGGGGGACCTCGACTCCCTGTCCCGCCACGCCAAACGCCCCACGGATGTGCGCACGGCAGGACGAAGCTCCGTCCGCTGATGTTTCTCTCCCTCTTTCATGCCCTGCGGGCACTGAGGGTGCCGGTCAGCGTCACCGAGTGGCTCACCCTCCTGGAGGGCCTTTCCAAGGGACTCCACAAGGAGAGCCTCAACGATTTCTATTATCTGTCCCGCAGTCTGCTCGTGAAGGACGTCGCCTACTACGACGCCTTCGACCAGGCTTTTGCACACTGTTTCAAGGGGCAATCGCTTCCTGAGGATCTGGTGACCAGGGAGCAGATTCTCGAATGGCTCCAGGGGCCCCTCGCGCCGCTTCGTCTCTCTCCCGAGCAGATCGAGGAGATGAAAGCGCTCTCTCTGCCCGAGCTTCTGCGGGAACTGGAGAAGAGGCTGCAAGAGCAGGAGAAACCCCATCACGGGGGGCAAAAGTGGATCGGCACCGGCGGGACGAGTCCGTACGGCGCCAATGGCAGCCATCCCTCGGGAGTCTCCTTCGCCGCCCAAGGCAGCGGCGGGCGGGCCGCCTTGCAGGCCGTGGCCCGCAGGTATCGCAATCTGCGCAACGATCTGACTCTGGACGTGCGCCAGATCAGCGTGGCACTGAAACGGCTGCGCGATCTTCGGGACTGCGGAGCCGAGGAGGCCCTGGACCTGGACGCCACGATTGATAAAACCTGCCATAACGGCGGCGAAATCGATCTGGTTTTCGCCAGGGAACCGCAGAATCAGATTCGTCTCCTGCTGGTGATGGACTCGGGAGGCTCCATGGAGCCTTTCCGCAACCTCTCGGAAAGGCTCTTCTCGGCCGCCAACAAGCTCAACCACTTCAAGGACTTTCGCACTTTCTACTTTCACAACTGTGTTTACGATAAGCTCTATACCAATCTCGAAACCGGTGAATTCGTCCCGACTGCCGAGGTTCTTCTGAAATGCGCCAAAACCTACCGGCTCATCATGGTCGGCGATGCCGCCATGTCGCCTTACGAACTCTTTTACCACACCGACCTGCTGGATCATCTGCACACGCGCGACGTCCAGGGGATCGACTGGCTCCGACAGCTCTCCGAGGTCTTTCCCCGTCGCGCATGGATGAACCCTCTGCCGGAAAATTCCTGGGCGCATTACGAAACCGTCCCGACAGTGGGGGCGCTCTTCCCGATGTTCCCCCTCACGCTCGAGGGGCTCACTCGAGCTGTCCGGCATCTACGGTAGCCGGAGCCTCCCAGACGCTTTCTCCCGGAAGGGCCACGATATCTCGGACTAGTCCCGTCCCGGCAGATCCATTTTTTGCAGGAGTATGCGAGTGATTCGTACCGACCGGAAAACCCTGTGGACCACCCCCTTCTGCCTGACCATGCTCGGGATGCTGTTTCTCTTCATCCCGTTTTCACTCTATATGCCGGTCCTCCCCGCCTACCTCCTGGAGGAGTTGAACAGCTCCCTGCAGGCGGCGGGCGCGGTCAATGCGGCCTTTCTCATTGCCGCCGTGCTGTTCAGGGTCCATACCCCCCGACTCGAGGCACGATTCGGCGTCCGGCGGGTTCTGCTGGCCAGCGGAATTGTTTTCACGGCAACCAATGCGATCTATCTGGGGCTGGACTCCGTCGCCGGTATCCTGCTGAACAGGTTCGTCAGCGGCGCCGCTTTCGCCATCGTCAACACGTCGACCATGGCCCTCGGCAGTCGGCTTGTCCCACGATCAAGAATCGGCGAAGGCCTGGCCTATCTGACGACCATGGTGCTGGCCGGCGGTGCCGTCGGTCCGTACATCGGCCTGAAGCTTTCCTCTGTTTACGGCTACCCCTCGGTATTTATCTTCTCGACTTTGACCACCCTGCTCGGCCTGCTGATCATCTGTCTTGTTCCTGACCGTGAAGAAATGGCGAAGACGCCCGCGCGCATCTCCGTACGGGATCTGTTCGAGGTGAAGGCCGTTCCTGTTTCGCTGATCATCCTTGTACTCGCTTTTTCCTACGGCGGCGTGATGACCTTTGTGGTCGTCTATGCCTCGGAACTTCATCTGCCGCTGGTCATCGAGTATTTCTTCGTGGTTATGGCGACCGCTTCCGTGCTTTCGCGCCTGGCAACCGGCCGATTGTATGACCGTCTTGGAGCCGATGCCGCGATTTGCGTGTCCATCGTCATCCTGGCAGGAGGGCTGATGATCCTGGGCGGGATCCATATCACCGCGTGGATGCTGCTGGCTGCCGCAATGATCGGCGTTGGATATGGAAGCGCTGTCCCCAGCATGCAGGCGCTGGCCATTCAGATCTCCCCGGAGCATCGCAGCAGCGCGGTGACAGCGACCTTTTTCACCTGCGTCGACGGAGGCATCGGCCTGGGCGCGTATGTTCTGGGAGGCGGCATTCAGGCCTTCGGATACGCAGCCGTCTACCTTGCACTGGGGGTGATGAGCTTCGGCTGCCTCCTGTCTTACTACCTCCTTTCAACCGCAAACAGGCGTTCCCAAAACGGACCTCTTCCCCCGCGGTCACCCGAGCCGGGGAGGGAGTGAAATACAGGACGCGTCGTATGTGAGGCTCCTATTTTGAGGATGAATTTATATCGCTGAACGGTTATTCTATGAACCTGTCCGGTTATCAACCCTGCATCCTGGTTCTGCCCGGTTGCTGGTTTTCCCAAGTGTTTGTGAGTCCGTTCAAGGTATGAAATTCAGGATATCTCCCCACATCGAACTCGTCCAATACCCTCCCATCACCGAGGTGAAATCGTGGATCGCCGGGCGGACCTTTTCGCCGGATCGGCCGCTGGTCGATCTCTGCCAGGCGATTCCCGACTATCCCCCGGCGCCGGAGCTGGTCGATTTCCTCCGCGAACGGATGAAGGACCCGCTGGTTTCGAAGTATTCCCCCGACGAAGGGCTGCCTGAAGTTCGCGAGGCGGTCTCCGCCTGGTATGGACGCCTCTACGGGAGCGCTCCGCGGCCGTCGGAAATCTGCCTGACCGTCGGCGCCAGCCAGGCTTTCTGGCTGGCCATGACCGTGCTCTGCACCCGGGGGGACGAGGTGATCGTCCAGCTGCCGGCCTATTTCGACCATCCGATGGCCCTCCAGGCCCTGGGAGTGCGCCCCGTTTTCATCCCCGGAGAAAAGGGGGGCGCCGGCGCCGACGCCGACGTCCGGAAGATCGCTTCTCTGGTGACGCCTCGGACCCGCGCCATCCTGCTCGTTTCTCCAAGCAATCCGACCGGTGAGATCCTTTCCCCGGAGGCGGTCCGGCAGCTATTCGAACTGGCCCGGGAGAAAGGCATCGCCCTGGTCCTCGACGAAACCTACAACGCTTTCATCCCGGAGGGCGCACCTCCCCACGCCCTTTTCGCGGATCCGGGCTGGAGAGATCACTTCATCCATCTCGCTTCCTTCGGCAAGACCTTCGCCCTGACCGGCTACCGGGCCGGAGCGCTGGTCGCCGCGGAAGGCTTCATGCAACAAGCTCTGAAGGTGCAGGACACCATGGCCGTCTGTCAACCGCGCATCACCCAGCACGCGGTGGCGTACGGCTGCGAGTGTCTCGATCCCTGGGTCGCGGCAAACTGCAACATGATGACCAGGCGTCACGATGCCTTCCGCGCCGCATTCACTCTCCAAGGAAATCCCTTCGAGCTGGCGGCGAGCGGGGGCTTCTTTGCCTGGGTCCGGCATCCTTTCGCAGGAAAAACAGGCCGGGAGGCGGCGCGGATCCTGGCTGAAGAGGCCGGTATCATCTGCCTCCCCGGGGAGGTTTTCGGTCCGGGGTTGGAGGGATTTCTCCGCCTGGCTTTCGGCAACATTGCCGATGAGGAAATACCGCAGGCGGTGGAGAGATTTCTGCAGATCGATCCGGGCCGGCAGTGAAGGGCGGGAGGATCAAGGGACAACTTCCCGTCGATGAGGCTCTCCCCGAGCTTGAAAGAGCGCTGGCCGTCGGCGATGCGGCGGTCCTTCAGGCGCCGCCGGGTGCCGGCAAGACCACGCGCGTGCCGCTCGCACTTCTCAACGCGCCGTGGCTCGCCGGCAGATCGATCCTCATGCTCGAACCCCGCCGCCTCGCCGCGACCAACGCAGCCCGCTACATGGCGAGGCTCATCGGCGAGGAGCCGGGCCGCACGATCGGCTACGCCATACGATATGAGAGCCGCATCGGCGCCGCCACCCGCGTCGAGGTGGTCACAGAGGGAATCCTCACCCGCCGCCTTCAGGAAGACCCGGAACTCACCGGGGTCGGCCTGGTCATTTTCGATGAATTCCACGAGCGAAGCCTCAACAGCGATCTCGCCCTGGCACTCTGCCGGGATGCCCAGCAGGGGTTGCGCAGCGATCTGAAACTGCTGGTAATGTCCGCGACTCTCGACGCAGCGCCCGTGGCGAAGCTTCTCGGCGATGCTCCGATGATCACCAGCGCCGGACGCGTTTTCCCGGTCGATATTCGCCACCTCCCCCGGGAGCCGCAGGGGAGCCCGGCCGAATTCACTGCCGCGGCGGTGCGCCGTGCGCTGGCGGAAACCGACGGGGACATCCTGGTCTTTCTCCCCGGGACCGGCGAGATCCGGCGCTGCGCCCGGCTGTTGGCGGACCTGGAAGAAAAGGTGGACCTCCGGCCCCTTTATGGCGATCTGCCCTTTGCCGAACAGGAGAGGGCGATCCTGCCCGGCCTGAGGCGCAAGGTTGTCCTGGCCACCAACATCGCCGAGACGAGTCTGACCATCGAGGGAGTGTCCGTTGTGATCGACAGCGGTCTGGAGCGCCGTCCGCGTTTCGACGCGGCGCGGGGGATGACCACCCTGGAGACGGTGAGCATTTCCCAGGCGAGCGCCGGGCAGCGGGCCGGCCGCGCGGGGCGTCTGGGTCCGGGCGTCTGCTGCCGCCTGTGGAGCGAGGGGGCGCACGGCGCTCTTCTCCCCTTCGCTCCGCCGGAGATCCGCAGCGCCGATCTCGCTCCCATGGCTCTGGAGCTGGCCCGTTGGGGGATTCCGGATCCGGCGCAGCTCGTCTGGCTCGATTCGCCTCCCGCAGGTCATCTCGCCGCCGCAAGAGAAGTCCTGCGGCAGCTCGGCGCCATCGATGACCAGGGACGGCTCACAGCGATGGGAGAGAGGATGGCCGCCTATCCGGCTCATCCCCGCCTGTCGCGACTGCTGGTCGCCGCACTGGAGGCCGGATATCCGGCCCTCGGCTGTGATCTGACGGCGCTTCTTTCCGAACGCGACGTGTTTGCCGCGGAGGAAGTACCACACAGCGCCAGTGGCAGCGACCTGCTCGATCGGGTCGAAGCGCTTCGCCGTTCTGAGGCGGAGGCGGTGAAGCGGGCCGCCCGCTACTGGAGACGGAAAACGGGAACGAAGGTCGGAGAGCCGTCGGCCGATCTGCGCGCAGTGGGACGCCTCCTGGCAGCCGCCTATCCCGACCGGATCGGGCGCGAGCGGGAGCCGGGATCGGGCCGCTATCTCCTCTCCGGAGGGCAGGGCGTCCGCCTGTCCCCGCGTTCGGCGATCGGCCGCAGCGAATGGCTGGTTGCGGTGGATGTAGCCGGCCGGCCCGGCGGGGAAGGGGAGATTCGCCTTGCCAGCGCCCTGGTGCGGAATGACATAGACGAACTCTTCGGGGATGGTATCGAGTGGCGGCGGGAAGTGGAATGGGATGAACGCAGCGGGCGCCTGATTGCCCGCGAGGTGCGGCGGCTCGGCGCCCTGGTCATCCAGGAGCGGCCGGCAGCCGCCCTCCCGGAAGATGCGGTGGCGGCCATGCTGGGTGTGGTCCGCCGGCAGGGACTGGATGTTCTCGGCTGGCACCCGGCGGCTCGGCAGTGGCGGGCAAGGGGGGCTTTCCTCGCCCGGTCATTTCCCGAGGACGGCTGGCCCGATCTGTCGGATGCGGCGCTTCTTGCCTCTGTGCAAAAGTGGCTGTCTCCCTTCCTTCAGGGAGTGAAATCCCTGGAAGGGTTGCGGCGGGTCGATCCCCTGCCGGCCCTGCGAAACCTTTTCGGCTGGGAGCGGCAGCTTGAACTCGACCGTCTCGCTCCGGAACGCCTGAAGGTGCCTAGCGGATCGAATATCCGCCTCGACTATGAAACGGAAGAAAGACCGGTGCTTGCGGTCAAGCTGCAGGAACTCTTCGGTCTGAGTGAGACTCCCCGCGTCGCCGGCGACCGTGTTGCGGTCCTGGTCCACCTCCTGTCGCCGGCCGGGCGGCCCCTGGCGGTCACCAGCGACCTCGCCAGCTTCTGGAAGAACATCTACCCCGACGTGAAAAAAGAGATGAAGGGCAGGTATCCCCGGCATCCCTGGCCCGATGACCCCTGGAAGGCCGAGCCGACAAGGAAAACCCTCAGAGGACGGAGGACAGATGACAGATGACAGAGCAGATGCCGTCCTCCGTCCTCGTTTTTTAGATTCTTTCGATACTCAGCCCCGCATCCCCCAGTTCCTCATTCGCCTTCCTCAGCGCTTCCTCGCCGGCGATTACCGAGACGGCACTTGCCTCCCTGCCTTCCAGCAGGAATTCGGCGGCGACTCTCTGCAGGGTTTGGCGGCCGGTGGCCAGCACTCCTTCACGGAGCGTCTGGCGCATCTCCCGGGTCAGCCCCTGGCGTGTGTTGGCGAACTCCCGGTGCCCCCGGGCGCCGGGGGAGAGCGGTCGGTCGAGGTCGCTGAAGACGGCCAGGATCGCCTCGGTGATCTCATCGCTGCCGAATTTGCCGGCCGCGGCCCAGGACGCCGCATCGTCGTAGACGTTCAGAGTGCGCGTGAGCTGGGGGTCCCGGTAGGAGAGAAGAGAGAAAATCCCCGCTTCTGGATTGTAGCTGGCCATTCCGCCGTAGGCTCCGCCCTTCTCCCGGATCTCCCGGTGCAGATAACCGGCGCGCAGAAGTTTGGCCAGAACCAGGAGGGGGGCGGCGTCAGGGTGATTGAAGGGAACGGCGCGAAAGACTCTGCTGACATAGGAGACCGGAACCGACCAGGACCATCCCAGCCGCACGGGGACGGGGGTGAACGGATCGCGCATCTGTGCGGCCGGTTTCCGGCCGTCCGGCAGACCGCCAAGATACGGCTTCAGGGCGCCGCGAACCGGGTCGAAGGAAGGGGATTCGCCGGTCACGCCGCAGGCGATGAGTTCTTTCTGGAAGAGGATCCGGGCAATGCTCTGCATCTTTTCTGAGAGATCTTCGAGCTGCTCCGGAGGTCGGCCGGCTATCTCCTTCACCAGCCGCAGAAAAGACAGCCCCGACCAGCACTCCCGCAGCCTGGCCGACGGGGTCAGACGGCCTGCCGCGGCCCGGCCGGCGTAGCTGTGCCCGGAGGAGGGTATGGAGTTCTCCAGTGCGGTTTTGATCTGTCCGACCACGGTGTGCAGACGATTCAGATCGGTGAAGTCGGGGGCGGAGCATAAATCGGAGAGAATGCCGAAGAGCTTTTCCTGGTTGCGCACAAGCGCCTTCCCGCGGATTTCCATCAGTCCCGTGAATTCATCCAGATTGCTAGGATTTTCGAGGATCTCGGTTCCCGCGTGAATGCCGCCGGTTCCGGCTTCCATCTTCTCCGCCATTTCCATATAGCTGCGCCCGGCCGCCCCGACCTGGGTGAGAAGGGTGCAGAACACGGGGACATAGGGAAGCAGCTCCGACGGCAGGACGGCGGTTGGCAGGTAGGCGAAGAAGTAATCGATGCCGTTGGTGGGCTGATCGAACCATTGAACCTCATGGCCTTGTTCGCGGCTGAAATTCGACGGGACGGGCGGCTCCTCGGGCGGAATGTCCTCGCGCCCCAGGGTGGGCAGGCAGGAGAGGTCTTCAGCGGCTTCCTGTGCCTTTCGCAGCTCTTCGGCTTGTTCGACGATCCGCTGCTTGGCCTCTTCCGTCAGCTCCCCTTTGATGCGGGCGAGGTGATTCCCCGTCTCCTTTTCCTCCTTCTCCTTCATGGTCGGGTCCGGCTTCAGGGTGAGGGTCACCCGGTGCGAATTGTCCAGCAGGTAGCGGCGGATGAGATTTTCAAAAAAAGGGCCGGCGGCTATTTCCCGGCGCAGTCTGGCCAGATTTTCCTCGAGCTTCAGAGGGGAGACCGGGTCGTCGCAGTGCAGCCAGGGACCCATGATGCGCATCAGCAGGGATAGGGAATAGGGATAATGGTCTCCGGTGACTTCCCGATGGCCGAATTCCAGGCGATGAATGGCGCCGTCGATGCGTTCCGGGGTGAACCCGGTCCGGGTCACCTCCTCGAGGGTGTCGAGAACAAGCTTTTCGATCTTCTCGGCATCCCGCGGGTTGGTCCCCTGCAGACCGGCCGCGAAATAGGTGGTGCGGTTTTCATCGTGATAGCCGGTCCCCGGCGCAAGGTTGCTCCCCAGCTTCGAATCGAGAAGGGCCTTGTAAAGAGGGGCCGCCGGATTTCCCGCCAGCAGAGTGGCCAGCAGGTTCAGGGCCAGACGCTCGAAACTGTCGCCGATGTCGCAGGTCAGCCATCCCAGCTGCACCATCGATTTTTTCTCCGTCGGTTCGCCGGGATCGATCGGATACATTTCGGTTATCCGCTGCGGAGTATCGAAACGGCGCTCGGGGGGGACGGCGCCTGCCACATCCCGGATTTCGAAATGCCGCAGGGCTTTCTGTTCAACCACTTCGAGATGCTTCTCCAGCGGCAGATCGCCGTAGGTGAAAAAGTAGGCGTTGCTGGGGTGATAATACTCGGCATGAAATTCCCGCAGCTGCTCCCAGGTAAGATCGGGGATGGCGGACGGTTCGCCTCCCGAGTTGTGGCCGTAGGTGGTGGTGGGATAGAGGGCCTTTCCCATGCGGCGGCTGATCAGGGAGGAAGGCGAAGCCATCGCCCCCTTCATTTCATTGTAGACGACCCCCTTGAAGAGCAGGGGAGAGTCGGGGTTGTCCGGTTCGGAAAATTCGACCCGGTGCCCTTCCTGGCGGAAATCCCGCTCGCGCAGCAGGGGAAAGAAGGCGGCATCGAGGTAGATGTCCAGAAGGTTGTAGAAGTCCTTGGTGTTCTGGCTGGAGAATGGGTAGAGAGTCCAGTCGCTGGCGGTCATGGCATTCATGAAGGTATTGAGGCTGCGCTTGAGCATGGAGAAAAACGGATCGCGCACCGGAAAGTTCCGGGAACCGCACAGAACCGTATGCTCCAGGATGTGGGCGACGCCGGTGGAATCCCCGGGAGGAGTGCGGAAACCGACGGCGAAAAGATTATTGGGATCCGCGGCGGCAACATGAACCGCCCTGGCGCCGGTTTTTTCATGCATCAGTTGAAAGAGAGTTGCGTTCAGTTCGGGGAGAGGGGTGACAGCTGTTATGACGAAACCGTGCAGACGACGGCCTTTTTCCAGATCTGGGGGCATGGCATTTTCTCCGAAATTAGATAGTTATGACGATAGTTTATCGCACGGCAGGATGATGCGCCAGGGAAAATGAAAAGACGGTTGAGAGGGATGCCGCACCTCCCTGGTTTCTTTTCTAATGACAAGCCGCAACCAGCTAATTACAATGAGCTCTCGCCGGAGTGTTTTCCTCGGAGAGAGCGGTCTGTTTTGCAAGGAGTCGATCTGATGGGATGTCGTGAGGGAGAACGAATCATGTGCAAGCTGTTGCGGATTCTCCTTTTGGGTTCTCTTGCACTTATCGTTACCGTTGTGCCGGCCAAGGCCGATTTTACGGAAAATCCGGCCTTTAAACTTGAGGCCGGATATCGTTTGGACGAGTTGGACTGGAATATTGCCGGAGGCATTGATGGACCCAACATTATTTCTGAACTGGAGTGGGAGGATCTGGAGATCTATCAGATCAGGGGGGGCGGCAAGCTCGGCTTTGGAAATGGAAAGGCGCCGTTTACAATCAGCGTGAGGGGTTCCGTGGCGTACGGTTGGATCGTGGATGGGGAAAACCAGGATTCGGACTTTGACGGGGATGACCGGACGATCGAATTTTCACGCTCCAACAATAAATCCGATGATGGGGATGTCTTCGATGTTTCGGCCGGGATCGGGCCACGATTCCGCATGTGGACCGATCGGCTGGCGATCACCCCCGTCGCCGGTTACTCCTACCATGAGCAGAACCTGACGCTGACCGATGGATTCCAGACTGTTTCGAGGCCCGACATCGATCCTCACGTCCCTCCAACGGGCCCCTTCGGCGGACTGGACAGCACCTACGAGACCCGGTGGTACGGACCGTGGGCAGGCATCGACATCGAATGGGAGCCTGCGAAGAGATTTCGACTGTACGGTTCCTTCGAGTACCATTGGGCCGATTTCGAAGCGGAGGCCGACTGGAACCTTCGTGACGACTTCGCGCATCCGAAAAGCTTCGAACACGAGGCCGACGACGGTGATGCCATTATTCTCGCTCTTGGCGGCATGTACGACCTGACCGATCATTGGTCCGTTCATCTCAATCTCAATTACCAGGAGTGGAAAGCCGAAGACGGGGAAATCCGCTTTTTTTACACTGACGGCCGAGAAGTGATTCAGAGACTCAATGAGGTGAACTGGGAATCCTGGGCCGCGAATGTTGGTGTTTCCTATCGCTTCCTCTGACTACATGGTTGGCAGAAGTCGATCTTGGTTCTTTTTTTTCGGTTGCAGAAACTCGTTGCTTGTGTTAGAAATTTTCCTCTTGTCGGGGCGTAGCGCAGCCTGGTAGCGCACCTGCCTTGGGAGCAGGGGGTCGCTGGTTCGAATCCAGTCGCC
>NZ_KI421421.1:466939-467716 GCF_000472285.1 Desulfuromonas sp. TF
GGCCTGGACAGCACCTTCGAAACCCAATGGTATGGTCCGTGGGCAGGCATCGATCTGGAATTAAAACCCGTGGAGAGATTTGGGCTGTACGGCTCCTTCGAGTATCATTGGATCGATTTCGAAGCGGAAGCCGACTGGAACCTTCGGGACGATTTCGCGCATCCAAAAAGCTTCGAACAAAAGGCCAGTGACGGTGAGGGGATCGTTCTCGCTCTCGGTGGAAAGTACGACCTGACCGATCAATGGTCCGTCCATCTCACTCTGGATTACCAGGAGTGGAAAGCCCGAGATGGAAAAATACGTTTTTTCGATAACGGCGGCGGATTTACGACGCAGGGCCTCAATGAGGTAAATTGGGAATCCTGGGCCGCGAATATAGGTGTTACCTATCGCTTCCTCTGATCAGGCGGCGGGTTGATCCCGAGGATGTTTTCTTTTCTTCTGTTTTTTTTTTTCGGTTGCAGTAATCCGGTGGTTGTGTTAAAAATTTCCCTCTTGTCGGGGCGTAGCGCAGCCTGGTAGCGCACCTGCCTTGGGAGCAGGGGGTCGCTGGTTCGAATCCAGTCGCCCCGACCACTGCGCGCCAGTAGCTCAGATGGATAGAGCAACGGACTTCTAATCCGTAGGTCGAGGGTTCGAATCCTTCCTGGCGTGCCATTTTTACTGCAAATGGGTTTTCCCATTGACAGTGGCTGATCACTTAGCTAGTATGGCGTTCGTTTTATGGTGGGTGTAGCTCAGTCGGTAGAGCACTGGATTGTGGCTCCAGTTGTCGAG
>NZ_KI421421.1:467726-468396 GCF_000472285.1 Desulfuromonas sp. TF
GTTAAAGTGGGAGGGCACAAGTTTCCCATTGACAGAGGCCGATCTCTTAGCTAGTATGGCGTTCGTTTTATGGTGGGTGTAGCTCAGTCGGTAGAGCACTGGATTGTGGCTCCAGTTGTCGAGGGTTCGATCCCCTTCACTCACCCCATTTGACTTTCTGGCCCGCCTTTTTACCGTATCGATGAATGTGGCGTTCCTGCCACAGGTGAGTCGGCAAAAAGTCGGGCTTTTTATTTTTCAGCCCAGGTAACGGTGATCAGGAAGGCTGTCGAATGGCGTGGCTGTCCGCTGCAAGAAAGCGGGCGGCCATATTGCATTTTCAACTGTTTACAGTCTTTCCTCAACTGAGGCTTATAGGTTATTGAGCCCTGTCTCTGCGAGAGTGGCGGAATTGGCAGACGCACTGGACTTAGGATCCAGCGGGCAACCGTGGGGGTTCGACTCCCCCCTCTCGCACCACTTCACTTCTCTTCTCAGCGCCGGCAGGTGCCCTCATCCGTTTGTGCCCCGTGGACCTACCGTCCACGGTTGACGATTTCGTTATAAATACCGGAACAAAGTGAGGTAAGTCATGAATGTCCAGATAGAAGACGTCAGCAGTATCAAGAAGAAACTCTCCTTTGAAGTTGCTGCCGAACAGGTGGATGCCGAAATCAAGAAGACCTATCAG
>NZ_KI421421.1:468406-471093 GCF_000472285.1 Desulfuromonas sp. TF
TCTGGCCCGCCTTTTTACCGTATCGATGAATGTGGCGTTCCTGTCACAGGTGAGTCGGCAAAAAGTCGGGCTTTCTATTTTTTAAGCCGGGTAAAGGCTGTCAGAAGGCTGACGAATGGTGTGGCTGTCCGTTGCTAGGGAGCGGGCGGCCTTCTTGTATTTTCAACCATTCCGCCTTCCAATCAACTTATGAGGCTTATGGGGTTTTTGGGCCCTGTCCCCTGCGAGAGTGGCGGAATTGGCAGACGCACTGGACTTAGGATCCAGCGGGCAACCGTGGGGGTTCGACTCCCCCCTCTCGCACCATTTCTCTTTCTCCTCTCAGCACCAGCCAAGTGCCCTCATCCGTTGTGCCCCCGCGGGCCGATGTCCGTGGTTCGACGATTTTTATAAATACAGGAACAGAGTGAGGTAAAGTCATGAATGTCCAGATAGAAGACGTCAGCAGCATCAAGAAGAAGCTCTCCTTCGAAGTGGCTGCCGAACAGGTGGATGCCGAAATCCGCAAGACCTATCAGAAGATCGCCAAGACCGCCAAGGTCAAGGGCTTTCGCCCCGGCAAGATTCCCCAGGCCGTTCTCGAGAAGTACTATGCTCCCCAGATGGAGGAACAGGTATTGGGACGCCTCATCAACGATTCTTACTTCAAGGCGTTGGTGGAGCATCGAATCTCGGCCGTTTCCGATCCTGAGATTGTGGAAAGCAGTCCTCTGGAAAAAGGGAAGGCCTTTTCTTATGAGGCGGAAGTTGAAGTAAAACCCGAAATCGAAGTCAAGGATTATACCGGTCTCATCCTGCAAAAGGAAAGCTTCGAGCCCGAGCCCCAAGTGGTCAAGGACCGGCTCGAGGAGTTGCGCGTCGGCCGATCCCAGATGGAGGTCTCCTCGCGGGAAGAGGCCAGGGGCGGCGATTTTGTCGTCATCGACTTTGAAGGGTTTGTCGACGGCGAAGCCTTTGAGGGGGGCAAGGCCGAAGGTCACGTTCTGGAGCTCGGCTCGGGATCCTTCATTCCCGGTTTCGAAGAGCAGCTGGAAGGAATGAAGCGGGAAGAAGGACGGGAAATCGAAGTGACCTTTCCCGAGGAGTACGGGAACAAGGAGCTTGCCGGCAAGCCTGCTACTTTTAAGGTGCGCCTGCGGGAGATCAAGGAAAAGGTCCTGCCCGAACTTGATGACGAGTTCGCCAAGGGATTCGGCTTGGAGAGTTTTGACAAGCTGAGGGAAGAGATCGACACCAGTTATCGCACCCAGGAAAAGAACCGCATCGATGGCGATCTGCGCGAGCGGCTGATGAACGCACTGATCGAGCGCAATCCGGTGGAGGTCCCCGAAGCGATGGTGTCGAACCAGCTCGATTATATGCTGGGGAACGTGCGCAATCGCATGCAGTCGCAGGGAATGAGCCTGGAGATGCTCGGTTTGAACGAAGATTCTTTCAAGCAGATGTATCGGGAGACAGCGGTAAAGCAGGTCCAGGGGAGCCTGATTCTCGAGGCTGTGGCCAAGCAGGAGAATCTCAAGGTTGAGGACTCCGAGATCGATGGTAAGCTCGAGGAGATTGCCGCCATGGCCAACGCCCCCCTGGATGCGGTGAAGAAGCACTATGCCGGCGATGACGCCCGCCGCGGGCTGATTATGCAGATCGCCGAAGAAAAGGTGGTCCGTTTCCTGCTCGATAATTCGACCGTTGAAGAGGTGAACAAGGCGAGCCTGGCGGAGTCGGATCAGGGCGAGGAAAAGGAGTGATGCAAATGACTCTCATCCCCATGGTGGTGGAGCAGACGGGTCGCGGAGAACGGGCCTACGACATCTATTCCCGTCTGCTCAAGGACAGGATCATCTTTTTGGGAGGCGCCATCGAGGACCACATGGCCAACCTCATTATTGCCCAGCTGCTCTTTCTCGAATCGGAAGATCCCGAGAAGGATATTCATCTGTATATCAATTCTCCCGGGGGAGTGGTTACCGCCGGCATGGCGATTTATGATACCATGCAGTATCTGAAAGCTCCCGTGTCCACCATCTGCGTCGGTCAGGCTGCCAGTATGGGAGCCCTCCTCCTGGCCGCGGGGACCAAGGGGAAACGTTTTGCACTGCCGCATGCGAGAATTATGATCCACCAGCCCCTTGGCGGGTTCCAGGGACAGGCCTCCGACATCAAGATTCATGCGGAAGAAATTCTCAAGCTGCGAGACACCCTCAACGGAATCCTGGCAAGCCACACCGGTCAAGACATGGAGCGGGTGTCCCTGGATACGGAACGGGACTTTTTCATGGCTAGCGACGCCGCGAAAAATTATGGTATCATTGACAGCATAGTAGAGAGAAAAAGCTGACTTTTATCAGCACGGAGGCGCTTTAGTGAGTCAGAATGACAGTAAATCAGGACAGCTCAGCTGCTCGTTCTGCGGCAAGGCCCAGGATGAGGTTAAAAAGCTTATTGCCGGTCCTGCCGTATATATCTGCGACGAATGCATCGAATTATGCAAGGACATCATCGCCGAAGAGGCCAAGCTTGAAGATTCGACGGCCAAGGGGGCCGGTCGACTCCCCCGGCCCGCCGAAATCAAGGATACACTAGACGATTTCGTGATCGGCCAGGAACGGGCAAAAAGAGTCCTGTCCGTGGCGGTCTACAACCATTACAAGAGGGTGGAGTACTCGGCCAAGTCCGAAGAGGTGGAAGTG
>NZ_KI421421.1:471103-475026 GCF_000472285.1 Desulfuromonas sp. TF
AAAGAGTCCTGTCCGTGGCGGTCTACAACCATTACAAGAGGGTGGAGTACTCGGCCAAGTCCGAAGAGGTGGAAGTGCAGAAGAGCAACATTCTTCTGCTAGGCCCCACAGGCAGCGGCAAAACCCTTCTGGCGCAGACGCTTGCCAGGGTGCTTAATGTTCCCTTCGCCATCGCCGACGCCACGAATCTTACTGAGGCCGGCTACGTCGGCGAGGATGTGGAAAATATCATTCTCAACCTCCTTCAGGCCGCCGACTATGACCTCGAGAGGGCCCAGAAGGGGATTATCTACATCGACGAGGTCGACAAGATCGCCCGCAAGTCCGATTCCCCCTCGATCACCCGGGACGTCTCCGGCGAAGGGGTCCAGCAGGCTCTGCTCAAGATCATCGAAGGGACCATGGCCAGTGTCCCGCCCAAGGGCGGACGCAAGCACCCCCAGCAGGAATTCCTTAAGGTCGATACGACCAATATCCTCTTTATCTGCGGTGGAGCTTTTTCCGGCCTTGAAACCATCATCGCGCAACGCACCGGGGCCAAAACCATGGGTTTCGGAGCCGAACTTCGCCTGAAAGAGGAGCAGAATCTGGGCGAGATCATTGCGCGTGTCGAACCGGTCGACCTGCTCAAGTTCGGGTTGATACCCGAATTCGTCGGCCGCCTTCCGGTCGTGGCAACCCTCGATGAGCTTGACGAGGAGTCTCTTATCCAGATTCTCAAGGAGCCCAGGAATGCCCTGGTGAAGCAGTATCAGAAGCTCTTTGAAATGGAGAAGGTAAATCTGAAGTTTACCGACGGAGCCCTTGTGGCTATTGCCCGCCAGGCGCTTAAAAGAAAAACCGGAGCGCGGGGGTTGCGGTCTATTCTAGAGAATGCCATGCTCGACGTGATGTACGATATACCTTCTCAGGACAGGGTCAAGGAGGTGGTTATCAGCGAAGACGTCATTCTCAACAAAGCTAATCCCATTGTGCTCTACGAATGTGCTGAATCGGCGTGAAGCATAAGGTGAGTCGAGGCTGTAGCTCAGTGGATTTTCCCGGCTGAGATTTCAGGCTGCCCTTTTTCCTCCAATACGAGCGGAGAGCTATGACTGACCTTCAGGAAAACAGTGGGGAAAAGACGCTCTATCCCCTTCTTCCCCTGCGCGACATCGTCATATTTCCCTATATGGTCACCCCCCTGTTTGTCGGCCGTCCGCGTTCCATTCATGCCCTCGAGGGGGCAATGGAAACCGACAAAATGGTCTTTCTGGCCACCCAGAAGGATCCAAAGGTTGACGATCCTGAATCCGAAGACATCTATGATGTCGGCACCCTCGGACAGATTATCCAGATGCTGAAACTTCCCGACGGCACGGTCAAGGTTCTGATCGAGGGAAAGAGCCGCGGCCGGATCGACACTTTCGTGCCAAGGGAAGAGAGCCTGTTTGTTGAGATTGAGTCTCTTCCTGATCAACCCGTCGACTCGCCCGAATTCGAGGCCCTCATTCGGAGTGTCAACAACACTTTTGAAAATTACGTCAATCTGAGCAAAAAGGTGCCGCCGGAGATCGTCTCTTCCGTGGGGGGAATGTCCGAGGCCGGGCGCCTGGCCGACACCATCATCGCTCATCTCGGTGTCCGTATCGCCGACAAGCAGGAGGTGCTTGCCCAGACCGACCCCCTCCAGCGACTTGAACATCTTCTGGCCATCATGGAGCGCGAAGTCGAGATCCTGCAGATCGAGAAGAAGATTCGCAGCCGGGTCAAGAGCCAGATGGAGCGCAGCCAGAAGGAATATTATCTCAA
Organism: Desulfuromonas sp. TF; assembly: GCF_000472285.1. NCBI lineage: Bacteria > Pseudomonadati > Thermodesulfobacteriota > Desulfuromonadia > Desulfuromonadales > Desulfuromonadaceae > Desulfuromonas > Desulfuromonas sp. TF. Next base: position 472,895 of record NZ_KI421421.1, read on the forward strand.
CGAGCAGATGCGGGCCATCCAGAAGGAACTCGGCGAAAAGGATGAGTTCAAGCAGGAGATCCGCGAGCTTGAAGAGAAAATCGACAAGAAGAAGATGTCCAAAGAGGCCACCGAGAAGGCCATGGGAGAGCTGCGCAAGCTCAAGATGATGTCTCCCATGTCCGCCGAGGCCACGGTTGTTCGCAATTACATCGACTGGCTGGTTTCTCTTCCCTGGAAAAAAGGGACCAAGGACCAACTTGATGTCGAACATGCTGAAGCGATCCTCGAAGCCGATCATTACGGTCTGGAAAAGGTCAAGGAGAGGATCCTCGAATATCTGGCGGTGCAGGCTCTGGTCAAGAAGATAAAGGGCCCCATCCTCTGCCTGGTAGGTCCCCCCGGCGTCGGAAAGACGTCCCTGGGACGATCCATCGCCAAGGCGCTGGGGCGTAAATTCGTCCGGATTTCACTCGGAGGCATGCGCGATGAGGCGGAAATCCGGGGACACAGACGCACCTACATCGGCGCCATGCCGGGCAAGGTGATACAGGGCCTGCGCAAGGCGGGAGTGAAAAATCCCGTTTTCCTCCTGGACGAAGTCGACAAGATGAGCACCGATTTCCGAGGTGATCCGTCATCCGCCCTGCTGGAGGTGCTCGACCCTGAACAGAACAATACCTTCGGGGATCACTTCCTGGATGTCGATTACGACCTCTCCAGCGTTCTTTTCGTGGCTACCGCCAACAACCTCTATTCCATTCCTCGCCCCCTTCAGGACAGGATGGAGGTGATTCGAATCGAGGGGTACACGGAGGAGGAAAAACTCCATATCGCCAAACGCTACCTACTCCGGAAACAGCTTGAGGCGCACGGACTGTCGGACGAACAGGTTAGCTTTTCGGATTCGGCATTCTTCGAGATCATCCGCCGTTACACCCGCGAAGCCGGCGTTCGCAGCCTTGAGCGGGAAATTGCCAATATCTGCCGCAAGATCGCGCGCGAAGTGGTCAAGTCCACGGACAAGAAAAAACGTTTTTCGGTCAACGCTCAGCAGGTCAAAAAATATCTCGGCGTGCCCCGCTATAGTTACGGCATCCGGGAAGAGGAAAGCAGGGCAGGTCTGGCCACCGGTCTCGCCTGGACAGAGGTGGGAGGTGAGCTGCTGACCATTGAAACGGCTGTCCTTCCCGGATCGGGAAAACTTACCGTGACCGGCAAACTGGGAGAAGTCATGCGGGAGTCCGCCCAGGCCGCCATGAGTTACGTCCGTTCCCGGTGGCGTGAATTGGGTATCGAGAAGGATGCCTACCAGAAGGTGGATATCCATATCCATGTACCCGAGGGAGCCATCCCCAAGGACGGCCCTTCCGCCGGCATCACGATCGCCACTGCGCTGGCATCCGCCCTGACGGGACGGAGCGTGGACCGGAATCTGGCCATGACCGGCGAAATAACCCTCAGGGGCCGGGTGCTGCCCATCGGCGGGCTCAAGGAAAAGCTCCTTGCGGCCAAGCGCGCCGGCATTACCCGGGTTCTCATCCCTCAAGATAATGAAAAGAATCTGGAAGAGGTGCCCCCCCAGATATCAAAGGCCTTGACCATAATTCCCGTGGCTCACATGGATCAGGTTCTAGAGGAGGCCCTGGAGGTTCCCGCGACAATTTCCCCCATAACGGAACGAGGTGAAGCGGCCGGGTCCGAAGAACCGCTGAGACATTAAGGTTGAGCGGCAAATATTCTCTTGACACTCTTTTTAAAGTTCTGATATAAGTACAGCGATTTCAGCGGGGCTTTAATAATCTCTTAATTAGGTGGAGGTATGTTGTGACTAAAGCGGACCTTGTTAATGCGATGGCAGAGAAGGCGGGGCTGAGCAAGACCGATGCCGAAAAGGCTCTCAAAGCATTTACCGACGCTATTACTGAAGCTTTGAAAGCTGGTGAGAAGGTGGCCCTGGTGGGGTTCGGCACCTTCAGCGTTGGCGAGCGTGCTGCCCGGACCGGTCAGAATCCCCAGACTGGCGAGAAGATCAATATTCCTGCTGCGAAGTCTCCCAAGTTCAAAGCGGGTAAGGCTCTGAAAGATTCGGTACAGTAAATCAGCGAGACCATTGCCGGAAGGCAGCGGTCGTGTCTGGAAAATAGGAAACC
>NZ_KI421421.1:475036-475775 GCF_000472285.1 Desulfuromonas sp. TF
TCGGGCGAATAGCTCAGCTGGGAGAGCATCGGCCTTACAAGCCGAGGGTCACGGCTCTGAAAGATTCGGTACAGTAAATCAGCGAGACCATTGCCGGAAGGCAGCGGTCGTGTCTGGAAAATAGGAAACCGAAAATAGCCCTCCAGTCTCCACTTCTTGACTATTTTCTGTTTCCTATTTTCTGTCTCATAGGGGGCTGTAGTAGAGTCGGTTACAACGCCGGCCTGTCACGCCGGAGGTCGCGGGTTCAAGTCCCGTCAGCCCCGCCAGTTCAAAGAAGAAAAAAGCGGCTCCTTTCGGAGCCGCTTTTTTCTTTGAAAGGACATTCGACCCGTAACTTACCATCTACAAACCATTCCTCCATTCCGTTCGATCCTCCCGGCGTCGCCGCCACATGATAAGATTGTACAAGGTAACGCCTTTTCTTTGTCCTTTTCATTCGAATTCCAACTTAAGTATGGTATATAAGTTCCTTATGCCAAGCTTCCATTGCAAAATAGGAACCGCGGACGGAAGGGTGGTCGAGAAGGATTTCGACTCGCCCAGCCGGCAGCTTCTCAAGGAGAGTCTTGAGGAGCAGGGGTTCTATGTTTTCCGTATCAGAAAACGTCCCCTGCAGTTTCTGTCCGGTCTGGAGGGCGGTCGCGGCCGTTTCGGCGGCCGGAAGGGTGGTCGAGAAGGATTTCGACTCGCCCAGCCGGCAGCTTCTCAAGGAGAGTCTTGAGGAGCAGGGGTTCTA
>NZ_KI421421.1:475785-538365 GCF_000472285.1 Desulfuromonas sp. TF
AGGCGATTTCTCTCCTTCAACCAGGAACTTCTGGTCCTGCTCCGTTCCGGCCTGCCCATCCTTCAGGTGCTCGATACCCTCATCGAACGGATGGAAGCCGGGGGAATGCTCGATACCCTGCGCGAGATCCGTGATGATATCAAGGGAGGGAGTGCCCTGTCCGAGGCGTTCGGCAAATTTCCACGCTACTTTCCCTATCTCTATGTGGCCTCGATCAAGGCCGGCGAACGCACCGGTGATCTGCCTGTCACCCTTGGTCGGTATATCGTCTACCAGAAACGGGTCGAATCTCTTAAGGCGAAGGTGAGGAGCGCCTCCTTTTATCCCATTCTCCTGAGCCTCGCGGCGGTAACGGTTGTGCTGTTTCTCATGCTTTACGTTATCCCCAGCTTCACCCAGATTTACGCTGACGCCGACGTCGAACTTCCCTTGCTGACACGGGTTGTGATCGCGGCGGCGGAAGGGTTGACACGGGGGCTGCCCATTATCCTGCCGCTTCTGGTAGCCGCCGTTATTGTATTGCGTCTGTTCCTGCGTACGGAGCGGGGCGCTCTGCTTCTCGATCGCATTAAACTGCTTATCCCTTTTTTCGGCGCCCTCATGGTCGATTACGCCCTGTCCGGATTCTGCCGGACCTTCGGCACCACCCTGGCCAGCGGCATTCCGGCGGTGCAGGCCATGCAGATGTCTCGGGGCACTCTGAACAACCGTGTTCTTGAGAATGCCCTTACCGGCTCCATCCGCAAGGTGGAGGAGGGGACGGCTATTTCCGCCGCCCTTGAGCAGTCCGGTTTTTTTCCGGTCATTGCGCTTCGTATGATCGGAGTCGGGGAGGCCAGCGGTTCGCTGGCCGAAATGCTTGGAGATGTCTCGGGATATTATGAGGAAGAGGTGGAGAGGCGGCTCGACCGTCTAACGACCCTCATTGAACCTATGATGATGCTGACCATGGGCCTGCTAATCGCCGGAATCGTGGTGGCCATGTATATCCCCATTTTTCAGTTGGCCGGAACTGTTCGGTAGGGAGCTGCCGGAATGAATTTTGAACGCAAGAAGATCGGTGAGATTCTGGTGGAGATGGGCGCTATCGCCCCCGCCGAAGTGTCATTGATCCTGGAACGCATGATGGTGACCAAAGGGCGATTCGGCGAAACAGGAGCAGCGGAGAGACTGTTCAGCGAGGACATTCTGGCCCAGGCATTGGCTCGACAGTTCCAGCTCGAGTATCGCGATCTCGAAGGATTCGCTCTTGACCCGGAACTGGTGGCCTCTCTTCCCGCGGGTCTGCCGATGCAATATCGTTTTCTTCCTATACTCCGCCGGGAGGATGGTTTGGTCATCGCCATAGCCGATCCTACAGATGTGGCCGCACTCGACAATCTCGAACTGCTCCTCGATATTCCGCTCATTCCGCAGGTTGCCGCCTCCGGGAAAATCGTCCGTCTGCTTGAGCGTGGGGAAGGCTCGAAGCGGGTCCTCAAGGAGGTTTCGGAGGATTTCAAGCTGCAGCTGGTGAAGGAAACAGAAAAGGGAGAGGAAGTTCTCTCCATCGAAAAGCTGACCGCCGATACCAGCCCCATCATCAGGCTTATCGACTCGACTCTTTTCGATGCCCTGAACAAGCGGGCCAGCGATATCCATATCGAATCCGGTCAAGAAGGTGTCATCATCAAGTATCGGGTGGATGGAGTCCTCTATCGAGCCACCGAACCTCTCGACGGCCGCTTTCAGAGCCCCATCATCTCACGCATCAAGGTCATGAGCGAATTGGACATCTCCGAGCGGCGCATTCCCCAGGACGGCCGCTTCAAGGTCCGAATGGGGAATAAGTCCATCGATTTCCGTGTCTCCATCATGCCCAGTATTTTTGGCGAGGATGCGGTCATACGAATCCTGGACAAAGAAACTATCGCTTCCGATCTGAAGGGGCTCACCATGGAAGCTCTCGGCATCAGTGAGCGTGAGAGGGGACGTCTCCGCCGCATGATCCGGGAACCTTACGGGATGGTTCTGGTGACCGGACCGACCGGCAGCGGAAAGACGACAACTCTCTATGCCGCCCTTTCCGAGATAAACAATGAAGAGGAAAAGATCATCACCATCGAGGATCCGGTCGAGTACCAGCTCCAGGGAATCGTGCAGATCCCTGTGAATGAGAAGAAGGGGCTGACCTTCGCCCGGGGGTTGAGGTCCATTCTGCGCCACGACCCCGACAAGATCATGGTCGGCGAGATCCGCGATCCGGAAACGGCCCAGATTGCCGTACAGTCGGCCCTGACAGGACACCTGGTCTTTACCACCGTGCATGCCAACAATGTATTTGACGTGCTGGGGCGATTTTTACACATGGGAATCGATCCTTACAATTTCGTCTCCTGCCTGAACTGTGTGGCCGCCCAACGGCTGGTGCGCAGAATCTGTCCCCATTGCAAGGAGAAGGTTCGCCATGACCGCCAGGCCCTTGAGGAGTCGGGCCTCAATTTCGAACGTTACCGGGATTTTGATTTTCACGAGGGGGCGGGATGCGAGGAGTGTCACGGCCTTGGATATCACGGGCGCAGCGCCATTGTCGAACTGCTCGATCTCAACGACGAACTTCGTGAACTGATCGTGAACAAGGCGCCGGTGACCCGCTTGAAGAAGGCCGCCCGCGAGGCAGGCACCGTTTTTCTGCGGGAGGCGGCACTGGAGAAGGTCTTCGAGGGTGTGTCAACCCTCAAGGAAATCAACCGTGTAACATTTGTCGAGCAGGTGGAGAAAGCGTGATCCGTCGCACCTATCTGGGACTTGACGTTAGAGCCGAAGAACTCCGGACGGTAGCCCTGCACCGCAAGGGCCGGGGATCGTCTCTGACGGGCGGTCGTATTGTTTCGCTGGCAGAGGGGGTGGTATCTCCATCCTTCCGCGAACTGAACATCCTGAATCTAAGCTCTTTCATGGATGCCCTGCACGAAGTACTGGGTCCGCTGTCCGGACGTGAGGAAAGAATAGCGCTCTCTCTCCCCGAACCCGCAGGCAAAATCATTTTGACTGAAGTGGAGACGGCTTTCAAAACAAAGGACGAGGGGCTGGAAGTGCTCAGATGGCAACTCAAAAGCAGCCTCCCTTTCGACCCGAAAGATGTCCGGCTGGATTACCAGATTCTGGAGAAGAGCGATACGGGACGTCAACGCCTGATTGTTTCCCTGATGTCGGGAAAGGTTCTCGAACAGTACGAGGAACTTATCACGGAAGCCGGCTATAATCCGACCGTGGTCGATTTTCATTCCCTGCACCTGTATAATTACTACCGTCCCCGGCTCGACCTTGGAGATAATTTCATTCTGGTGGGGATTGAGGGAAGTTCTTTGAGTTTCCAGTTTTTTCAATCAAGGGTACTCGTCTTCCACCGTGTCCGGGAGGTGGAGGCGAGCCCCGCAAAGGTCTTCCGGGAACTCAATCTTACTATGGTCGGTTGTCGGGAAAAATATTCCGGCTTTCGGCGGGCAACCGTTTTCACGCACAATGACTGGGAAGAGAGCGAGCCCCTGATGGAAGCGCTCACTTCAGCATTCGAGCGGGAAGTGGTGCTGCTCAATCCGCACCTGGAGAGGCTGACACCGGGTTCTCTCGACCTCCCGTCCTGGCGGTCCCCATGCCTGGCCGCGGCCATAGGCGCCGCGGAGCGGATGATGTGATGGTGACGATATGAAACTCTCTCTGAATCTTGCCAGCCGATCTTATCTCAATCGTCGCGCTCTCTACGGCATTTATTCCATCCTGTTCGCGCTGCTGGTTCTGCTGCTGGTGTTCAACCTTGCTTCTTACCTTCGCAGTCAGTCACAGGCCCGGCAACTCCAGGAGCGGCTGGCTGAATTCGACAGGGAGCTGGCGGGGCGGCAGGAGACTGCTGCCGCGTTCAGTCCCGCCGCCTATGAGGAGACTCTGGAGGAGATCACGTTTGCCAACGAGGTCCTGATCAAGGACAGTTTTCGATGGACCGCTCTTCTGGACCATCTTGAGGAAGTCGTTCCCGACAAGGTGATTATTCGCGGGATCCAACCCGACTACAAAAGCGGATCATTGAACCTGACCGGAGCAGCGCGCAGGGTCGAGGATCTGAAACGTTTCCTGGATAATCTCATCCAGTCCTCTCATTTCAGCGATGCCTACCTTCTGCAGCAGGCCCGGGAGGGGGGGAAGGGCAGAAATGGCGGCCAGGGAGACATAGGGTTTACCATTGCCGTGAGAGAGGCTTTCTGATGGCCAGAGAATCGATCCTTCTCACCGCCTGGAGGCTGAACAGGAGAATCCCCATTCTGATCGTTGGATTGATTCTCCTGAATATCGCGGCATACGTTGTCATGAGCAACGTCGTGGCTCCAAGGCTAGACGCCCTTGAGCGCCGCTACATAGAACGCCAGTCGCAGGTGCGGGAGGTTCGATTGACCGGACAGACCGGGGCAGCCGCGGGTAGTCCCCGGGAAATCTATCGACGGGGAGTAGAGGACCTGGGTCAATTCCGGACGGCGATTCCTCCCCGGACGGAATTCACGGCACTGATCGGTGAAATTTTCTCCCTGGCTGGGAAGGCCGGACTGTCTATCGACCGGATCGGATATGATCCCAAGGAGGTTGCCGGTCAAGGGCTGTTGCGTTACACCCTGGATTTTTCGGTAAGCGGGGATTACGGTCAGATCAAGAGGTTCGTCTATTCGCTGGAACAGTCCGACCGCCTGATTGCCATCGAGGAGCTTTCCCTTAGCGGCGGCGAAGGCAAATCGAAGGAAGGAGACGTGAACCTGCGCGTGCGCCTCACGACCTATTTCAAAACGGACATCCCATGAGCAGGCAGAAACAAGTGCTGGCCGTCCTGGCTGTTGTTTTCGTTCTGGCGCTGGCGTATGCCTTCTGGGCTTCACCTCGCCCCGAAGAGGTTGCGACAACCACGGTCGAACCGCCTGCTCCCCGCCGCCCGGTTGCGGAAGGGCCGGCCGACGCGCCCGCCGGGGATTCTCGCGTTCGCCTTGATCTGCTGACCCGGGAGAGGGAGCGATTCGCGGGTTACCAGAGGGACATCTTCAACTATCCCCGGGTGGCCCCCCCTCCGCCGAAGATCGTGAAACCTCCGGTTGCGCCTCCACCACCCCCCCTCGAGACCATCGAACCGGCCCCCGTGCCGCCTGAGGTGGAAAGAGAACTGGCAAGCTTCACGTTTCTCGGATTTCTGGAAAAGGAGAATGTGAAAACGATCTTCCTTTCATCGGGAGAGGAAATCTTTCTGGTGAAGAAGGGGGAAAGTTTCGGAAAGGGAAACGAATTCCACGTCTCAAGTCTTACCCCGGAGATGCTCGTCATTCGCCGAAGAGAGGACCCGCGCACCATCTCGATTCCGCTTGTGGAGCAGGCGCCGCTGGTGCCCTTGAGGCCCCGTCCGCCGATCCGACCGTTTTCCCGGCCGTTTTCCCGGTTCGGGGCGGACGCCGCCCCTTCGGAGGATCAAGGCGGTGCGGCGTATCCAGGAGAGATGCCGGTGGAGCCGGAGGAAGATTGGTCCCCACCTCCGCCGGAGGGCGAAGACGGCTTTCCGCCGGCAGTAGAAAGCAGTGATGTGCCCGGGGATGAAGGGAACGGTCTGACCCCTCCTCCGGCAGAGGGAGAGAACGGCTATCCGCCGGGCGAGGAGAGTAGTGATGAGCCCCCGTCGGGGGAAGAAGGGGAGACGGAAAATGACATGTCGCCACCGGGAGGGGCTGCTAATGAATAAATTGCAGGTAATGAAGGCCGTTTTTGCTTGCCTGCTGCTGGTGTTCCTGAGCGGGTGCGCCGGCCACAGGGCCTTTAAGGCCGGGGAAGAGGCTGTGCTGCAGGGGAACTATGACGAAGCCGTACTCAAGTATTCGCAGGCGGCTGCCAAGGAACCCCAGCGACACGAGTACCGCGCCAAGCTCGCAGCGGCCAGAACAATGGCTGCCCGGGAGCACTTGAAGAATGGTCGTCTGCTGACCGAAGGAAAGCAGTATGCCGAGGCGGTGGCGGAATTCCGCACGGCGCTGGACCTGGACCCGACGCTGGAAGTCGCCGACCGGGAGCTGGAGGAAGTGCAGGAGGTGATACGAGCCCACCAACTCGTCACCGAGGCCGAGGAATTCCATCGTGGCCGGCGCGTCCTGCAGGCGAAAAACAATCTGGACCTGGCCCTGCAGCTCGACCCCGGCAATGTCCGGGCGCGGGAGCTGATGGAAATTCTGAAGAAGGAGCGACGAACGGTCATAGACGGCTTCGAACTCGATGTGAAATCTGAAAAGCCAATCACCCTCAAATTCAAGAACGCCGACGTCCGGGATGTCTTTAATATCCTCTCCAGGCTGTCCGGAATCAACTTCATTTTCGATGACGATGTCAGAGCCCGAGGCGTTTCCGTCTATCTGGAAGATGCCACCTTCGCCCAGGCTCTGCAGCTTCTGCTTAATATGCAGAATCTTGAAAAGAAGGTTCTGAACGCCAAAACCATCATCATTTATCCCAAGACCAAGGAGAAGGAGAAGCAGTTCGGGGACCAGATCATTCAGACCTTCTATCTTTCCAATATCGATGCCAAGAAAGCGGTCAATCTGCTGCGCACCATGCTGCAGTTGCGCAAGGTCTATGTCCACGAGGAACTCAATGCCCTGGTTATCCGGGAAAATCCCGAGGTGATCAATCTGGCGCGGCAGATCATCGAGGCCGCGGACCGGGCTGATTCGGAGGTGGTGTTCGATCTGGAACTGGTGGAGGTGAATCACGGAGATGATTTGAGGATCGGACCCGAATTGAGCAGGTATGCGATCAGCGCAGGAATGGCGAAACGGACTACAACAGGGGCCGGAAACATCGTTGCCGACACTCTTTCGCCGGGAACTGATACCTCAAATCTCGTCGGCAGCTTCAGCAGCCTGGAATCATTTTACACCCTGCCCACGGCAACGTTCAATTTCGCCAAGACCCTCACCGATTCGGAGATTCTTGCGAATCCAAAAATTCGTGTAAAAAACAAGGATAAAGCCAAAGTCCATATCGGTACCCGCGAGCCTGTCATCACCGTAACCACTACCAACGAAACCAGTACCGACAACATCCAGTACATCGATGTCGGGGTGAAGCTTGATGTCGAGCCGACCATCCAACTGGATAATTCGATCGTGACAAAATTAACCCTTGAAGTCAGCAGTGTTTCGGACCGCCAGACGACCGCTAACGGATCGATCGCCCTGACCATTACCACGACCAACGCCCAAAGCGTCCTGACCCTCAAGGATGGCGAACAGACCATCATCGGCGGCCTCATCCGGGATGATTTAACGAATACCCGGAACACGTTCCCCTTCATCGGTGAGATCCCGGTTATCGGCGATCTCCTGACGAGTTTCTCCAAGAACAAGCAAAAGCGTGAGATCCTTCTTTCCATCACGCCTCACATAGTAAAGAGCGTGGACCTGCCAAGGGCCGACGTGGCGAGTATCTGGTCTGGAGGTGAGGACAACCTTAAAGCCGGTCCCACTTTCGGCGCATTTGCCGCGGTTTTCGAACCGGAAGCCGACAGAATGCCGGCGCCGGCCGCTCCGGCACTGATAAAACCCGCTCCAATGGAACCGTTGCCCGTGGACGAGACGGAAGCCGCTTCTGAAACTGAGAAGCCTTCGCAACTTCCCGCCATGGAAGAGGAAGCGGTGGAGCGTGTTGAACTGCCACCTGCCGAGATCCCCTCGGCGTCGCAATCGAGGGTCTTCCTCACCGGTCCTTCCCTGGTCAACGCCGGCGAAACCTTTTCCCTTGACGTTGTGGTGGACGAGGTGAAGAATCTCTACAGTGCTCCTCTGTTCGTTGCTTATGATCCCCAGCGGTTTGAATTCGTTCGGGCCGAGGAGGGGGATTTTCTCAAGGCCGACGGACAATCGACCATCTTCACCAGCAGTGCCAACAGCGAGCAGGGCCAGTTGATCATCGGCTACAAACAGGGTGCCGGAGGTCGGGGCGCCTCGGGTGCAGGGACCCTCTTCAGACTGTTCTTCGAGGCTCAAGCCGCAGGAGCGGGGACGGTGAGACTGGAACGGCTCAATTTCAGGGATCCGGCCGGCAACCGTCTGCAGGTCCAACCCGCGGGAATCGCCGTGGAGGTTCGCTAGTTTGATACGCTTTGTCTCCCGTCTCCGAAATGAACGGAGGGGCCTGACTTTACTGGAACTCATTATTGCCATGACGATCATGGCGGTACTCGCTTCCGCGGTTCTACCCATGGCCGAAGTCACGGTGAAGCGAAGCAAGGAGATCGAACTTCGCCGTTCCCTGAGGATAATCCGCAACGCCATTGACGAGTACAAGGCCGATTTCGAAAAAGCTTCCGGCAAGGAGCCTGGAAAACAGCAGTTTTATACGCCGGCCATCAACGAAACCGGATATCCCAAGGAATTGGAAGACCTGCTCGAGGGCAGGGACTGGGGGGGGATGTATCCGTACAAACGAAAATACCTCAGGCGCATCCCCCGGGATCCCTTCGACCGGAATGATCAGGGGTGGGGCCTTCGTTCTTACGTTGACGACCCGGAATCGACCGTCTGGGGAGGCGAAGATGTCTACGACGTCTATTCGCAGAGCGACGCCGTCGCTCTGGATGGAACTCCCTACAACTCTTGGTAGACATGGAAAATACGGCAGATAAAAAAGTGAGCAGGCAGGCGGGGTTCACCTTGATCGAATTGCTGATCGTCATGACGATCATCGGCATTCTGGCAAGCATTGCCGCTCCTAGTGTTCAGCGGCATGTCATCCGCGCCCGGGAAACGGTTCTTCTGGAGGATCTTTATCAAATGCGCAACTCCATCGACGCTTTTTATGCCGATAAAGGCAGATATCCTGAATCCCTCGATGAACTGGTTGAGAACAAATATCTCCGCGGCATTCCTCGCGATCCTTTCACCCGTGAGGCGGAATGGGATTGCCTTCCTCCCGAGCCTTCGATTGAGGGTGACCTGGTCGAAGGAGGGTGTTACGATCCGCACAGCACGAGCGATATGGTCGGGCTCAACGGCATACCTTACCGGGAGTGGTAGGGGATGATCCAGATTTACAATGTCTGCAAGGCCTACCAGAAGGATTCCTCCGCCCTGGAGGATATTTCCCTGAAAATCCCCAAAGGTGATTTCGTCTACCTCACGGGGCCTTCCGGGGCGGGAAAATCGACCCTGCTCAAGCTTCTGTACGGCGCCGAAAAGCCGAGCCGGGGACAGATTCTGGTCAATGGGCAGAACATCACCCGCATGGTATCCGCCAATATTCCTCTGCTGCGGCGCAGGCTGGGGATTGTTTTCCAGGACTTCAAGCTGCTGAACCGACGTACGATTTATGAGAACGTGGCCTTTCCCCTGGAAGTCCAGGGGCGCAAGCGCTATGAGGTTGCCAAGAAAGTCTATCAGACCCTCAAATACGTTGGACTGGAACACAAACTGCAGCGGCATCCGCTGGAGCTCTCCGGAGGAGAACAGCAGCGGGTGGCGATTGCCCGTGCCCTGGTGGTCGATCCCCTGGTGCTGCTGGCGGACGAGCCGACCGGTAACCTGGACGCAGGGATCAGCACGGAGATCATGGAATTATTCAAGGGAGCCAACGCCCGCGGGTCGACGGTTCTGATAGCCACCCACGATCGGGAAATGATCCGCCGCTTCCCCCGTCGGATCATTACCCTGGAAGGGGGACGGCTGGTGGATGATCGCACCCCCTGATTTAAATGCGTGAGGCGTGAGGTTTGAGGCGCAATTATGATGCCCGCAACCGGATGTCTCGCTTTCACTCTTCACGATGTTAAGGTTAGACTGTGTTTGAACGCCTGAGTTACTTAGTCGCCCATCGGGCCCTGCGCAATATGCGGCAGAGCCCGTTTCTATGCGCTGCCGCCATCGGAACGGTTGCCGTCGCCCTTGCCATCCTGGCATTTTTTGCCCTCGTGGTTCTCAACGTGCAGAAACTCACGGGGCATTGGAGCGAGGAGGTGCAAGTCGTCGCATACCTCGATGCCCTACCCGAAGATCGCCAGCTTCGGGGCTGGATCGAAGAAATCCGGCATCTGCCCGAAGTGGCGGAGGTGACCCTGGTTTCCCGGGAGGAAGCATTCGATCGCTTCAGGAAGCGGCTTGCGGGGGATGCCGACCTGCTCGATGGCCTCGATCCTGATATCCTTCCCGCTTCCCTTGAAATCGCCCTTCACGAGTCGAGCAGAACGCGCCAGGGCGTCGAGGCGGTGGTTGTTCGCCTGAAGCAGAATAAGGCCCTGTCTGACGTGCGATACGGCCAGGAGTGGCTGGAGCGCTTTGAGTCCTTTTTGACCCTATTGCGCCTGGCCGGTGGGATCCTGGGCGGATTTCTGATTTTTGCCGCACTTTTTATCATATCCAATACTATTAAGCTCACCCTTTACGCCCGTCGCGACGAACTGGAAATCATGACCCTTGTCGGCGGAACACCGCTTTTTATTAAAATGCCTTTCCTTCTGGAGGGAGCTCTGCAAGGGGCCATTGGGGGAATCCTGGCCCTGGGGGGAGCCTACATGCTGTTCCTTTTCTTTGTGCGAAGAGGCTTGAACGCGCTTCTGCCTCTTACCGGCATGGAAGGAATTGCGTTTCTCCCCTCTTCCTGGCAGTTGCTGGTAATTGCCGCCGGCACGCTCCTCGGCTTCGTTGGAAGCCTGATCTCCCTGCGCAAGTTCGTCCGGATTTGAAATTGTGAAGTTTTTTCTGCAGTCTTTTGTGATCTTGCTGACCCTGGTGGGTATCGGCGGCGCTTTGGCGGGGGAAAGTCTGGATGAGAGTCGGCGTTCACTGGAATCGGTTCTGAAGAGAATTGAGGAGGCTTCCAAAGACCTGGAGGCGAAAAGCGTCGCCGAGCGTTCCCTGGCGAACGATCTGAAAACGGTGGAAAGGGAAATGGGCCGCATCAACGATCGACTCTCTTCACTCGTCCGGCGCCTGTCGTCGCTTGAACGGGACATCGCCGCCAGAGAAAAGGAATCGACAGCGAAGAGAAAAGCCATCCTGGAGACGGAAAAAAGGGTGAAAAGGCGCCTTTCGGCCCTCTACAAAAGTGGTGAAATGGGAGTTCTGAGAGCTCTCTTCGCCACCGAATCCCCAACTGAAATGGCCAGGGAGTTCGTCTATATGGGGAGAATCGTCCGCAGCGACCGTGAACTGCTTCTGTCCTACCGTCGGCAGATCGGCGAACTGGAAGCCTCGTTGCGGCATCTTGAGGATCTTCAGCAAGAGCAGCAGGCATCTCTTGCTGCCAAAAAGGGTGAGCAGGAAACACTGCACAAGGCAATCGAGATCAAAAGCAGACTTCTGGCCCGAATCCGCGATGATAAAGTTGCTCTTTCCGGATTGCTTGAGGAAATGCGGCAACGGGCAGCACGTTTGACCGTCCTGATCAAAAAACTTGAAACGGAAACACCCCCCGAGTATACTCAGAAGGTTGGGCTTTTTGCCCGCCAGAAGGGTCGTTTGCCCTGGCCGGCATCGGGATCGGTCAGGATCGGCTTCGGCACCGGACGGCATCCGGAACTCGGTACTCTCTACGACAGTCAAGGATATGAGCTTGCGATATCTGCGAATGAACCGGTCTCGGCGGTGTGGTCGGGCCGGGTCATTTTCGCAGACCGATTCCAGGGCTTCGGCAATCTCCTGATTGTGGACCATGGTGAGAGCTATTATACTCTTTACGCTCAGACTTCCCGCTTACTCAAGAAGGTTGGGGAGAATGTAAAGCAGGGCGAACCTGTCGCCCTGGCCGGTTTTGAGGGAAAGGACCGTTTTTATTTTGAAATCAGACACCGAGGGACTCCGCTCGATCCAGCTGTCTGGCTCTCACCCCGCTGATTGCTACAGCCACGGAGGAAACGCATGAAAAGAGGAAAATGGCCGGTCTTAATCATTCTTTCGATGATTTTCATGGTCATGGGGTGGATGTCCTTCGGAAAGGTCAATCGCATCGGCACGGCCGAAGCGACCCCTCAGTATCAGGATCTTCAGCTTTTCACAGATGTCCTCTCCATTGTACGCAAAAGTTATGTGGAAGAGGTGGAGATGAAGGATCTTATTTATGGGGCGATTGACGGCATGCTAGCCTCTCTCGATCCCCATTCTGCCTTCATGCCGCCCGATATATACAAAGAGATGATGATTGATACCAGCGGCGAGTTTGGCGGCTTGGGCATTGAAATAACCATCAAGGACGGCATTCTGACGATCGTTTCGCCCATTGAAGATACGCCGGCTTACCGTGCCGGCCTGCAGGCGGGCGACCAGATTCTCAAAATTGAGGACCAGTTCACAAAGGACCTCAGCATCATGGATGCCGTAAAGATGATGCGCGGCCCCAAAGGGACAAAAATCACCATCACTGTTATGCGCGAGTCCTTCGACAAACCACAGGAGTTCACCCTGGTCCGCGAAATAATCACCGTCAAGAGCGTAAAATCCAGCACGCTGGAAGACGGATATGCCTATGTGCGCGTAGCCCAATTCCAGGAGCGCACCGCCAACGACCTCCTCGATGCGCTTAAGCTGCTGCGTTCTCAAAACGGCAGTCTGCGCGGCCTGATCCTCGATCTTCGCAACAACCCTGGCGGACTTCTGGATCAGGCGGTGAAAGTTTCAGACATCTTTTTGCCGGGCGGTCTTATCGTGTATACCGAAGGGCGTGAAGAAGGGGCCCAGATGAAATTTTCCGCCCATCCCAACAATACCGAGGACGATTTTCCTATGGTCGTTCTTATCAACGGCGGCAGCGCCAGTGCATCGGAAATTGTCGCAGGCGCTCTTCAGGACCATGGACGGGCAGTGGTGATGGGGACCCAGAGCTTTGGGAAAGGATCGGTGCAGACCATCATTCCATTAACCGACGACTCGGGTTTGCGTCTTACGACCGCACGGTACTACACTCCAAACGGAACCTCTATCCAGGCCACGGGCATCATTCCCGATATCCTTGTCAACCCGATTGAAATACAGGAAGCCAAGGAAGGGATGCTTTTCAGGGAAAAAGATCTCAAGAACCATTTTGAGACCCCGGAGAAAACCGATGAAAAACTGCCGGAAGAGGATGAACGGCAGATGTTCCAGCTCAACGAGGAATATCGTGACGATTACCAGCTGATGCGGGCCCTGGATCTGCTGAAGGGATGGCATATCTTCAAGGCTCTCGACCGGACGGCTGCCTGATCTTCCTTCTGACCATCAACCCGGGGGGATGGCGACATCCTCCCTTTTTTTATCTTCTTCATGGCTTCTCGAAAAAAGAAAAAAGGCAATCGCAAACCAATCCGGAAGATGCCGAGCCATCAGGCCAAGGTGCTGCTTGCGGCGCTATTCGTGTCCGGATTTCTCGTTCTCAGCCTGGTGTTGCTTTCGCATCTGCGCAATGCCTACAGACCGGTGGCGGCACCGCCGGGTGCAGAGTTGAAACTGGAGATCCTCGACGACATCCGTGTGGAGCTTGAAAGCGTCCTGCTGCGCAGTGGGGCACCTCTCACCCGGGTGGAGGCCGGTGGACAGGGGGAGCTTCGCATGGAAGCGCGGGGCGAATTCCCTCCGCCGGAGGTCATTGCCGATCTTGACCGGCGGATGCGGCGCATCTCCGACAGTCTGCATTTGGAAGCCAGCCCCCCATCCGGAAAGATAGCCATCTCCGGAGAGGGTCTTTTGGC
The DNA here is from genome assembly GCF_000472285.1 of Desulfuromonas sp. TF. Classification (NCBI taxonomy): domain Bacteria; kingdom Pseudomonadati; phylum Thermodesulfobacteriota; class Desulfuromonadia; order Desulfuromonadales; family Desulfuromonadaceae; genus Desulfuromonas; species Desulfuromonas sp. TF. The sequence continues at coordinate 489,494 of NZ_KI421421.1, forward strand.
TGTTCTCAGCTTTTCTCCCTCCCTAGAAGAACCGGTGGTTAAGGCGAAAGGCAGGCCTAAAATGGTCATCATCATGGATGACCTCGGCGGGGACATGGTCTCGGCACAGGCTCTGCTCGATATCGATCTGCCGGTGACTTTCGCCATCCTGCCGGGAACAGCCAATGCCTCGAGGATCGCGACCCTCGCACACCGCCGGGGCAGGGAGGTGCTGATCCACATTCCCATGGAACCGCGGAATTTCCCCGATATCAATCCCGGACACGACGCTCTGCTCGTCGAGCATTCGAAAGCAGAGATCCGAAGAAGGTTCCAAGGCTATCTTGACAGAATCCCCTATGCGGTGGGCGGCAACAATCATATGGGGTCCCGTTTTACCGAAGACCGGGAAAAAATGGCGACAGTGCTGGCGGAGATGAAGGATGCGGGGCTTTTTTTCGTGGACAGTCTGACGACCGGACGTTCGGTGGGTTTTGAGGAGGCACGAAAGGCGGGGCTGCCGACGGTGGTCCGGGATGTCTTTCTCGACAATGTCCAGGATGTGGAACTGATATCCGTGGAGATTCGGCGTCTTGCCGCCCTGGCAGCCAGACAGGGATATGCCGTGGGGATATGCCACCCCTATCCACAGACACTCGAGGCATTGCGCCGCGCCTCCGATTTTCTGCGAGAGCAGGAGATCGATATGGTTCCGGCCTCGCAGGTTCTCCTCCGGTAAAGTCAGGGACGGTGGAAAACTGAAAACTGCTCAGGGCAGCTGTGCCGCTATCCTTACGGCAACGGACCTCAGACGGTCGTGCTGCTCGCTGTAGAGAATCTCTTCGGGGAAATCGGAGCAGACCCTTCGGATCAGAAGGAAGTCGTCTCCCAGCAGGCCATCCTGGTTCAACAGAGTGTGGGCCGCCAGGCGGTAGAGGCAGGCCTCTTCTCCAGTGGAGGAGGGGTTTTCGGGCTCCATCAGTTCGATCGTTTTATGGGAGACCTCCAGGCCGTCCTCGTCGAAGCGGTAAAAGGAGAGCTGCTGCTGATAGAAATTGCGTGTATTCGGAGCCCGGCGCAGCACGAAGTATGAACGCTGGGCGGATTCCCGGAACAGATCGCGCAGGGGATCGGAAGCCCCGACTTCGCGCTTTGAACGGTAGAAATGGCGGAAAACAGTGGTAGAGAAGCACTCCTCCTCCAGGTAGCCGGCAACCCCTCCGTCGGACGTTTCGCAGTAGTACCCCGCCGTGGCAATGGAGTCTTCCTGAACGAGTCGTCTGCCGCAGAGCAGGCAGGACGGTTGAAGCGTGTCCCTCCGCGCGCCGTAGGCGGCATCCCGCTCCGCCAGCAGGTTTTTTTCTTCCTCGGATACCCTGTCGAGCCTCCGCTGTGCATCCTGTTTGGCATCAAGATAGACCTGGCGTGCCAGATGGGTGAACTGAATGTGTACATCGGTTCCGCGGCCATGGGTGATAACGGGATAGATCTTCCCTTCAGGGTTGGTATTGAGGGATTCGACCTTGGGGCTTTTCGCGATAAACCCTTCCAGGCACCGATAGCCGCGATTGATGGCATATCCCTTGAGCAGTCGATAGGAGTCCCTGAACGGGCCATCATAGCGGATCCGGGAATCGATCAGGCAGGGGAGAATGCGCAGGGGGCGCCTCGAGAGCCCGTGCTCATCGAAAAAGTCGTAAAGATTTCTGCAATTTTCAAGAGAGGGGGCATCCTTTACGGGTACGATGACCCGGTCTGCGGCATACAGGGCGTTACGGGTGAAAATATCGAGGTCAGGACGGGTGTCGATGATGACGATACCCTTCAACTTCGAATTGGCCAGAATGCGGGCAAGGATTTCGGGAGATTCGATCTGATGGCGGATGGTGGTCAGCCGGCGGCTGGACGGAATGAACTGGACTCCGTATTCTCCGGTTTCGATCACATCCTCGATGCTCTGCCCCGAGAGCAGAGTCAGAACGTCACCATGCGGTTCACGGCGGCCGATACGGAACATTCGGTCCACGGAAAAATGGTTGTCGAAGCTGAAGAGGGTTACCGGCATCTCCTCATTGAGCGCCTTGAGATAGATGGCCAGGTTGGTGGCCAGGGTGGTCTTTCCCACCCCGCCTTTTTCACTGGAGACGGTAACCACGTAGGGTTGCAGCATGGCAGTTCCTTCGATAAAATTTACAAGCTCCATATATAGTGAATCCGGTTGCAAATGTCAATGCCCAACCCCAATATGTTGTAGGTGCTATATGGCAGATCCGCGACAAATCCTGACAGTTTCCCGGCTCGCCTCTCTGATCAAGGAGGTGGTCGAGGAAAATTTCGTCCAGGTCTTGGTCGAGGGGGAGCTCTCGAACTTCGCTGCGCCTTCTTCCGGCCATTACTATTTTTCACTCAAGGATGAGAAAGCCCAGATCCGGGCCGTCATGTTCCGCCTCCAGAGCCGCCTCCTCCCCTTCCGTCCCGAAAACGGCATGCGAGTGATCTGCTCCGGGAGGGTTTCGCTCTACTCCCAGCGCAGTGAGATCCAGCTGGTGGTGGAGACTCTCGAACCGCGGGGAGTGGGGAGCCTGCAGGTTGCCTTCGAACAGCTCAAGAGCAGACTCGCCGCGGAGGGGCTCTTCGCCGAGGAACGCAAGCGCTCCCTGCCGCCTTTCCCCGGAACCGTCGGGGTAGTCACTTCCGCCAGCGGTGCGGCCATTCACGATATTCTTCATGTCCTTCGCCGCCGCCATGCCGGGGTGCGGGTGCTGCTCAGGCCCGTGCGGGTGCAGGGGGAGGGGGCAGCGATGGAGATCGCGGAAGCGATCGCCGACCTCAACCGTTTCGGGGAGGCCGATGTTCTGATCGTCGGCCGCGGCGGCGGATCGTTGGAAGATCTATGGGCCTTCAATGAAGAGTGCGTGGCACGGGCCATTCACGCTTCGGCGATACCGGTCATTGCCGCGGTCGGGCACGAGGTGGACTACTCCATCGCCGACTTCGTTGCCGATCTGCGGGCTCCGACCCCCAGTGCCGCCGCCGAGATGGTGGTGAAGAGCCGGCTCGAACTCGAGGGGCACCTGGATCATCTGATTCTGCGCCTGGACGGACAGATGCGCGGCCGTCTCGATCTGCTCGGAGAAAAAGTCGAGGGGCTTGCCCGCCGTCTCCAGTCCCCGGTCCAGAGAATTTCCCTTTGCCGGCAACGGCTGGAAGATCTGGAGCGCCGTCTGCATCAGGCCATGAAAAATGTCCTGAAGGAAGGGGACGGCCGACTCGCCACTCTCGCCGGTCGCCTGGACGACCTCTCTCCCCTGCGTATCCTCGCCCGGGGTTACGCCATTGCCCTCGACGAAAAGAGGGGGCGGGCCGTGCGCGATGCCCGAACGCTCGCTCCCGGTGACCGACTGAGGATCCGGTTCGCCCGCGGAAGCGCACGGGCAGCCGTTGAGGAGGTGATCAAGTGAGGTGCCTGTTTCTGCTGATTTTCTTCTTTCCAGGGCAGGCCCTGGCGGCCCTGGTCCTGTCCCCCCCGGCGGTCGACAGCGGCGGGGTAGCCCTGCTGCGCTGGGAGGGCGCGTCACCTTCTCTGGCCGTGGCCCGCTTCAACGAACGTGTGATCTATCTGTCCCCGACCGGTAGCGGGGCCGCCGCACTGCTGGGAACCGATGTCGAACTTCCGGCGGGGGATTATCCAATCACCCTCGCTGTCGTCGATCGAGGGGGCGGGACTTCCTTTCACCGGACGACACTGGTCGTTCGCAGCTCATCTCGGCCGGTGGAGCGACTTACTCTGCCGGAGGCAATGGTCGAACCCGTCGATCCCGACGTTCTGGAAAGGATCGGCAGCGAGCACAGAATGCTGACCGAACTTTTCGGAAGACAGGACCGCCCGGCTCTCTGGAAGACCTTTTCCCTGCCGGTGAGCGATCCGGTGAGCAGTTCTTTCGGTCTGCGGCGCATCCTGAACGGCAAACCCCGCTCCCCCCACTCCGGCGTCGATTTCCGCAGCCCCCGGGGGACCCCTATCAGGGCGGCGGCGGAGGGAATTGCGGTCTTTACCGGCGATCTCTACTACACGGGGAACACGGTGGTCCTCGATCACGGCGAAGGGCTCTATACCCTCTATGCCCATCTCGATACTGTGGATTGCCGGACAGGTGAGCGCCTGGAGGCCGGGGCTGCTCTGGGACGGGTCGGCAGCAGCGGACGTTCGACTGGACCGCATCTGCATTGGGGAGGCAAACTGCGGGGCGACCGGATCGACCCCCTGGCCCTGGTGAAACTGTTCGGGGAGTTAGGGGAGGAAAAGCCTTGACTCCCCTCCCTGGCCGTTGCGATAATTATCTTTTTAATATCCTGGTCTTTACCCCTTACATCTGATGAATTCAGATAAAATGGAAGCGGAATTATGCCGGAAAAAGAATCCTTTGAAGCCGTCCTGAAAGCGCTGGAGGAGGCGGTGGCCCGGCTCGAATGCGGCGAACTCTCACTGGAAGAGGCGCTGGAGTGCTTCGAGCAGGGGGTGAAGTGCGCCGCTCTTTGCCGCGAATCCCTCAAAGCCGTCGAAACCAGGGTGGAGCTTCTGCTCAGAGGGCGGAACGGCGACCTGAAAGTGGAGAATTTCATCGGGGAGTGAATTCCCCCCTGGAGAGTTCATGGACCTGAAAAGCTATTTCGATCACCGCATAAGTCAGGTGGATAAAGCACTCGAATCCGTACTGCCGGGGGAGAGCACCCTTCCGGCCAGTCTTCACAAGGCCATGCGCTATTCAATCTTTGCCGGCGGCAAGCGCATCCGGCCGATTCTGATGATCGCAGCATGCGAGGCGGTGGGCGGGGACCCTGCGCGGGTGATGCCCGCTGCCTGTGCCATGGAGATGATTCACACCTATTCCCTGATACATGACGATCTTCCGGCCATGGATGACGATGATTTCCGCCGCGGCCGCCCCACCAACCACAAGGTTTTCGGCGAGGCAACCGCCATCCTGGCCGGCGACGCCCTGCTGACCGAGGCCTTCATTCTCCTTTCCAATTCCGAGACCAGCCGGAAAATTGATCCGGAGATTATCCGACGGGTGGTGCATATCATTGCCCGCTGCGCCGGTTCCCTGGGGATGGTGGGGGGGCAGGTGGTCGATATGGAGTCGGAGGGGAAAAAGATTGATTTCCCTACCCTCGAGTATATCCACACACACAAGACCGGAGCCCTTATCCTGGCGTCGGTTCAAGCAGGGGCTCTGATCGGCGGCGCCGATGAAGGGGTTTTCGCCGCACTGACCCGCTACGGTGAGGCGGCGGGGCTGGCCTTTCAGGTGGCCGATGATATACTCGACGTGGTCGGAGACCAGGCGCAGCTCGGCAAGGATGTCGGCAGCGATCAGGCCCGGGAAAAGGCCACCTATGTCGCACTTCTCGGATTGGAGGAGGCCCGGCAGCGGGCCCGGGAGCTGCGGGATGTGGCACTGACTGCGCTCGATCCGCTCGGGGAATCGGCTGAGCCCCTGCGCAGCATCGCCAGTTATATCGTCGACCGTTCTTCCTGATCGTAAAAGCATAAGATCCGGGGCATTGGTTTTTGCCTCGCGAAATCAGCATTTATCCCATCAATTCCGGGGATGAGGGATAGGATTCAAAATGAGCTCTTTCTTGAAGGACCTTGGTTCGCCCGCCGAGCTGAAAAACTTCTCCCAGGCCGAGCTGAAGTCTCTGGCCGAAGAAATCCGCACCGAAATTATCGATACGGTCTCGCGCACCGGCGGCCATCTGGCCAGTTCTTTGGGGGTCGTGGAGCTATCCATCGCCCTGCACCGGGTGCTCAATACACCGAAGGACAAAATTATCTGGGATGTCGGACATCAGGCCTATGCCCACAAGCTCCTCACCGGCCGCCTGGAACGTTTCGGCACGCTGCGCCAGATGGGGGGTATCAGCGGCTTCCCCAAACGGGAGGAAAGCCCCCACGACTGTTTCGATGTTGGGCACTCCAGCACATCCATCTCGGCCGCCCTCGGAATAGCCGCCGCCCGCGATACACTCGGCGGAACTGAGAAGATCGTCGCGGTCATCGGCGACGGTTCTCTGACCGCCGGTCTGGCTTTCGAAGGGCTGAACCAGGCAGGGCACCTCAAAAAGGATCTGATTGTCGTTCTCAACGACAACGAGATGTCCATCTCGCCCAACGTCGGGGCTCTTTCCTCCTTCCTCAGCCGTAAGATGACTTCAGACCTGTTCATCCGGTTCAAGAAGGAGACGGAAAACCTCCTAGGCCATGTCCCTCGTTTCGGCAAGGATCTTCTCTCTCTGGCCCGCCGGGCCGAGGATTCCCTCAAGGGATTTCTCACCCCGGGGATGCTCTTCGAAGCCTTCGGTTTCGACTATGTCGGTCCCTTAGATGGCCACAATCTCGACGAGCTGATCCAGACCCTGCAGAACGTCTCCCGGCTCAAGGGGCCCATTCTGGTCCATGTTCTCACCAAAAAGGGGAAAGGATATCTCCCCGCCGAGGAGAACCCGCCTCTATACCACGGAGTCGGCCCCTTCGACCGTGAAAGCGGCGAGGTTCAAGGGAGCAAGGGGGGCGCTCCCAGTTATACCGCGGTTTTCGGACGGACCCTTGTGGAACTGGCGGAAAAAGACGAGCGTATCGTCGCTATTACCGCGGCCATGCTCGAGGGGACCGGCCTGAAGGAGTTCGCCCAGCGGTTTCCCGAGCGCTTCTTCGACGTAGGAATCGCCGAGCAGCATGCCGTCACCTTTGCCGCCGGTATCGCCTGCAACGGCCTGCGTCCGACCGTCGCTATCTACTCCACCTTCCTGCAGCGCGGCTATGACAGCGTTCTGCACGATGTCTGCCTGCAGAATCTCCCCGTGACCTTCGCCCTGGACAGGGGGGGGCTGGTCGGCGCCGACGGTCCCACACACCACGGGGTTTTCGACTACTCCTATCTGCGCCATATCCCCAATCTGACCTTCATGGTCCCCCGCGATGAACGGGAGCTGCGTCGGGCCATGGCAACCGCCCAGGGGCACGAGGGGCCGTTCGCCTACCGGTACCCGCGGGGCGTGGGTTCGGGTTTGCCGCTGAACGATGTGCCGTCTCCGGTGCCGATTGGGAAGGGCGAAAAGCTGCAGGATGGCAGTGACGGGGTGATCTTCGCTATTGGGACCTGTGCGGCGCCGGCCCTTCAGGCGGCCCAGATGCTGGCGGACGATGGTCTGTCGCTGGCGGTCGTCGACCCGCGATTTCTCAAGCCTCTTGATCGGGATCTGCTGATTGCCGAAGCGAACCGCACCGGCCTGGTCATCACCGTGGAGGAGAATGTCCTTCAGGGCGGATTCGGATCGGCGGTGATGGAGCTTCTGGCGCAGGAGGAAATCTCTCCCCGCATCGCATGCATCGGTCTGCCGGATTTCTTTGTCGAACAGGGAAGTCAGGAGCAGCTGCAGGCCCGTTACGGTCTCGATGCCGAAGGTATCGCCGGCCGCATCCGCAAAGTCCTCGGCGGCGCCAGGCAGGTTAACTCTTCGGCCATGGGAAACTGATATTTTCCGGCTCCGCTTTTTCTGAATTTACGCAAAAAGGCCGTATCCTGATGGATGCGGCCTTTTGCGTATGCGGATTTTCTCGCCTGTTTTAGACGCCTAGTTTTTTCCTGATCCTGGATTCGTATTGCCGGTAGACGGGACGGGAAAAATTTCTCTCCATGAGGATGTCATAGTGGAGCTGTCTGGCAGTGAGCGTCTTTTTCAGTTCCTTGCGCTCGTCCGGCTCGCGGCAGGATTCGATCAGGTCCCTCAGGGTGATAATTTCCCGATTGAGCTGCAGTTCTTCGGGAAGAATACCGGCGTTCTTCAGAATCTTGAATCCCATGCGCAGCTCTTCCGGGACATCGGAGAGATTTTCAGCCCGGATCGGCTGCCCTTTCAAAGCGAGGTTGTCCAATTCGCCCCGGTGGATGGCTTCGGTTATTTTCTGTTCGGCAATCGCTGCAAAGATGTCCATTGATCGACCTTCCTTCTCCTTCCCATTCGTATTTATCATAGCAGAACGCCAGGGCGGAAGGATAGGCCGAGGGCCGTTGCGGGACGTCAGCGGATGTCGGGGCGATCTCCTCTTGCCCGTTTGTAGTAGAAGGAGGCCATGGCGAAGAGTACCCCCGTGAACATGGCCAGGGCGCCGATCAGGGCGATTCCGGCGCCGGGGTCCCGGTTCACGGTGAGAACGCTGTAGAGTCGGTAGACCGGCTCGGTGGGCCAGAGCCGGACTCCGGCCTGAACGAGGGGAAAGGGCAAACCCTCCCTCAGGTAGTACCAACCTCGCCAGGGATCGAAGCCTGGACGGATAAGCTCCAGTTCTATGGCCGGATCCCCGAGGTTCTCTCCCCGTGAAACGGCCGTTCGATCCGACCGCTTCCCCGCGTTGGGAAAAAAGTTGACCACCCGCAGGATGCCTCCCCCATCGAGGGGAATGCCGGTGCCCGGAGTAAGCGACACGGTGCCGCCCCCCGAGAGAAAAAATTGGAACCCTTCAGCCACCTGGCCGAAGGAGCCGGGGACCACGACCAGGTCGCGGTAGGTGAGGGGAGTATTGGTTTTGACCACCTGCCGTTTGAGGGGCACCCCTTCCTTGAGAAGCGTGACGGTGCTGCGCATGTCGACAGGACGGCCGTTTTCACTGAAAACGGGCTCGAACGCCTCCAGGCGCAGGGCATACCCCGGCATGCCTTGAAGGCTCAGCACCTCGCCGACCAGAAGGCGGTTTCCCTCGCTTCGGAATCCGGACAGGCTCCCCCAGAAATAGGCGGCAAGAACCAGGACGAAGCCGAGATGGATGAGGTACTCGCCGGTTTTTCTCCACCGCGCCCGCAGGTTGCGCAGCCAGTCGATGAAGCAGCACAGGGTGTTCACCCCGAGAAAGGCGAGAAAGACCCCGGCTGCCGACAGCCACCAGGTAAGACCGGGATTCCGATTGCCCATGGCGGCGAACCAGTCGCCCAGCACCATGCGATCCATGGCTCCGAAGACCTGGGGATGATAATGCATGGCCAGTGAGCCGCCCATGATCAGCAGGGTGGCGCTCGAAGCCAGGAACACGGCAAGCTTGAGAGAACAGAGGAACTTCCAGGATTTTGTCAGCAGGGTTGGAAAATTCATTCCGCGGGGCTCTTTCATCAGTCGAGGGGATGGTTGCTTTGGAGGAGCAGACCGATGCCCAGGTAGGTGAAGAGGACCACTCCGAATCCAGCGATGGAAAGTACGGCATAGCCGGTTCCCTGCCAGCGGCGGATGAACTTGGCATGGCACATCCCCGCATAGAAAATCCAGACCAGGAAAGACCAGACCCCCTTTATATTCCAGGAGAAGTAATAACCCCAGGCGATGTAGGCCCAGATGCTTCCCAAAATCATGCACAGGGTGAACAGGCAGAACCCCAGGAATATCGATTCCTCGTTCACCTTTCGCAGCAATGCCAGATCCGGAAGGAGGGGAGATGCGAGCCGACGCTGCACCAGGTAGAGGGCTCCGAGGGAGAAGGCCATGGCGAAAAATGCATATCCGGTGAAGGAAAAGGCGACATGAAAGGTGAAAAGAGGTGTGTCAAGCGTCGGGATAAGCGGCGGGATGGCTGGGTCCCGGGGCAGGGCGCTTCCAAGCAGGAGAAGATTGAGAAAGATCACGAAGAGCCCTGCGGCATGGAGGCGGTAGCGCAGTTCGAAGTAGATGTAGGTGGCGGCCAGGGCCCAGCTGAAGAAAAACTGGGTGGAAAAGAGGTTGGTCACCGGCAGGTACCCGGCTTCGGTCCAGCGCAGACCGAGGATGAAGGTCTGAATCGAGAAGCCGGCCAGGACCAGGAGAAAAGCGCCCCGCCAGAGGAGGGGGCGTCGATATCTGACATGAAGCAGATAAAGGAAGACGGAGAAGAGATACAGGGCGAATGCCCCGGCAAGCAGAGGTGATTTAACTGGAATCATGATGAATTTCTGGGTGAGAGGGTGGCCGGGAAAACTGCTGAACAGAGAATGCAAAGAAGAGTAGCACAAGGCGTTTCGTGAGAAAAGAGGAAATGAACCAATTGTCAACCATTGGATCGGCAGTGGTTGACAACCACGGGGCGCCGTGCTAATTTTCGCTCCATTATGGACCATGATCTATACAGCGTACGCATGCACGCTTCCCGAGGCGGAAGACACCTCTCGGGTGCCGAGCGGCTCGGAGCGGAGGAAGACCTGGAAGGGCTGGCCGCCTCTCTGCTGCGCCGGGCTCTCGAACACCCCAAGGGAAGAGCCGAGCGAATCTGCCTTACCGTGGAAGCCGTGGCGCCCGAAGCCGTTCGCACCGGCAGGCTACCCGATCTGTCCACCCTGACGGTCGAAGACTACCGCAAGGGCCGCCGGGCCGCCCTGGCTCTCCTTGCCGATGCCGGCGTCGATCCCGCCGCTGCCGACATCGCCATGCAGACGCTGGCCGCCGGAGCCGCCCCGGAAGGAAGCAGTATGCGCGGGGCGATGCTGGTCGATGCGGCCGACGGCCTGCGTCTCGAACCGGACCGGACACGGGGCGTGCGGGCTTGCCGCATGGACCTCACTCCGGCTGCCGCCCTGCGCCTGCGGGAAGGGCTGGCTCCCCTCGGCCTCGATAACCTGCATGTGCGGGAAGCGCTGGTCCTGGCGGCCAAGGTCCTGTCCGCTCCGGGGATCGTCGCCGAGCTGTGCTGGTCCGACGATCCCGACTACACCGCAGGTTATGTGGCATCCCCGACCCACGGCTATGTTCGCTTCCCGCACCTCAAGCCCCTGGGGGATGAACGGGGCGGTCGGGCCTTTTTCCTTCAGAGCGAGGGATTGGATGTCGAAGAAGTAATCGACTATCTGGAGCATGCCGTGTTTTTGATCGATGAGATCGGCGCCCTGCACGGGCCCCGTCCCTGGAAGGAGTGAGCATGGACCGGTGGCGGGACCAATTGAACGAACTCAAGGAGAAAGGGATGCTGCGTTTTCTCCGGACTGTGGAGGGCGCCCAGGGACCCAGGGTCGTTCTAGACGGACGGGATATGCTGCTCCTCTGCTCCAACAACTATCTCGGCCTGGCGAACCATCCGGCCCTGGTCGAGGCCGCTCGTGAGGCGACTTCTCGCTACGGCGTCGGCACCGGAGGCAGCCGACTGATCTCCGGTTCCATGAAGACTCATGTCCAACTGGAGGAGCATCTCGCAGCCTTCAAGGGGACGGAAGGAGCCCTGGTCTTCAACTCCGGTTATGCCGCCAACACGGGAATTCTTCAGGGACTTCTCGACGAAGGGGACGTGATTTTCTCCGACGAGCTGAATCATGCTTCCATCATCGACGGCTGCCGCCTGGCCCGCGCACGCACCGTCGTTTATCCCCATGCCGACGTCGCGGCACTGGAGGCACTGCTGACAAAGGAGGCGCGAAAACGAAGGGGTCGCTTCCTGGTCGTCACCGATGGGGTTTTCAGCATGGACGGAGACATCGCCCCGCTCCCTGCCCTGGTGCGGCTCAAGGAGCGCTTCGACGCCCTGCTCATGGTGGATGACGCCCACGGCACCGGTGTTCTGGGGGAAGGCGGCCGGGGGACGGCAGCGCATCTGGGGTGCCTGGAGGGGATCGATCTGCATATGGGGACCTTCGGCAAGGCCTTGGGCTGCGCAGGAGCTTACCTTGCAGCCAGCCGCATCGTCATCGATAGCCTCATCAACCATAGCCGCTCCTTCATCTTCTCCACCAGCCTGCCTCCGTCCGTTCCGGCCTCCGCGCTTGCCGCTCTCGATATCGTGGCAGGTGCCGAGGGAGAAAGGCTGCGCCGTGCGCTGTGGCTTAACCGTGAGTTTTTCGCCCGGCGGCTGCAGGAGGGGGGGCTTGATCTGCTGGGAAGCACCACCCAGATTGTTCCGGTTCTCACCGGCGATCCGGCGCCGACCATGGAGGCGGCTCGATATCTTCTCGCGGAAAGTATTTTCGTCCAGGGGATCCGACCCCCCACGGTTCCGCGCGGTCGCTGCCGGCTGAGGGCGACGGTGATGGCCGTTCACGAACCCGGGGACCTGGAACTGGCCGCCGAATTGATCATCCGTGCCGTCGGGGGGGAAGGATGAGACGCCTGCTACTGTCCGACGGGCGCTCTCTGGGCTGGCGCGAAGCCGGGGAGGGACCGCCTCTCGTTCTCCTGCACGGTTGGGCCATGTCCGCGGCCGTTTTCACCGAGGCCCTCGATCATCTCTCAAGCCGCTTCCGGGTGCTGGCGCCGGATCTTCGCGGGCATGGCGCCTCCGGGGGAGGGCCGGGGTACGGATTCGCCGATTTCGCCGCCGATCTCCGGGAGTGGATGGATGCCCTCGACCTGCGGGATGCGGCCATGGGTGGATGGTCCTTGGGAGGACAGGTGCTGCTCGAGCTCTATCCCGCCGTCCGCCGGCGGGTGCGGCGCCTGATGCTGATCGCCGCAACTCCGCGCTTTGCCTCGGGGGGAGACTGGTCGAAAGGTTTACCCGAAGGACAGATTCGGGCCATGGCCCGCGATCTCAAGCGCGACTACCTCAAGGCCATGGGAGACTTTTTCGCCCTGCAGTTCGCCGGCGAAGAGATCGACCGAGTCCGCCACCGCCGGATTATCGACTTTGCCGTGCGGCAGGGAAGACTGCCGGAAGCCGAAACGGCCCTGGCCGCTCTCGAATCGCTTCGCCGGGGAGATCAGCGCGACAGCCTGGGCGGCATCGATTGTCCTGCTCTGGTTCTGCACGGCGAACTGGACCGGGTCGTTCCTCCGGACGCCGGCCGCTACCTTGCGGAGCATCTCCCCCAGGCCCAGCTGGTCCTGCTTTCCGGCGTCGGTCATGCTCCTTTTCTGAGCCGCCCCAAGGAGATGTTTGAAGCATGGCGGAATTTCTGCGAATGAATCGATCTGTTATCGACACCCGTCAGGTGCGCCTTCATTTTTCAAATCATGCCGAAGAGTACGATCGCTACGCCGTGGTTCAGAAAAAGGTGGTAGTCAATCTGCTTGACCTGCTGAGGAGCTGTGGACCAATTTCAGGGCCGGTGCTGGAGGTGGGATGCGGCACCGGCACTCTTTCCCGGCAGATTTACACTCTTATCCCTGCACTTCCCCTGATGGTCTCCGATATCGCTCATGGAATGACCAGGCATGCCGCCCGGTCGGTCCCTGGCGTTGCGGCAGTCGATGCCGATGCCCAGGATCTTCCCTTCAGGGAGTCGGGATTCGGCCTCGTTCTCTCCTCTTCTGTCTATCAATGGATGAATGATCTGCCCCGGGCCTTTGCCGAGGGCGCCAGGGTGCTTGCCCCGGGCGGGCGTTTCGCCTTCGCTCTTTTCGGAGAAGGAACACTGTATGAGCTGCGGGAGTCACACCGCCTCGCCCTGGAAGAAACCGGAGGCGGACGTCCTTCCCATGCTCAGGATTTTCCCTCCAGTGAGGAGGTGCGGTCAGCTCTTGTCGCGGCAGGGTTCGAGGGAGTGCTGGTCCGCAGCGTCTACGAGGTGGAAAGGCATCCGGGAGTCGAGATCCTGCTGCGCCATCTGAAACGGATCGGGGCTCAGAATGCCGCCGGACGCCGGCCCCCCGGATTGGGTTCACGGAGGGTGATGGAGCGGATGATCCAGATTTACCGGGAGAGGTACGGAGGGGAAGAGAACATCCCGGCTACCTACGAGGTGATCTACGGCATCGGCCGCAAACCGGCCTGAGCTGATTCCGGGGTTCCTATTTCTGTTTCGTTGAAAACCGGCAGCGCCGCCGTTATACTGGACAAATCGACTTTTAAGTGAAAGGAGGGTTGGTCATGCCCGTGGTCATTGTCAAAACCGTGGTGGGTTCCTCCCAGCAGCAGAAGGAGCAACTGATCGAGCGGATTACCGACGCAATGCGGGATGTGATGGGCAAGAATCCCGAAACCACCCATGTCATCATCGAGGAAACGCCCGAGGAAAACTGGGGTCTTCGAGGGAAGACGGTTGCCAGGATCCGAGCCGGCAAGTGATTTTCCCAACGGGTTGAGATGAAAAAGGATGGCGGCTGCCATCCTTTTTCATCGTTGTATGGCGCAGCCCCGCTTTAGAGGGCCTGAAGGACCGCGCATTTGAGGTATTCCGTCTCCGGACAGCTCAGCAGGACCGGATGATCGTAGGATTGCCCCCGCATCTCTACGAGCCGGATCGTGCGGCCTGCCTGGGCGGCGGCTTTGCGCAGGGTGTTCAAAAAAGTTTCCCTGTCCAGGTGATGGGAGCAGGTGCAGGAAAAGAGGAATCCGCCTGGCTCCAGCAGTTCCATCGCCCGGCGATTGATGGTAAGGTACCCCTTGATCGCCTCCTGCAGCTTTTTTTTGCTCTTGACGAAAGCCGGGGGGTCGAGAATGATGGTGCGATAGCGTTCGCCGCTGCGCCCCAGCTCCCTCAGCAGTTCGAAAGCGTCGGCGCGGACAAAGGAACATTTCGATTCCAGGCCGTTCAGGCGCACGTTTTCCTCGGCCAGGGCCAGAGCTGTGGGAGAGCTGTCCGCGCCGATGACTTCAGCGGCTCCGTAATGGGCGGCATGCATCGACCAGCTTCCTGAATAGCAGAAGAGGTCCAAAACCCGGCCGCCCTCGACCCGTCCATTGAGAGCCTGGTGATTTTCCTTCTGGTCGAGAAAATGCCCGGTTTTCTGTCCTCCCAGGACATCGACGCGGAACTGCAACCCATGCTCTTTCATGATCAGCGGCTCGGGTATTTCACCGTGAAGCAGTTCCACAGCGCAAGGCAACCCTTCCAGCTCCCGCACGGCCACGTCGTTGCGTGCAACGATCGCGGCGGGCCGGAAAATATCGACCAGAGCTTCCAGCACCAGATCGCGGCGTCGCTCCATGCCGAGGGTGAGGAACTGAACTGAAAGGACTTTGCAGTAGCGGTCAACGACCAGCCCCGGAAGCTGATCTCCTTCGCCGTAAACGACGCGCAGGGCTTCCTCAGGTCCATAGAGCCGGTGCCGGTAATCGAGGGCGGAAGTGATCCGACGACGGAAGAAATCGACCGTGTCAATTGATTCCTTTTGCCGCGAAAGGATGCGCGCGGCAATCAGGGAATGGGGATTGAAGTAGGCAATTCCGAGAAACTCGCCGCTGTGAGAAGCCACTTCAAGGGCGTCTCCGGCTGACGGCTCTTCATCGAAGGAATTTATTTCATTGCTGAAAATCCAGGGGTGACCGCCGCGGGCGCGGCGGTCGTGACCCGGATGCAGGATGAGGCGGTTCACTGGAAGGGGCTGGGTTCGAAAAGAGCACCCACGATGCGGCGGGCTTCCTCGCAAACGACATGGTAGAAGACCTCCACGCCTTCGCGCCTTCCCGCGATAATTCTCTTGTTCTTGAGCAGGGCCAGATGCTGGGAAACGGTGGCCTGGGGGAGCTCCAGGCATTCCCAGATCTTCTTCACGTTGCAGGTCTCGGACATGAGTCCGGCGACAATCTTCAGCCGGATGGGATGGCCGAGCACTTTGAGGATTTCCGCTTCGCGGTCGAAGCTTTTCATCTTGTCGAATTCAACCTGTTCCATGAATGAGGCCTTTCCAGGGATGATGATTATTCGAATATGGCGATTTTAAGGGGCAGCAAGTGGGGATGTCAAGCGGTAACCTCAGAAGGAGCCTTGCTCTTGAGAGAATTGTCTCCATGAAAGTTGTTCTGTCGACAGTCCTGATGGTATTTTTTTTCCTCTCATCCGCATCAGGGGATGAGTTGAAAACCGATCTTCCCAACCTTCTGCAGGGACCCTCGCCGATAGAGAAGATGGTGGGAGAGACTCTTTCCTATGATATATCCTTTCTCTGGTTCGACCGGGTGGCGCAGGGAAAACTCTCATTCTCACGGGGAGATCGTCCCGATTCCTATCACGCTGTACTGGAAGCCCGCACCTTGGGAGTGGCGGCCTGGCTCACCCGGGACCGTGTTCAGCGCTATGTTTCCGAAATGGAGGTGGGACCGGACGGAAGGCTGCGCTCGCTCTCCCATGAATCCCGTATCGTCAAGGGGAAGGGGGACGACATCAAGGACCGGACGAGCCTGTACTCCTTCGATTATCGGAAGCGCCAGGTCAGGTACCAGCGGGCTCGCGATGGAGAATTTTACAAGGATGTGCTGCTTCCGATGGTCGAAGGGGACCCCAACGATATTCTGACCGCTTTTTACAATTTCAGGGCGGGATTTTTCGGACAGATCAAGGAGGGGAGGCGCTATGCCATCCCCACCTTCGACCGTGACGGAACCGAGGAAATTGTCGTGGAGGTTCTTTTCCCCCGGGAACGCCCCGCTGATGAATTCTTTCCCCGGGAAGGGGTTCTCAGCCGGATCTCTCTGGATCAGGAGATATTCGGCACGGGTGGAGGGCTGGTGTACGTCTGGTTCGATAAATACGGCCGCCCGGCCCGGGGGGTCGTGGAGAACGTCATCGGTCTGGGGAATGTACGGGGGAAGTTGAGATAGCCCGGCCGGCTACTTTCCTTCCCCCGACGCTGTTTCCACGCCTTCCAGAATTCTCGTAAGTTCTTCCGCCTCCGTTACCGGTTGCATGCATGTTCGGTCCATGCAGATATAGGCTGCCGCTTCCCCTTGAATCATCTCTTTGCCTTCAGCCAGATCTGAGATGGCTTCCAGCTCCTCATCACCCGGCTTTCTGAGTAGGACCACTGTGTGCGGAAGAAAACGCGAACGAAGGCGGATCAACAGTTCCACAGTCGATAAATCTTCCTTTTCGCCTGCCAGAACGACCTCCGATTTCGTCCCCAGCGAATAATCGAGTGCGATGAGATACTGGGAATAGGCCGACGGATAACGGTTCACGCGAGCCATCCAACCCTTCAGCAGCTCCTCGCCTCGCTCCTCGAGGTTTCCCCTGCCGGTAAGTCGGCCAAGGCGCAGAAGATTGAAGGCCGCAACGGAATTGCCGGAGGGGATGGCTCCGTCCTGCAGGGATCGACTGCGAACGAGGACCGTTTCGGCATCCTTTCCTGTGTCAAAATATCTCCCTTGGCCGTCGCTGAAAAGTTCCTCCATCTCTTCGGTCAGTTCGCAGGCCGTCCGCAGGTGAAGGGGATCGAAATCCGCGAGATAAAGCTCGATAAGCCCCCAGACAAAAAAGGCATAATCCTCCAGGAAGCCGGAAATGGCCGCTTCGCCCCGGCGGAAACGACGGAGCAGCCGTCCGTTTTCATCGCGCAGACGGCTCAGGATGAAATGAGCTGCACTCCGCGCCTGTTCGATGAAACGCTTCTCCGCGAGAACCGCTCCGGCTCGGGCCAGGGCTCCGATGGTCAACCCGTTCCATCCGGTCAGGACCTTATCGTCCCGATGGGGACGGACGCGCTTCTCCCGGGCATCGAAGAGCCGTTGTCTCCCTTCGGCCAGAAGATCCGACAACGAGCCAACGGGGACATCCACCCGCCGGGCCAGGGAGGCGAGGTCTTCCTTCAGATGCGGGATGTTTTTCCCCTCGAAATTGCCCTCCTCCGTGATGTCATAGCTGCGGCAGAAGACGGTCCCCAGCTCTTCCCCGAGCACTTCCCTGACCTGAGCCGGGGTCCAGAGATAAAAGGTTCCTTCCGCCCCCTCCGAATCGGCATCTTCGCCGCAGTAAAAACCGCCCTCGGGATGTTTCAGGTCACGGAGGACATATTCGAGGATTTCCCGGGCCGCCTGCGCGTAGAATTGGTCCCCGGCAAACTGAAAAGCCTCCAGGTAGGCGGGTACGGCCAGGGACTGATCGTAAAGCATTTTTTCAAAATGAGGAACGAGCCAGCCGGCATCCACCGCGTATCGATGAATTCCGAAGCCGATATGGTCGAAGATTCCTCCCAGGCGGATACGCTGAAGTGTGTTGAGGGCCATCACCCTGGACTCTTCTTGACCGGTTCGCCGCCCTAGTCGCAGAAGCAGTGAGAGATTGTGTGGACTGGGGAATTTTGGTGTGCCGAAGCCGGCATGTTCCCGGTCATAGGTGCTCAGAAACTGCTGATAGGCCATGTTAAGGGGTTCGTCAGTCAGTGTGTTTTTCCCCTCATTACCTTCGTCCTCCAGGCGCAGCAGCGCCTCACCCACCTCATCGCCGGTCCGAAGAAGCCGCTCCCGATCGGAGGACCACATTTCGGCCACTTTCGTGAGCAGCTCGTAAAGTCCAACCATGCCCCCGCGGGATTTACGGGGGATGTAGGTGGCGGCGAAGAAGGGTTTCTTGTCCAGGGCCAGGACGAGATTCAGAGGCCATCCGCCGCTTCCCGTCATCATCTGGCAGACCGCCATGTAGGTGTTGTCCACATCGGGGCGCTCTTCGCGGTCAACTTTGATGGCGATATAGTGCCGATTGATCAATTTGGCGATTTCATCGTCCTCGAAGGATTCATGCGCCATCACATGGCACCAGTGACAGGTGGAATAACCAATGGAGAGAAAGACCGGTTTGTCCTCTGATCGAGCGCGGGCGAACGCCTCCTTTCCCCATTGATACCAGTCGATAGGATTTTCGGCATGCTGAAGCAGGTAGGGACTTTTGGCGAAGATGAGCCGATTGTACCGCTCGCCTCCATCGACCGGCAAAGTTTTCGTGTCGATTTCACTCAGGCGCTGGACGGGATCTTCATCATGAGGACGGTTATTCATGGGACCTCCGGCAGGCTTATTTTAATTCAACCCTATCACTATCGGATTTTTTTTGCCAATGACGGCGGTCGCAAAAAGTCCTTCCTACGGCGTTACGGCGGTTTTCCAGGACCTCAACATGCCTGATTGTATGCCTTCGCCCCTGAAAAGCCACCAAGCCTTGTAGAACGAAATTTTTGCTTAGCATCCGCTGAGTTTTTGCTAAGGCATCAATATTGTGGTGGGAATCGCCCCCTGCCGGACTGGGAAGGAGAACCTCAGATGGATGGAGTGACGCCGTCCAGGCGGGAGCAAGATCCTTCCGGACGACAGAATCTCGTGGTTCAGGGGAATGGATGGGAAAAGGGGGGGGAAGCGCTGCTGGGTAAAGGTAAGGGCGGCGGATAAAAAAACGCCCCGTGAAGGAGGGGGTATCACGGGGCGAAACCCTGCGGCTCCATAAGAGCCGTGGGAACATGGGCGCGATTCTACATAAAACGAATCCATCATGCAACCTTCTTTTATAGCTGATTCGATAATTTTTTACAGGGGGCGCAGCAAAAACGAAGGGGGAGATGGATGGAGTACGTTCAGTGGGCAGGTTGAAAAAAAAGGCCCCGCGCGCGGAGGGGGGGTGCACACGGGGCCGGATCCTTGACTTGGAAACCAAGTCTCAGATCCAGAGATATTCTATATGCTTAAGGAAAATAATGCAAGGTGAAAAGCGGTCCCCACTCGGGGTATTCCGAAAATAAAAGAACAATGAAGCAGGATGTGTGCTCGAGGAGCGAAAATACTGTAGCGATCGCTTCACTTGGCTCGCTCTTTCATATCGCAGGAGGGTAGAGACCCGGGAGTCCCTCCCCTCCGAACGGAATGAATGACGGATCCGTTGATCAAGTGAGGTCATTGGCGGCATCGTCATGACGCGATCCGCTTAACCGGGCCGGGTTTTGATACCGATAGCTCTCCCCGAGGTAGTTCCTGAGAACGACCTCTTCACCAAGACTGTGCAGATAGTCCGGCAAGAGGGGGATTTTCCCTCCCCCGCCGGGGGCATCGATGACGTAGGCCGGGACCGCCATGCCGGAAGTGTGTCCCCGCAGGGCACGGATGATCTCCAGCCCTTCCTCGACGCTGGTTCGGAAGTGGTTGGTTCCCTGAACCATATCGGCCTGATAAATGTAATAGGGCTTGACCCGGATGGTCAGGAGCTTCTGCATCAGTCGTCTCATCACCAGCGGATCGTCGTTGACTCCTCGCAGCAATACCGACTGGTTTCCAAGAGGGATCCCGGCGTCGGCCAGACGGGCGCACGCTTTGGCCGCAATATCGGTGATTTCATCCGGATGGTTGAAGTGGGTATTGATATACAGCGGGGAATGCCGGCGCAGCAGGCGCGCCAGGGCAGGCGTAATGCGTTGAGGAAGAACCACGGGAATCCGGGTGCCGATACGGATGATTTCAACCGTTGGAATCGCACGCAGGGCCTTGAGGATCCACTCGAGCCGCTCGTCATCGAGCAGCAGCGGATCCCCGCCGGATAGAATGACATCGCGGATCTCGGGACGGCTGGCAATATAGCGGATTCCTTCTTCGATCGTCTGTCGGCTGATGGCCATGTGCTCGCCGCCGACCTTGCGTTTGCGTGTGCAGAATCGGCAGTACATGGCGCATTCCGGGGAGACAAGGAACAGAACCCGGTCAGGATAGCGGTGAACCAGATTGGGAACCGGGCTCTGGTTTTCCTCGTCGAGAGGATCTGCCGGGCAGACCCGATCCCGAAGCTCGTCTTCGGCGGGAACGGCCTGACGCCAGATGGGATCTCCGACAGTCTGGATCAGGCTGAGGTAATATGGGTTGACGCGCATCGGATAGCGATCGGCGACCGCTTCCAGCGGCCGGGGGTCGATTCCGAAACGGCCGGGGAGGTTGCCGGGGCGTGTAATGCTTGCCTGGAAAAGTTTTTGCCAGGTCTCCATCGCTTCAGTTCTTCTCCTTTTTGGAAAAGCGTTTGATGTAGGTAATGCGGTCGTCGCCGACTCGGTAGAAGTCGCGAATGCGGGATTCTTCCACATATCCGGCCCGCTCGTAGAACAGCCTGGTTCTCTCATACCCGCCCTGGGAAGAAGTCTCCAGGCAGATAAGACGGGCGCCGCGGCTCTGGACATCGGCCTCGGCGTAGGCCATGAGTTCGCGGCCGACCCCCTGACCTTGGACAGCCGGATCGGTGGCGATCCAGTAGAGGTCGAAATTCCCCTCGGTGAGCGGGACCGGACCATAGAGGATGTAGCCGGTCACTCCCGCCTCGCTCTCGGCGACCGTGACCAAATAATCCTTCTGATCCGGATCGTCGAGTACGATGCCGAGCAGTTCCATGGCGCAGTCGACCTCGGTAACGGTAAATGCGCCTGTCGCATCCAGAATGCGCTTCAGCTGGGGAAGATCGCTGCGTTTAAGGCTTCGCATGGCCAGATTCCTTTCTTTTCAACGCCATGTTGAGAATGCGGTCGATCAGCTTCGGATAGGAGAGCTCCGCGGCCAGGGCTGACCTGGCCAGTCCGGCGGTGGGCGATATGTCCGGGTTGGCGTTCACTTCCAGGATGTAGGGAACGCCGTCTCGGAGGCGGATGTCGACGCGGGCGTAATCCCGGCATTCAAGAAGCTTGTAGGCGCGCAGGGCCACATCCCTGAGCCGGAATTCCTCCTGGACGTTTAGCGGAGCCGGACAAACAGGTTCCGTGTTTGAAAATTCGGTCGACTCTTCGAGCCATTTGCCGGCATAGCTGACGATCGGGCGGGCGAGGCCTTGACTGAAGCGGATCTCGGAAAGGGGCAACGTCTCGCTGGAAGTGTTGCCGAGGACCGCGGCGTTGATTTCCCGGCCATCAATGAACTCCTCGACCAGAGCGCCCTGGCGGTAGGTATCGTGAATATAGCGGATACGTTTTTTCAACTCGGGTTCGTTTTCAACGATGCTCTCGAAAGTAATGCCAAGGGATGCATCCTCAAAGCGGGGTTTGACGAAAAGAGGGAAAATAAGGTCACTTATCCTGGGAAATTGCTCCCCCGTTTTGACCAGTACAAATCTGGGGGTGGGAAGTCCGTGGCGCACCAGAACGTCCTTCGTGCGGACCTTGTCCTGAGTCAGACCTAGGGACAGGGGAGGGGAGCCGGTGTACGGGTAACCCAGCAGATCGAAGAGCGCCGCGATATGCATTTCCTTGCGACTGTCTCCCCAGAACCCTTCACAGAGATTGAAGATCACCTCGGGTTCGAGGGCATGCAATTCTTTAATGAATTTGGAGATGTCAGAGCCGAGAGGCGTCAGTTCCGCTTTGTGCCCAATCGCCCTCAAGGCTTTCCTGACGGCATAGGCCTCCGTTTCCGCCCCAGCTTCGGAAATGCGGTCTCCTGCTTCGCCTTTGCGCAACGTGTCAGGAACTTGGTTAAAGCATACCGCGACGTTCATTTCTGCTCCCCAGGCCCAGGTTAAGACGGTTGCAGGCGGTCTCCACAATTGTGAGGATCAAATGATCGTATGACAGCCCGGCAGCCCGCGCCGCCTTGGGAAAACAGCTGTTTTGTTCAGGGCGCGGCAGAATGCCGGGCAAGGGGTTGAGCTCGATGATGTGCGGCATGCCCTGTCCGTCCAGGCGCACATCGATCCGGCACCAGTCGCGACAACCCAGAATCCGAAAGGCCTTCTTGGAAACCTCCTCGATGTTTCTTTGCAGCAGTGGGTCAAGAACAGCCGGGCAGGAGAAAATTTGCAGAGGATTCTCCTCCTGATCCCAGAGCCATTTTGCCTCATAGGAATAAATGGGGTTCACGCCTGCCGGCAGGGTGTCGAAATTTATCTCGACAATAGGAAGTGCCCGCAGGTCGGGGCCGTTGCCCAGGAGGGCCACGGTGAATTCACGACCGGGGAGAAATTCCTCCACCAGCGCCGGCTGCCGGTATGTTTCGAGGACCCATTCCAACTGCCGAATCAGACCCTGCCGGTCTCTCACCAGGGCATTGTCCACCACTCCTTTGCTCGACCCTTCCAAGGTCGGCTTGACCATCAACGGATAGCGCAGGCCGGCGGGTATTTCCGACATGGAATGAACGATGGCGAAACGGGGGGTGGGAATCCGGTGCCAGGAGAGGATCTCCTTGGTGCGGCATTTGTCCAGACAGATGCCGAGCGTGACCGGGTCGCTGCCGGTGTACGGGATGTCGAGCATGTCGAGCATCGCAGGTATCTGGGCCTCGCGGCTGTTGCAGTTCAGGCCCTCGGCGATGTTGAAGACGAGGTCGGGCCGTAGAGTGCGAAAGGCATTGAAGGCGTCGAGGTTGGCCTCGACAAGGGAAACCCGATGCCGACTGGCAAGGGCCGATTCTACCGCCTTAATGGTATGGATGTCATCCCATTCGGCGTAAAGATCGTCGGAGGGTGAAGAGGGAGGTTCGGCGGGAGCATCCGCTGGAGAGCAGTCCTTTTCCTGAGCGGAATCCTGCCGCAGGTTGAAGGCGAGCGCGACGTGCATATTAACCCCTTTGAAGCCTGAGAATTCCCTTCCCACGAGGGGGGGATGGCGACGTTCCTTGGGTCCGGGGTGCCTGGGAGCTGGCGGATATAAAAAGGGGTTGCTTTTTATGCTTCGTCTTCTTGCGCGTTCCCGGACCGGAACGTATGCATATCGCTCATATACTCTCCTTTGTTTTTGGTGTCAACGCTAAAAAAAAATGCCTGTATTTCGAATATCTTATGTCGTGTGGAAGAGAACTAGACAGGGCCGTGCAGAAAAGAAAAAACAACATTGAGGATGCAGCGGGGGGCAGGCAATGGGAAAAAGTAAGAGGGGGCGGATGGCCGCCCCCCCCTTAAAGCATGTTACTTCTTGTGGCAGTCCTTGCAGCCGGTGGGGCCGCCTTTGTCCTTATGGCAGTCTTTGCACAGCTTGTGGAAGGCGTCCTTTTGTGTGGGCGCGGCAGCATCGACACCGTGACAGGTGTTGCATTTGCCTGTTTCAACGCCTTTGTGGTGGCAGGTCGTGCAGTCCGCCACGCGACCCTGGTGGGCCTGATGCTGGAAGGTCACGGTGCCCATTTTGGTCTCATACTGGACGGTTTCCTGACCTTTGTCGGCGGCCGTGGCCACCAGAGCGCCGGCGGCCATGAAGCCGGCTACGAGCAGAACAGCGATGAAACGTTTCATACCTGTACCTCCATGTGAATAAGGGTTGATTCTGCGAACGGGATGTTCGCTGTTTCAGATGAGAGTTTACAGGACAATATTGATTAATACATCAGACATCTGGTTGTTTTTTACCCGATGTCTGGTTCATTTGCTGTGATTTTAATAGCTTAGACTTAACGATGTCGAGCAAATTCAAGACCTGTTCAGGGTTTTTTCATTACTGTTTGCACCTTTGTGAGGAGTCTGCTAAACTCCACGCCAATTGGCTGGAGAGGTATTTGAATGGATCACGGTCTACCCCCCACAATTTGCCTGAACGGCAGTCTTGTCCGACGCGTCCGCGAGGAAAAAAAACTGACCCAACTTTATGTGGCCAAGGTCGTCGGGGTGACCACGGACACCATATCCCGATGGGAGAATAACCGTTATCCGTCTATAAAGCGCGAAAACGCCCTGCGCCTGGCCGAAGCCCTCGAAGTTCCCGTAGAGCAAATTCTGGAAGGGGGGACTGGGGAGTGTCCGCTTCCGGAGGCGACCGTAAATGAATGGAAAAGCTGGAATCGCATCGTCCCCCCGATTCTTGTTCTGGCCGCAGTGGTGGGGATGCTCTTTTACTTTAATCGCAGCGAAGTCCTGGAGGCGGGCATCAAGGGCAGTCGATCACTTCCTAATTATGCCGCTCCGGGAAGCATCATCCCGGTGCAGATCCGTCTGGAGGCGGAGGACGAGATGCAGGGAGTTATTCTGAGAGAGCATTTCCCTCGGGGATGGAAGCTGATTGAAGCCAATCCTCCGGCCTCGAGTCTGGATAACGTGGAGGGAGTGGCTCGGTGGATCATCAAGCCCAATGAAGGCCAGCGCCCGATTTCCTATCTGCTCAAGGTGGGTGAGCAGGCTGAGATCGGCAGCACCGGCAGATTTATCGGCGAGGTGGTCGCCAAATCCAAGGGGCGCACGCCGCCGGCCCCGGTGCTCGGTGAGGAACAGATCAAGGTTGCCCCTTTTTTATGGGCGGACCTGAATGGCGACAACCTGATCGATGACGGCGAGATGCTGCAAGCTTCCGACACGGTCGATGAAATGAAGGGGGTTCATATCAATTGGGACCTTCTGGAAAATATCTGGGATGCGGGCAGCTACAAGTGGGATGTCCGCAAGCAGGGGTTTGTGCCTGTCAAGCCCCCTCCACCCGAACCTGTTCTTTAGCAATCAGCCTTCAGTTTTCAGCTTTCAGTTCTCCGTCCTTCGTCCCGGCTTTCAGGTTTACTCCAACCCCAGCCTTTTGATCTTCTCCACAAGAGTGGTGCGATTGATGCTCAACAGAGAGGCGGCCCGGGCCTTGATTCCGCCGCCCAGATCGAGTGCCTCCCGGATCATGTGACGTTCGATTTCACTGATCACCTGCGCCATGTCCACTCCCTCTTCCGTGACTCGGGGGCCGAGAAGGGACAGGGGGTCCTCCTTGTGTCCGCCGATTCCCGAGGGCAGGTCCTCCCGTTCTATCAATTCGCCCTCTGTCAGGGCCACCGTCCGCTCCATGACGTTCTCCATTTCCCGCACATTCCCTGGCCAGTCATACGCCTCCAGTGCCCTCATGGCAGCTGGGGAGAGAGACATGAGAGGACGGTTCATTTCATTGCAGCTCTTCTGCAGAAAGTGACGGGCCAGGAGGGCGATGTCTTCACGGCGTTCGCGCAGGGGCGGAAGAAGGATGGGGATGACGTTGAGACGGTAATAGAGGTCTTCGCGGAAATGGCCCTTTTTAACCTGCTCCTCCAGATCGGCGTTTGTCGCCGAAATGACGCGAACGTTGAGCTTTATTTTCTGGCTCGAGCCGACCCTTTCCACCTCATGCTCCTGGAGCACGCGCAGAAGTTTCATCTGCAGGTGCATGGGCATGGTGCCGATCTCGTCGAGGAAGATGGAGCCGCCGCTGGCAGCCTCGAATTTGCCTGCTTTGTCGCTCATTGCGCCGGTGAAGGAGCCTTTGACGTGACCGAAGAGTTCACTCTCCAGCAGGTCTGCCGGGATGGCGCCGCAGTTGATGGCGATGAACGGCTTGTCCTTGCGCAGGCCGTTGAAGTGGATGGCCTTGGCGACCAGCTCCTTTCCCGTCCCCGACTCTCCAAGGATGAGGATAGTCGAATCGGTGTGGACGATCTTCTCCATCCGGGAGAAAACCTGCTGGATGGCAAGGCTGTTGCCGATGATCCGGTCGAACTTGTATTTGCCCCGAAGCTGCTGGCGAAGATAGAGGTTCTCCGCGACCAGGCGGCTCTTCTCCATGGCCTTTGCAACCAGGATCTTCAGTTTTTCGAAATTGAGGGGTTTGGTGATGTAGTCGAAGGCTCCCTCCTTCATCGCTTCCACGGCCGTTTCCGCCGAGGCGTTGCCGGTGATGAGAATGACGCAGGTGTAAGGAGAATCTTCCTTCACCTTCTTGAGGATATCGATGCCGCTGGCCCCAGGAAGAAACAGGTCGGTAATGACGATTTCGAAAGGCGTTTTGTGAAGAAGTTCCAGCCCCTCTTCACCCGATGCCGCGGATTGAACCTGGTAGCCGGCGTGAGTAAGAAGGAGGGCCAGTGCCTCGCGGTTGTGGGCCTCGTCATCAATCAAGAGTATTTGAGACAGATTCTTCATCGACCACTCCACGGGAGGAATGAAAGCGTCATTGCTTTGACGGTACTCAAATTAGCATATCACTGACAACCGCGCAAGCCGGATTTCGGTAAAAGCCCAATCTCCTGAAGCCCACCCGCCGCGATCACCCCGAATACCGATTTGACACGCTCTATGCCCTTGTTAATATTGTACAATGACATCAGAAAAACGACATGGGCTTGCTGTCGCCCTCGTGTTGAGCATGCTGCTTCTGTGCCCCTTTTTTGAAGTGAAGGGACAGCCTGCCGCCGCACCCATTCGGGTGGTCCAGGTGGCAGGGGTCATCAATCCCGTGGTCGCCGATTTCATCACTGCCGAACTTGCGAGCGTCAACGCCGGCGAAGCCGAAGCCTTTCTTCTGGAACTCGATACGCCGGGCGGGCTCGATACGGCGATGCGCGCCATTATCCAGGGGATTCTCGGGTCCGAAGCGCCTGTCATCGTCTATGTCTATCCCTCGGGCGCCCGGGCGGCCTCGGCAGGCGCCCTAATCACCTTGGCCGCCGATTTCGCGGCCATGGCCCCCGGTACCAATATCGGCGCCGCGCATCCGGTGACGATCGGTCCAAGCCCCGGCGGTGACGGGGACAAGGAAAGCCCGATGATGAGTAAGGTGGTCGAAGATGCCGCCGCCTACGCCCGCAGCATCGCTCAGCAGCGCGGGCGCAACGTGGAGTGGGCAGAGAGAATTGTGCGTGAAAGCATCTCGACGCCGGCTACAGAGGCTCATGAACTCGGCGTCATCGATATCGTCGCCGCGGACGAGAACTCCCTCCTCGCCGCTCTGGACGGCCGCACATATCGGCGCGGAGGCGAGGAAAAGATTCTGAAGACCGAGGGGGCGGTCCTGAACCGAGCCGAAATGGGGTGGCGGCAGAAGATCCTCAATGCCGTCAGCCATCCCAATGTCGCTTATCTGCTGATGATGCTCGGCATCCTCGGGATCTTTTTCGAGATCTCTCAGCCGGGGGTCATCCTCCCGGGAGCGATCGGGGCCATCGCCTTGCTGCTGGCCTTTTTCGGTTTGCAGACCCTGCCTGTCAATTATGTCGGGTTCTTGCTGATTCTGCTCGGAATCATACTGTTCATTCTCGAAGTGTTCGTCACTTCGTACGGGATGCTGAGCATCGGCGGCCTCGTTGCCCTGACCATGGGCTCTCTGATGCTGATCGACACCTCCGTCCCCTATCTTCAGATCTCCCGGGCAGTGATCTTCGCTACCGTGGCGGTGTGCGGAGGCTTTGTCGCAACGGTGCTGTTCTTCGTTGTGCGCACGCAGAAGACCCGCTTCGTTTCGGGGGTGGAGGGGATGGTGGGGGAGCTGGGGCAGGCCGTCACCGATATCCACCGGCAGGGAAAGGTCTTCGTCCACGGCGAATACTGGGATGCCTTTTCTACCGAGCCGATCGCCCTGGGGGAGACGGTGGAAGTCGTACGGATTGCCGAAAACATGCGGATTGAAGTCAAAAAACTGGAGAGCGCTTCTCGATGAGAGGACCTCTTCCTGTTTCAATGAGAATAAAAAAGGAGAATAAACGATGGATTCTGCCTGGGTCGTCTGTTGTCTCATGGTCGCTCTGCTGGTCGGCATGGTCGCCAACGGGGTGAAAATCTTTTCCGAACTGATTTTCGAGGAGGACGAATGATTCCCATCGGATTGATCGGCTGGGCGGTTGTCCTGGCGCTGTTGATCGGCATCATCAGCAGCGCCGTGCGGATACTTTTCGAGTACGAGCGGGGGGTGGTCTTCCGCCTCGGCCGCTTCGCCATGGTCAAGGGTCCTGGCCTGCGCTTTATCATTCCGGTCGTCGACCGGATCATCAAGGTCAGCCTGCGCACGGTGGCCATGGACGTTCCGCCCCAGGACGTCATCACCAAGGACAACGTCTCCATCAAGGTCAACGCTGTCCTGTATTTCCGCGTGGTCGATCCGGAGAAGGCGATGATCGAGGTGGAAAACTATCTCTATGCCACCAGCCAGCTCGCCCAGACCTCTCTGCGCAGCGTTCTGGGGCAGTCGGAGCTAGACGAACTGCTGGCCCACCGGGAGAGGATTAATCAGCATCTCCAGGAGATTCTCGACCGGCAGACTGATCCTTGGGGGGTCAAGATCTCCAATGTCGAGATCAAGCACGTCGATCTGCCGGTGGAGATGCAACGTGCCATGGCCCGCCAGGCAGAAGCCGAGCGCGAACGGCGCTCCAAGGTCATCCATGCCGAGGGAGAATTCCAGGCCGCGCAAAAACTCTCCGAAGCCGCCAAGATCATCTCCTCCGAGCCGGGCGCGCTGCAGCTGCGTTTTCTTCAGACCCTGACGGAAGTCTCGGCGGAGAAGAACTCCACCATTGTCTTTCCGATCCCCCTCGATCTGATCAAGGTGTTCATGGATAAGGCGGAAAGGTAAACAGAACTCGATGGGACGCTGGAGACATTCTCTGAGCCTCTGGACATCTGTCTTCCATGAGAAGAATAGGGTTGAAATTTCTCAATTGCGATATATGGGATCATTCGCGATAAAGAGTTTAAAATCGTCAGTGAAATCAGCAACTTATTAAGTAAAACAATATTTTACCTTGACAAGACATTCCCGCCTCTGGTTATATGTCGTCACCCTGAGTCCTTCCCTAAGATGATAGAATAACTGAAAAATTCAGTATAGTTAAAAATTTAATTTAACTTTATTTTCGTTTTGTTTTAGATAAATCCGTATCGGCGATTGAAGTCAGCCGCTGGAGGAGGTTTAATGGCTGTACAGAAGTTCAAGAAAATCATGGCGGCAAATCGTGGGGAAATCGCCATCCGTATTTTCCGTGCGTGCACCGAACTTGGGATCAGCACCGTTGCGATCTATTCGGAGCAGGACCGGCTTTCGCTGCACCGCTACAAGGCCGACGAGGCCTATCTGATCGGCAAGGGCAGGGGGCCCATCGACGCCTATCTGAGCATCGACGAGATCATCGATCTCGCCCGCAGGAAGGATGTCGACGCCATCCATCCCGGCTACGGCTTTCTGTCGGAGAATCCGGAGTTCGCCGAGGCCTGCGAGCGGGCCGGCATCGCCTTCATCGGGCCGACCCCCGAGATCCAGCGCCGCCTCGGGGACAAGGTTTCCGGACGCCAGGTGGCTGCCGAGGCCGGGGTGCCGGTGGTCCCCGGGACCGAAAAGCCGATCCAGACCGAGGAGGAAGCCCTGATCTTTGCCAAGGCGACGGGCTATCCGATCATCGTCAAAGCCAGCGCCGGCGGCGGGGGTCGCGGCATGCGGGTTGCCCGCAGCCAGAAGGAGCTTCTCGAAGGGCTGCGAAGCGCCGCCTCCGAGGCCCAGGCGGCCTTCGGCAACGCCGCCATTTTTCTGGAGAAGTACATCGAGAACCCCAAGCACGTCGAGGTCCAGATTCTCGGCGACAAGTACGGCAACATCATCCATTTCTACGAGCGCGACTGCTCCATCCAGCGCCGGCATCAGAAGGTCATCGAAATCGCCCCGTCGCTTTATCTGACCGCCGACAAGCGCAAGGAGCTGTGCGACTACGCGATGAAGATCGCCCGGGCGGTCGACTACGTCAACGCCGGCACCATCGAGTTCCTTCTGGACCGGGACGGCAACTTCTACTTCATCGAGGTCAATCCCCGCATCCAGGTGGAGCACACGGTCACCGAACTGGTCACCATGCGCAATCTGGTGCAGGCCCAGATACGCATCGCCGAAGGGCACAAGCTCACCGACCCGGCGATCAACATCCAGAGCCAGAAGGACATCGAGCTGCGCGGCTACGCCATCCAGTGCCGGGTCACCACAGAGGACCCGCTGAACAACTTCGCTCCTGATTTCGGCACTATCAAGGCTTACCGCACCGCCGCCGGCTTCGGCGTGCGCCTCGATGCCGCCGCGGGCTATGCCGGAGCCCAGATCACCCCTCATTACGACTCGCTCCTGGTCAAGATCTCCACCTGGGGCCTGACCTTCGCCGATGCCGCCCGTACCATGGACCGCAGCCTGCGGGAGTTCCGCATCCGCGGGGTCAAGACGAATATAGGCTTTCTCGAAAAGGTCGTCACCCACCCTCTCTTCCTCGAGGGCAAGTGCGACACCTCCTTCCTCGACAGCCATCCCGAGGTGTTCCAGTTCCCGCTCAAGCGCGACCGGGCAAACAAGCTGCTCAACCTCCTCGGCCACACCACGGTCAACGGCTATCCTGGAATCAAGCCGGAGAAGGCGCTGCACTTCAAGAACTTGCGCGAACCGGATCTGCCGGAAATTCCCTACGGCCAGGCGCATCCGCGCGGCAGCCGCGACATATTGCGGGAGAAGGGTCCCGAGGGGCTGGCCGAGTGGGCTCGCAAGCAGAAGAAGCTGCTGATCACCGACACCACCATGCGCGACGCCCATCAATCGCTGATGGCGACCCGGTTCCGCACTTTTGATCTCGACCGCATCGCCGAGGCGACGGCGCACCTCGGTGGCGGCCTTTTCTCCCTGGAGATGTGGGGAGGCGCCACCTTCGACGTCTCCATGCGCTTTCTCAAGGAAGACCCCTGGGAGCGCCTCGACCGGCTGCGCCAGAAGGTCCCCAACATCCTTTTCCAGATGCTGCTGCGCGGCTCCAACGCCGTCGGCTACACCAACTACCCCGACAACGTGGTGCAGGAGTTCGTCTACAAGGCGGCCGAGAGCGGCATCGATATCTTCCGGGTCTTCGATTCTCTCAACTGGACCAAGGGGATGGCCGTGGCCATGGACGCGGTGCGCAAGAGCGGCGCCGTCTGCGAAGCCTCCATGTGCTACACCGGCGACATTCTCGATCCCAAGCGGGACAAGTATCCCCTCCAGTATTACGTCGATCTCGCCAAAGAGCTCGAGTCGATGGGCGCCCACATCCTGGCCATCAAGGATATGGCCGGACTGCTCAAGCCCTTCGCCGCCGAGAAGCTGGTGCGGGCCCTCAAGAGCGAGATCGGCATTCCTGTGCACCTGCACACTCACGACACCTCGAGCAACGGCGGAGCGACGCTGATGATGGCCGCCAAGGCGGGAGTCGATATCGTCGATGCGGCCCTCTCCTCGGTCTCCGGCCTTACCGCCCAGCCAAACCTCAACGCCCTGCTGGCGGCTCTGGAAGGGAGCATCTGGGATCCGCAGCTCGACATGGAGGGAATCCAGAAGCTGGCCAATTACTGGGAGACGGTGCGCACCTACTACGCCCCTTTCGAATCCGAGCTGCGCAGCGGCACGGCCCAGGTCTATCACCACGAGATCCCCGGCGGCCAGTACTCCAACTACAAGCCACAGGTCGAGGGCCTCGGCCTCGGTCACCGCTGGGAGGAGTGCAAGGAGATGTACCGAAAGGTCAACGACATGTTCGGCGACCTGGTCAAGGTCACCCCTTCATCCAAGATCGTGGGCGACATGGCCATGTTCATGGTTCAGAACAACCTCCAGCCCGAGGACGTCTACGAGCGCGGCCGGGACCTGGCCTTCCCCCAGGGGGTGGTGGACTTCTTCAAGGGAATGATCGGGCAGCCCTACGGCGGCTTCCCCGAGCGCCTGCAGAAAATCATCCTCAAGGGAGAGCAGCCTCTCACCTGCCGCCCCGGCGAGCTTCTCGAGCCCGTCGACCTGGCCGCCAAAAAGGCAGAGCTGGAAAAGAAGCTGGGGCACCCCGTCTCTGAGCGCGAGGTCCTCTCCGCCGTTCTCTATCCCGGCGTCTTCGAAGAGTTCGACCGGCACCGCCAGGCGTTCAGCGACACCTCGGTACTCCCCACTCCTGTATTCTTCTACGGTCTCGACGTGGGCGACGAGGTGAGCATCGACATCGAGGCCGGCAAGACCCTCATCGTCAAACTCAACGCCGTCGGCCGGGTCCGCGAGGACGGCACCCGCAACATCTACTTCGAGCTCAACGGCGAAGGGCGCCAGGTATCGATCAAGGACCTCTCGGCGGTCACCGAGATCGTATCCCACGCCAAGGCCGACCCCGACGACTTCAAGGAGGTCGGGGCGCCGATGCCGGGCAAAATCTTCAAGGTGCTGGTTGCCGTCGGCGATCAGGTCAAGGAGGGAGATATCCTTCTCTCCACCGAGGCGATGAAGATGGAGACCAACGTCAAGGCGAAGAAGGAAGGCGTGGTCCGGGAGATTCTCTTCAAGGAAGGTGATCAGGTCAACCAGGGGGATCTGCTGGTTGTTTTGGAGTAGTCTTTAGCGCTCCGACATGAAACGAGAAAAGGCCGGTTCCCGATGCGGGGCGGGCCTTTTCTCGTTGAATTTAATATGCGGAAGATGTTTCGGATTCAATGACTTGTCGGTAGACATCTCCACATGGAATTGGTCCTTGGGGAAATGGTAGCGGAGGGAGGAAGTAATGGCAATCAGAAGCGGAAACGGAATGAAGGCGAACTTCATGCCGAAGGAATGTTGCTGATGAACACCTCGCGCGGCCTGCTGGTCCCGTCCGAAGGCCCCACGATCCCTTCCTGTTCCATTTTTTCGATCATCCGCGCCGCTCGGTTGTAGCCGAGGCGCAACCGGCGCTGGAGCATGGAGATGGAGGCTTGGCGCGTTTCGGCGATGATGGCCAGCGCCTCGTCCCATTTCTCGTCATACCCTTCCTCGTCGCCGCCGCCTCCCTCTCCGGAAGGCGGCGCTTCGAGGATCGACTTGTCGTATTCCGGGTCTCCCTGCTTCTTGAGGAATTCGACCACCCGCTGCACCTCCAGCTCAGAGACGAAGGCGCCATGGACGCGCTGCAGGGCGCCGGTACCGGGGGGAAGAAAGAGCATGTCTCCCATCCCCAGGAGGGCTTCGGCTCCCATCTGGTCGAGTATGGTGCGCGAGTCGATGCGGGAGAAGACCTTGAAGGAGATCCGGGTGGGAAAATTAGCCTTGATCAGTCCGGTGATGACGTCGACGCTGGGGCGCTGGGTGGCCAGGATGAGGTGGATGCCCGAGGCCCGGGCCATCTGCGCCAGGCGTGTGACCGCTTCCTCGATGTCGCGGCCGGCGACCATCATCAGGTCGGCCAGTTCGTCGACGATGACCACGATGTAGGGGAGATGGCCGTGGTCGAGCTCCTCCCCTTCGGCGATCTGGATCTGCGGCAGCGCATCTTCATCGGCATCAATCGGATCGACCACCACCTTGTCCTCGGCACGCAGCTTCTCTTTTTCCTTCTCTTCCCGGGCGACCTTTTTGTTGTAACCCTCGATGTTCCGAACCCCTTTGTCGGCCATCAGCTTGTAGCGGCGCTCCATCTCGCGCACCGCCCAGTTGAGGGCGAGGGCCGCCTTCTTCGGGTTGGTCACCACCGGCAGCAGCAGATGGGGAATCCCCTCATAGATGCTGAGCTCGAGCATCTTGGGGTCGACCATGATGATGCGGACATCTTCCGGGGTGGCGCGGTAAAGGAGGGAGAGGACCATGGTGTTGATGGAGACCGACTTGCCGCTTCCGGTTGAGCCCGCCACCAGTACGTGCGGCATCTTGGCCAGGTCGGAGACGACCGTACGGCCGAAAATATCCTTGCCCAGCGCCATCGGCAGCCGCCCCCCGGATTTCTGGAATTCCTCCGAGTCGAAAATCTCCTTGAGATAAACCGTCTGTCGCTCCTTGTTGGGAATCTCGATTCCCACCACCCCGCGTCCGGGGATCGGGGCGACGATGCGGATGGAGAGGGCCTTCAGCGCCATGGAGAGGTCGTCGGAGAGGCCGGCGATCTTGTTCACTTTGACCCCAGGGGCGGGGGCGAATTCGTACATGGTGACCACCGGTCCCGGCTTGACCTCCACCACTTCTCCATCGACGTTGAAGTCCTTGAGCTTTTTCTCCAGAATCCGGGCGTTCATGGTCAGCGCCTCCCGGTCGACCGGCGGCGGGGCTTCGCCCTCGTGATCGAGAAGGGAGAGGGGGGGGCGGTGATAGGTTCCCGAGGGCTCGAGGAAATCGAAGGTCTCCTGACCGATTTCCTCTGCCGTATTTTTCTTCTTCGCTTTGGGCGGCTTGAGCATGAACTGAGCCGGCTTGGGTTCGGGGGGAACGATCAGCGGCGCCGCGGCGATTCGCATCCCCTTCTCTTTGGCCTTTTTGGCCTTGCGGGCTTCCCGGGTTTCGCGGCGCCGTTCCAGGCCGCTGCCGAGACGGCCGAGGATTCCCTCCAGGAAAAGGACGACGGAGAAGCGGGCGGCGAGCATCAGGGAGACGAGAAAGAATACGGTGAGAAAGATGGCCGCGCCGGTGATGTTGAGATAACCGGTCAGTGCGTCGGCCAGAACCCGTCCGGCCCCTCCTCCCGCTTCATTGACGGTCTCTCCGAAAAAGGAGACTTCCCGCAGGCGGAGTGCGATCAGTCCGTCCAGGGAAAGGAGGAGAACGACAAAGGCGCCCACCTTATAGAAACGAAACCTGACGTCGCGGAACTTGAGCAGGCGCCAGGAGAAGAGGAGACAGGCCAGGGGGATGAGCAGGGCCGGCAGACCGAAGGCCTGAAAAAACAGGTCGGCAAGGTTTGAGCCGACCACACCGCCGAAGTTGCGGATAACCTCGGGGTGGAGATTGTTGTTGAAGGAGGGATCGCCATTATCGAAGGATATGAGACAGAGCAGGCCGAAGATGCCTGCTGCCAGCCAGAATACTCCGGCGATTTCCTTCTTGAGATGTTCCCGGAAAAATGATTTGGATTCGTCACTCATAGCTCGCTACTATAGCGCGGACAGTAAAACGGAGCAACGCCCAATTTTGCAAGGTGTGTCAGCACGGAAAGACAGACGAGTGCGCGATCAAAGAGGGCCGGGCAAGAACAAAGGGAAGGAGGGACCCTGATTCCAAGTTTTTCAGACAATGATTAGTTGACAGACATGTTTCCCCGGGTTATGTAGATAAGGATTCATGATTTTTACTGCCCACAATACTTCATGCTGTTTACCCCGGAAAGGAACCCAAATGAAAAGGCAACTCCTGGCAATTCTGACGACCTTCACCATTGTTCTGCTTGCAATCGGCTGTACCGCCGCGGACAAGACGCCCAAGCTGGAGACGCTGATGGACAAGGTCAGCTACAGTATCGGCCTAAATATCGGAAAGGATTTCAAGTCTCAGAATATCGAGGTCAATCCTGAATTGCTGGCCCGCGGGATCAAAGATGCGATCTCGGACACTAAACCGCTGCTGACCGATGAAGAGATCCAGGAAGCCATCGGGAGATTTCAGCAGGAAAGGATGGCCGAGGCGGAGGAGATGGCCAAGGCGGCAGGGGAGAAGAACCGGCAAGAGGGGGAATCTTTCCTTCTGGAAAATGCAAAAAAGGAAGGGGTCGTGACGCTGCCGAGCGGCCTTCAGTATAAAGTCATCGAGGAAGGGACCGGAAAATCCCCCGAGCCTGGGGATCAGGTGACGGTCCATTACCGCGGGACCCTCGTCGACGGAACGGAATTCGACAGCTCCTATGAGCGCGGCGAGCCTGTTACTTTTCCTGTCGGGGGAGTGATCCCCGGCTGGACCGAGGCTCTGCAGTTGATGAAGGAAGGAGCCAAGTGGCAACTCTTCATCCCGCCTTCTCTCGCATACGGCGAAAAGGGTGCTGGCCAGGTGATCGGTCCGAACTCCACCCTCATTTTTGATGTCGAGCTTATTTCGGTCCAGTAAGATCCGGAAAGGAATTTTCGCCGGGCCGTCTGCGCCAGGGTGCCGGCGCAGACGGCCCATTTTTCTACAGGAAAACGCGCTCGACGCCAGGGCGGGAAAAAAGGAAGGAAAATTGATGGCACATGCAAAAGAAGGCGATCTCGTAAAAGTTCATTACACCGGAAGCCTGGAAGACGGAACCGAGTTCGATTCGTCCGCAGACAAGGAGCCGCTGGAATTTACCATTGGAAAAGGAGAAGTCATTCCCGGCTTCGAGCAGGCGGTTTCAGGAATGTCCCCAGGAGAAAGTAAAACCGTTACCGTTCCTCCAGAGCAGGCTTATGGACAGCACAAGGAGGAAATGGTGGCTGTCCTTGAACGCAAGGATGTTCCGGCTGATATCGAACTGGCCGTCGGTAATCACCTGGAGGTTTCCCAGGAGAACGGCGACTCTTTTCCGGTCATGGTGACCGATCTTTCCGATACTGCCGTGACGCTGGACGCCAATCATCCCCTGGCCGGGAAGTCCCTGGTTTTTAAGATCACCCTGCTTGAAGTCGCCTGATTTTCGGAACCATCCACCGACCCGCCGGAGGGGACCGGCGGCTGTTTTTATCTGATATAATTGCTTGGGATGTCTTTTCCGAAGAAAAGAGAGGGATGTGTGGTCGGAAAGAGGATTCTGCTGGCGAATGACCCGGAACTCTTAAGGACGCTGAAGGATTCCTTGTTTGGCAGGAGCGGTTTTGTTCTCATGGTGGCAGAAAGCGAGCAGCAGGCCTTCGAGTTGATCGAAGAGCAGGATCCGGCCCTGGCCATCTTCAACCTTGAGCAGCCCGGACTGAGTGGCGAGGTGTGCTGCCGCAGGGTCAAAAACGATCCCATCCTTCGAGGAACACCCATTATCCTGGTCCTTCCGCCCGGAGTGGATCAAGAGTTGGAGCGCTGCAAGGAAGCCGGTTGTGACGGGAATCTGTACAAGCCGATTGATCCGGATGAATTGACGAACACCGTCTGCCGGCTTCTGAATATCGCCAATCGTGGAGCACCCCGGGTCGAAGTTCGTATTCATCTTCGCTGGGGTAAAGATATTCACAATCTTCGTCCGGGATGGATTCTCAATCTGAACGTCAGCGGAGCTTTCATCTCTACCGCTAAACTATTTCCCATCGATACCAAGTTGAACCTGGAGATTTCCCTCACCGGTTCCGATCATCCTCTCTGCTGCAA
This sequence comes from Desulfuromonas sp. TF, assembly GCF_000472285.1. Lineage (NCBI taxonomy): Bacteria > Pseudomonadati > Thermodesulfobacteriota > Desulfuromonadia > Desulfuromonadales > Desulfuromonadaceae > Desulfuromonas > Desulfuromonas sp. TF. Next base: position 526,805 of record NZ_KI421421.1, read on the forward strand.
GGGCCGCGTGGCCTGGGTAAATCACCCGGAATGGGTCAAGACCAATAATCTGCCGATCGGAATGGGAGTGCAGTTTCTCGACCTCGCGCCCGAGGGTGCCGAGGCGCTGCGGAACTTTCTGGACCAGCTCCCTCACGGAAAGGTCTGAAGGGGGCAGCGAGACGAAATCGGGCAGGGGAATGCGGTATTTATGGAAGCCAAGGATAGAATTCTGGACTTCTGGTTCGATAAGCTCTCTGGGGTCGAAGAGATACCGCCGCAGCGGTTCCGGTTGTGGTTCGGGGGTATGGAAGAGACCGACAGACTGGTCCGTGATCGATTCGAAGCCGACCTCCACAGAGCCATGCGCGGAGAGTATGACCATTGGACTCAGACTCCCCGGGGCGCTCTGGCCCTGATCATCCTGCTCGACCAGTTCTCCCGTCATATCCACCGGAACGCGCCTCAGGCGTATGCCTTTGATCACAAAGCCCTCGAACTCTGCCGGACTGGTCTGGCCCTGGGTCAGGACCGGTCCTTGTCCATCATCGAAAGAGCATTCTTTTATCTTCCTCTTGAACACGCCGAGGATTCTGTAATGCAGCAGCTCTCCGTACGCTTATTCGAAGAACTCCTCGCGTCGTCTCCGGAAGGAATGAAAAAGGCGTGCGAGGGTTTTCTCGATTATGCCGTACGCCATCAAAGAATCATCGAGCGTTTCGGACATTTCCCTCATCGCAACGCCGTTCTGGGCCGTCATACCACAGCCGAAGAGGAAGCCTTTCTCCAGGAGCCGGGATCCTCTTTCTGATGATCCTGCTCAGTATTGCATGGTGAAATCCCCGCTTCTGATTCTCCGCCCCGAAATCTCCGGACAATTCCAGTAGTATGCCCAGACGGTGATCCGTTCTCCATCCTCCAGGACTGCCTCTGTCCGGCGCCGCAGGTAGGCACTGTGTTTCTCATCGCGCGGGTCGTATTCCTCCAGTTCATCCAGCTTCCGAAGAACCTCCTCGTACTGCTCCGGGAGAAGCTCCATCATTTCGCCGAATACTTTTCCCTTCCCCGATGTCAGATAAGGATAGCCGCCGTCATCCACAAAATACAGGTGGCCGCTAACGGTGGCCGAGCATTCCCGTAGCGTCCTGCCCTGAAGATAGCGGGGATAATTCTTCTGACCCCGACGCAGCGTGCCGTAGACGAATACCGGAAGCTTTTCGACTCTTGTCATCTCACTTCTGCTCTTTTCGAAGGGGTTCCGAAGGATAGATCTCTCAGAATCAATAACCTTCTAACTCAGTAGTTTAAATCGTTTTCGACACGTGCAAAGATTAATCCGAGAAAATTATTATTGACTTAAAGTCGGTGATGGATATAAAAATAAGTAATTATAAAAAGTTAAGGACTCACATGAACAGCGAAAGCACAAGGTCGATAATCTGTCTGGCGGCCATTCTGCTGTCGCTCGGTACGTCCCGTGGCGATGCTCAGGCGAATGTAGGCATGAATACGTCTGCCTCGGCGGAGATCGACCCTTTCTTTATCACCTCGCTGGCCAAATCGGGTCAGGCTTCGGCACAATTGATTCTGGGAGAGATGCATCTTACCGGAAAGGGCCTTCCCCTCGATTATTCCGAAGCGCTGAAATGGTTCCGAGCGGCTGCGGAGCAGGGCGAAGCCGAGGCCTTAAGGAGATTGGGGTTCATGTATGAATCGGGCTTGGGAGTAAAACGGGACCTGGCGCAGGCGGATCTTCTGTATGACCTAGCCGCGAAGGGTGGCGATTTGATTTCCTCTTATATGTTCGGCTTGGGTTACATGGGAATGAATGTTCCATAACCTGGCGCGAAAGATACACAAATAAATAAAGGCCCCCTTCCGGGGGCCTTTCTGTTTGGAGATTATTTTTTGTGGCAATCCTTGCAGCCGGTCGGACCACCCTTCTTATCATGGCACCCTTTGCACAGGTTGTGATAAGCATCTTTCGTTTTCGGAGCGGCTGGGTCGACTCCATGACAGCTTTTGCAGGTGCCGGCCTCGAGCCCCTTGTGATGGCAGGTCGTGCAGTCGGTGACCGTGCCCTGGTGGCCGGCATGATTGAAGGTGACCGCACCCATTTTTGCATCAAATTTAACTTCTGCAGGGCCTTCCGCGGCGATCGCTACGGTAGATGCGAACGCGACCAACATCAAAGCGAGCAACAATTTTTTCATCTCATTTCCTCCTAATGATGGGTTGTTAAAACTAGTTTAATTTAAAAATATAATGAGCCAAAGTCAAGGATAAACTTGTTCAGCGGGTGAGGAGAAGGAGTTTTTTTCATTCCAAGAAATTCCAAGTAAGAAAAAAAAAGGTCCCCCGCTCGGAAGGACCTCGTTAATTTTTTTTCTTCTGCAGTGTTTCGTTCTACCAGTGGCGAACCCGGCCCGTATCCAGGTGAATAAAATTGGAATCAGGGTAAAAGCCGACGCCCCCCCTTTTCTGGGCCATGGCTGCGCGGCGAAGCCGACTCAGGTCGCAACCGGGAATCCGGATGTCGACGGCTTTGCCCGACATGTGCAGGCTCCGCTTGGCCACTCCTTGTGTCTGCTGCAAGAGAAGAAGGTTGCTTGCCGGAGAGCGAAAGCCGGAGATCACATGGATGGGGTGGGCTCCAAATTGACGGGAAAGGGCATGGAGCAGATCGATAAGTGCCGGATCTATCGGTTTGATCGTGTCATTCCGGTGGTCGCGCAGAAGATGATTGATCTGATCAAGAGTATCCGGAATGTAGTCGCCTTCAGCCCAATAGATGGCCTGGCGCAATCTTTCTCCGGTGTGTGTGTTGTAGAAGGAAAGAGCCTTCTCCGGCCAGAAGGTGTCGGCTACCCGGGCCAGGGAGGAAACCGGCAGCGACAGGCCGGTGGCGGTCAGCAGACCGGTCTTTAAAAAAGATCGACGGCTGATTTCCTTTTTTTGGACGGCAGGAATTTTTTTGGCAGAGTGCATGCTGTGATTTTTTTTGTTGGAGTTCAGGGTTCAAGGATAGCAGCGCCTGATTTTAATGCAAAGAGAATGCCTGAGCGTTAATCCAACTGCCGCCAGCGGGCGGGATCGCCCTGGTGCGGGGCCTGACTGTCAGGTCAGGCGGTGAGAAGGAAGGGACCGCCGTGGAAATCGTTTCGGGCAAATGCAAGGGGTCCGGCCTTTTGGCCGAACCCCTGACAATCTGCGGCACCACTCGCTATTCCTGAAAGCCGGAAGGCGGCAACAAAGATGCCTTCTGCGTCGTGATAAATAGTGCCGGGGCGGGGCAACCTGCGGATGATATATGATCCACAATTTCCTCCCGCATGGGCCCGGAGGGGGGTGGGCCGCCCGGCGATTTGAGAATATATAGGAGTCTCCAACAAATTACAAGGTAAATTGAAAGAATTTAGTAGCGTTATGCGATTTTTTTTACGGTCCCGGACCGAAGGTTCAGGAGAAGGTTTTGCTTTCCTGCTCCATGACTCGGATGAATGTCGTCCGCTTGGTCAGCTCTTTGAGTGCGGATGCGCCGACATAGGTGCAGGTTGAGCGGAGACCTCCGAGGATGTCCTTGACCGTTTCCTCGAGCGGGCCCCGGTAAGGCACCTCGACGGTCTTCCCCTCGGAAGCCCTGTACTCGGCGACTTTACCTGCATGTTTCTTCATGGCCGTGTCTGAACTCATGCCGTAATACAGCTTGAAATGCTGGCCTTCGCGTTCTACCAGGGGGCCTCCGCTTTCGTCATGCCCGGCGAACATTCCTCCAAGCATGACGAAGTCGGCGCCGCCGCCAAATGCCTTGGCCACGTCACCGGCACACTTGCACCCGCCATCGGAAATAATCCTGCCGCCTAGACCATGAGCCGCATCCGCACACTCGATGATCGCCGACAGTTGCGGATAGCCGACTCCGGTCTTGACGCGGGTCGTGCAGACCGATCCCGGTCCGATGCCGACCTTGACGATGTCGGCTCCCGACAGGAGCAGCTCTTCCACCATCTCGCCTGTGACGACGTTCCCTGCGATGATGGTCTTGTCGGGAAATTTCTGGCGCACCTTGGCTACGAACTCGACGAAAAATTCACTGTAGCCGTTTGCGACATCCAGGCAGATGAAAACGAGTTCCGGATGCCGGTCGACAATCTGGACGAGCCGCGTGAAGTCTTCATCGAGTACCCCGCTGCTGACCATGATGCGCTGATAGATATCCGCATCATGCCGGGCGAGAAAGGCGTTCCAGTCATTGAGGCTGTAATGCTTGTGGACGGCACAAAGCATTTTATGCGCAGCCAGAACTTCGGCGACTTCAAACGTCCCGATGGTATCCATGTTCGCTGCAATGACCGGGATGCCGCTCCATTGCCTTTTGCTGTGCAGAAAGGTGAACGTGCGCTCCAGTTCGACCAGTGCGCGGCTCTTGAGGGTGGAGCGCTTGGGGCGAATCAAAACGTCTTTGAACCCCAGTTTCACGTCGGTTTCAACTCGCATGAAAGCTCCTTTCAGACGATTGACTTCGGCACTATCCGCTCTTATTTGGGGAACTTTTCAAATTCAAACCATGAGAATCATTGGGCGTCTTCCGTGGAAACTTACGGGAGGCCCATCTGAATCATATCTCAAAAGAACAAAAAGAGGAGGGACTAGCAGGATGTGTGTATTACAGGATTTCTGAGATCATGGAGATTCCGCCGCAAATCGCAATCGGAACCAGCAGCGTTGGAAGGTGAGGCGGCGTTGGAGCGGGTGGAGAGGCCTCCGTTACTGATTAGAACACTGCTCTGTTTTCTGCGACAGAATCGCCCTCGCCACTCTGGAGTTGCTCGTCCGTCCCAGGTAGCCGGAGATAAACTCCCCGACGGCCACGACTTCATTCAGATCGACACCGCTTTCAACCCCCAGGCCTTTCAGCATGTAAAGCAGATCTTCAGTGGCGACGTTGCCGGTGGCGCCGGGGGCAAAAGTGCAGCCGCCGAGACCGGAGACCGAACTGTCGATGACGGCTATGCCGCGCTGCATGACGGCGAGGATGTTCGCCAGTGCCTGACCATAGGTGTCGTGGAAATGGGCGGCCAGCCGTTCCGGCTGGACTTTTCCCGCGACGCAATCGACCATCGCCTGGGCCTTGCCGGGGGTGCCGACGCCGATGGTGTCGCCGAGGGAGATTTCGTAGCAGCCCAGTTCCACCAGCCGGCCGGCCAGCCAGGCGACACTGTTCGGATCGATCCACCCCTCGTAGGGACAGCCGAGGGTGCAGGAGATATAGCCGCGCACCCGCAGGTTGTGCTTTTTTGCTTCGGCGCAGACTTCGGCGAAACGATCCAGACTCTGGGCAATGGAGCAGTTGATATTCTTGCGCGAAAAGGATTCCGAGGCCGAAGCGAAGATGGCGATTTCGTCGCAGTCGGCCAGCAGAGCGCTTCTCAACCCCTGCAGATTCGGCACAAGCACCGGGTAGCTGACTCCTGGACGGCGCTTGACCCCCTGCATCACCTGCAGGCTGTCGGCCATCTGAGGAATCCATTTCGGCGAAACGAAACTGCCCCCCTCGATGGCCGCCAGACCGGTTTGGGAGAGCCGGTTGATCAATTCGATCTTGACCGGGGTCGGAACGGTTTTCGTTTCATTCTGCAAGCCGTCCCGCGGTCCGACTTCGACGATCTTCACCCGTTTTGGCAAGCGCATGTCAGCCTCCCTCGCCGGCGATGGCGATCAGTTGGACCCCCTCTTCGACCATTTCGTCGATCTGAAAAAAGATGTCACTGACAGTTCCGTTCTTTGGGGAGTTGATGGTGTGTTCCATCTTCATCGCCTCCAGGGTCAGCAGCGGATCTCCAGTCTCAACCATGGCTCCGATGGCGGTATGAACGGCGATGATTTTCCCAGGCATCGGCGCTATCAGACTTCCTTCACCTCCTTGGAGGTCGAGGACTCCGTAAAGAGGGTCGTCCAGGTGCAGAGTGCGGGTGACGCCCTTCTGCAGCAGGGTCAGTTCCAGGCCGTTGCGGATGATCCGGGCCTGACACCGGCGCCCACCGATGGTCGCCTGCAGCCCGCCATCCGGGTCAAGGCTGCCGCTCACTTCGAGGCTTGCGCCGGGCAGTTCCAGCAGCAGGCCCTCGGGTCGATAGTGCAGAATAACGGGATATTCGCGGTCGCCGTCGCGCAGCAGGACATGGTGGTAGTTGTGGCTGTTGAGCCGCCAGCCGCTGGTTTCGTGCCAGGGGGAGTTCGGCTCAAAAGAATCTTGAGCCTGAAGTTGCGCCTGTTGGCGGCGTTGCAGCAGCAGATACAAGGTGGTCAGGGCCAGCTGTTCGTCGCTGAGCGGTCCCGGGACGCTGAGTAATTCCTCCTGGTGCCGAGGGATGAAGCCGGTATCGATCCGACCGCCGCTGAATTCCTCATTGTCGCAGACCCGGCGGAGAAAATCGCGATTGCAGTTCAGACCGACCACCTCGGTAGCATCCAGAGCCCGCCGCAGCCGCCGCAGAGCCTGCTCCCGAGTTTCGCCGTGGACGATCAGCTTGGCGAGCAGCGGATCGTAGTGAATACCGATCCGATCCCCCTGCCGCACCCCGCTGTCGACCCTGATCTGTGCGGTTGCTTCCGGCAGCCGCAGATGCTGCAGGGTGCCGGTGGCCGGCAGGAAGTCGCGCAGCGGGTCTTCGGCGTAGAGCCGCGCCTCGATGGCGTGGCCGGAGATCCGCAACTGCTCCTGGATACAGGGGAGGGGCTGTCTCTCCGCAACCAGCAGTTGCCACTCGACCAGGTCATGTCCCGAAATCAGCTCAGTGACCGGATGCTCGACCTGCAGCCGGGTGTTCATCTCCATGAAGTAGAAGCTGCCCTCCTCATCGAGCAGAAATTCGATCGTTCCGGCTCCGACGTAGTCGATCGCCTGGGCCGCGGCGATTGCCGCCGCGGCCATCTGCCCGCGCAGCTCCACGCTCATGCCCGGGGCCGGAGCTTCCTCGATCACCTTCTGGTGGCGGCGCTGCAGGGAGCAATCCCGCTCGAACAGGTGCACGCAGTTCCCGAAGTTGTCGGCGAAGATCTGAATTTCAATATGCCGCGGGCGGCGCAGGTAGCGCTCCAGCAGCACCTGCTCATTGCCGAAGGCGCTCAACGCTTCGCGCTTGGCGGCAGCCAGGGCGGACGGAAAATCTTGCGGGTTCTCGACGACGCGCATCCCTTTGCCGCCACCGCCGGCGCTCGCCTTGAGCAGCAGCGGATAGCCGATCCGGTCCGCTTGGCGCTGCAGGGCTTCCGGTTCCTGCTCCAGCCCGTGATAGCCGGGAACCAGCGGCACTCCGGCGGTTGCCATCAGCTGCTTGGCGCGTGATTTATCTCCCATGGCGGCGATCGCCCCGGCCGGAGGGCCGATGAAGACCAGCCCGGCCTCCCGGCAGGCGCGCGCGAACTCGGCGTTTTCTGCTAGAAATCCATAACCGGGGTGTACCGCCTGCGCACCGCTGCGCTGGGCGGCGGCAATGATTTTGTCCGCTCGCAGATAGCTGTCGCGCGCCGGCGGTGGCCCGATCAGAATGGCCTCGTCGGCCAGTTGGACATGGCGGCTGTCGGTATCGGCTTCCGAGTAGACCGCAACCGTTCTGATCCCAAGGCGAGTGGCAGTGGCCATGATCCGGCAGGCGATTTCGCCGCGATTGGCAATCAGTAGAGTGTCGAACATCCTTACTCCTTGATCCAGGTCGGCGGGAGTTTGGCGAGGAAGGCATTCAACCCCTCGCGCCCTTCGTCGGTGGCTCGGATGGCGGCAATCCGTGCCGCGGTCATGTCGATGAGTTTTTGGTCGAACGGCTGGTCGCTGATGTCGAAGATCAGGCGTTTGGCTGCGCCGATGGCCTGCGGGCCGTTCTGCAGCAACTGCCGGCAGAGCTGCTCCCCGACAGTTTTCAAATCGGCCTCATCGGCCACCTGATGGATCAGGCCGAGACGCAAAGCCTCCTGGGCGGAAAAGCGCTCGGCAGTGAGGAAGTATCGCCGGGACGCCCGCTGTCCGATGGCGGCTGTCACATAGGGGGAAATGAGCGCCGGGATCAATCCCAGTTTGACCTCGGGAAGGCAGAAGCTGGCCTTCACGCCGGCGATTGCGATATCGCAGGCCGCCACCAGGCCGACTCCGCCTCCGAAGGCCGCGCCCTGGACCAGGGCAATGGTCGGTTTCGGCAGTTCGTTCAGGATCTTCAGCAACTTCGCGAGGGCAAGGGCGTCCTGAAGATTTTCCTCCGGCGAATAGTCCGCCACCCGGCGCATCCAGTTCAGATCGGCGCCGGCGGAAAAACTCTTGCCGGCAGCGGCCAGGGTGACGGTGCGCACCTGCGGGTCCTCACCGAGTTGCTGCAGAATTGCCGTCATTTCGAGGATCAGCCGGTCATCGAAGACATTGTGCTGCTCCGGGTTGTTCAGAGTCAGGGTGGCACAGCCTCGGACATCTATTTCTGTCTGCAAGCGTCTCATGGTCACATCCTGAAAATACCGAAGGAGGTTTTCTCGATCGGTGCGTTGAGTGTCGCCGAAAGGCTCAAGCCGAGGACCATTCGGCTGTCGGCCGGATCGATAATGCCGTCGTCCCAGATTCTGGCGCTGGCGTAATAGGGATGCCCCTGGTGTTCATACTGGGCGCGGATCGGAACCTTGAACTGTTCTTCCTCTTCCTGACTCCACGACTCTCCCTTGGCCTCCAGCCCGTCGCGTCGAACCTGGGCCAGCACCGACGCCGCCTGTTCGCCGCCCATCACTGAAATCCGTGCATTCGGCCACATGAACAGCAGGCGCGGGCTGTAGGCCCGGCCGCACATGCCGTAATTACCGGCGCCGAAACTGCCGCCGATGATCAGGGTCAGCTTCGGCACCTTGGCACAGGCGACGGCGGTGACCATCTTGGCGCCATCCTTGGCGATCCCGCCGGCCTCGTATTTGCTGCCGACCATGAAGCCGGTGATGTTCTGCAGAAAGAGCAGGGGGATACCGCGCTGGCTGCAGAGCTGGATGAAATGCGCCCCCTTGAGAGCGGATTCGGAGAAGAGGATGCCGTTATTGGCGATGATGCCGATTGGGATGCCGTAAAGTCGGGCGAAACCACAGACCAGGGTGGTCCCGTAGAGTTGTTTGAATTCGTCGAACTCGCTGCCGTCGACGATCCGGGCAATCACTTCGCGCACGTCGAAGGGTTTGCGGCTATCGCTGGGAATCAGCCCGTAAAGCTCCCGCGGGTCGAATCGAGGGTCGCTGCTCTCACGCAGGCTGATGGCCGGCTGTTTCCGCTGGTTGAGATTGCCGACAATACGTCGCGCCAGGGCCAGCGCGTGGGCGTCGTTTTCGGCGTAGTGGTCGGTGACTCCGGACGTCCGGCAGTGAGTGTCGGCCCCTCCGAGCTGTTCCGCGCTGACCACCTCACCGGTGGCCGCCTTGACCAGCGGCGGCCCGCCGAGAAAGATCGTTCCCTGCTCCTTGACGATGATGCTCTCATCGGCCATGGCCGGCATGTAGGCGCCGCCGGCGGTGCATGAGCCCATGACCACGGCGATCTGCGGAATCCCCTGGGCGGACATGCGCGCCTGATTGTAGAAGATCCGTCCGAAGTGATCGCGATCGGGGAAGACATCGTCCTGTTTCGACAGGAATGCGCCGCCGGAATCGACCAGGTAGACGCAGGGGAGGCGGTTCTGCTCGGCAATCTCCTGGGCGCGCAGGTGTTTTTTGACCGTCAGCGGCAGGTAGGACCCCCCTTTGACCGTGGCGTCATTGACGACCACCATGCATTCGAGTCCTTCGATCCGACCGATGCCGGTCAGCACCCCGGCAGCCGGGGTCTCGGTTTCGTAGATCCTGTAGGCTGCGAACTGCGACAATTCGAGAAACGGAGAGCCGACATCGAGCAGCTGGCGGATCCGCTCGCGCGGCAACAGCTTGCCGCGCTCGGTGTGCTTGAGCCGGGACTTCTCGTCGCCGCCGAGTTTGATCTGCGCCACCTTGGCGCGCAGGTCATCCACCAGGGTCTGCATGCCGACGGCATTCTGTTTGAATTCTTCGCTGCCGGTTTTCAGCCGGCTTTTAAGCACAGTCATCCATCAACCCTTTCAGATGGTCTGGTCGAACAGTTCACGGCCGATCAGCATTCGGCGGATTTCACTGGTGCCGGCGCCGATCTCGTAGAGTTTGGCATCGCGCAGCAGCCGGCCGGTGGGAAACTCGTTGATGTAACCATTGCCGCCCAGACACTGAATGGCGTCCAGGGCCATCTGCGTGGCCTTTTCCGCTGAGTAGAGGATCGCCCCGGCGGCATCCTTGCGCAGGTTGCGGCCGGCGCCCTTGCCGGCCTCCCTGGCGACGGCGTAAACATAGGCGCGGCAGGCGTTCATGCTGGTGTACATGTCGGCAAGCTGCCCCTGCATCAACTGGAATTGACCGATCGGCCGGCCGAACTGTTTACGCTCGTGCAGGTAGGGGATAACGGCGTCCATGCAGGCGCTCATGATTCCCAGCGGACCACCGGAAAGCACCAGCCGTTCATAATCGAGGCCGCTCATCAGCACATTGACGCCCTGGTTGTACCCTCCGAGGATATTGTCCTCGGGCACCACGCAGTTTTCGAAGACCAGTTCACAGGTGTTGGAGCCGCGCATCCCCAGTTTATCGAGTTTCTGCGCCGTTGAAAAACCGGGAAAAGACTTTTCGACCAGGAAGGTGGTGATGCCGCGCGGACCGGCGGCCGGGTCGGTTTTGGCGTAGACCACCAGGACATCGGCGTCAGGGCCGTTGGTAATCCACATCTTGGTCCCGTTGAGAATGAAGTTGTTCCCCTCACGGGTAGCCCGCAGCCGCATGCTGACCACGTCCGAGCCGGAACCTGCTTCGCTCATCGCCAGGGCGCCGACGTGTTCGCCGCTGATCAGTTTCGGCAGGTATTTTGCCTTCTGGGCCGGATTCCCGTTGCGGTGGATCTGATTGACGCAGAGGTTGGAGTGTGCGCCGTAGGAAAGGCCGACGGAAGCTGAGGCCCGGCTGATTTCTTCCATGGCGATAACGTGATCGAGATAACTCATTCCGGAGCCGCCATACTCTTCGTTGACGGTGATGCCGAGCAGACCGAGTTCTCCCATCTTACGCCAGAGGTCGGCAGGGAACAGGTTTTCGCGGTCGATGTCTGCCGCCCGTGGGGCGATCTCGGCGGTTGCGAAATCCCTGACGGTCTCCCGCAGCAGACAGCTGGTGTCGTCAAGGTCGAAACTGAGGCCGGGGTAATTGATCAGTACCATCGCACGCTCCCTTCTTTTCTTTGTGCATGACCGGATGATATAGCAAGCCAGGTGCCAATCCCGGTAATTGTTTAATTAAATATCTCCTTGCATAACTTGTTGAAATAAGGCCGCAATTTATTCTCCAACGCGGCTCATGGGGCCGGACTCCATCAGGTGTCTACTGGTGGAGACGGCTGTTTGCAGACAGGTGTCAACCACCGTTGACCGATCCCAGCAGGCTGATGAAAAACGCCCATCTGCTGCGTTGGCCTCATCCTTCGTCAACGACGTACCTTCCAGGTACGCCTTATTCCT
>NZ_KI421421.1:538441-555965 GCF_000472285.1 Desulfuromonas sp. TF
AACATTTTTGATCAGCCTGGGAAAACCAATTATTCAACAGTTCAACGGATCAGAGCCGCGCTGATGACTATCCGTTGCACCTCATTGGTCCCTTCATAGATCTGGGTGATCTTGGCATCGCGCATCATCCGCTCGACCGGATAGTCGCGAGTGTACCCGTAGCCGCCGAACACCTGAACCGCCTCGGTGGTCACACGCATGGCCACGTCCGCGGCGTACATCTTGGCCATCGCCGATTGTTGACCGTAGGACAGCCCGGCGCTGGCCCGGTAGGCCGACTGGTAGACCAGTAATCTGGCCGCCTCGATCTCCGTCGCCATGTCCGCCAGTTTAAACTGGATCGCCTGAAAGGAACTGATCGCCTGGTTGAACTGTTTGCGCTCCTTGGCATAGTTCAGCGCCGCCTCAAAAGCGCCCTGGGCAATTCCCAGCGCCTGTGCGGCGATGCCGATGCGGCCGCCGTCGAGGGTCTTCATGGCGATCTTGAAGCCGGCCCCTTCCTCGCCGAGCAGATTTTCCGCCGGAATCCGACAGTTTTCGAAGACCAGTTCCATCGTCGGAGAGGAGCGGATGCCCATTTTCTTTTCCTTCTTGCCGAAGTTGAACCCCGGGGCGCCTTTCTCGACGATAAAAGCGCTGATGCCGTGGTGCTTCTGCGCGTCCTTGTCGCTGCGGGCGAAGACCACGTAGATTTCCGCGTCGCCGCCGTTGGTGATGAAGGTCTTGCTGCCGTTGAGCACCCAGTGGTCGCCGTCGCGCACAGCTGTGGTCCGGGTACCGCCGGCATCGGAGCCGGCCGAGTTTTCGGTCAGGCCGAAAGCCCCGAGTTTGCTGCCATCGGCTAACGGCACCAGGTATTTTCGCTTCTGCTCTTCGGTGCCGAACAGAAAAAGCGGGTTGGCGCCGAGAGAGAGGTGGGCCGAGAGGGTGACGCCGGTTGAGGCACAAACCCTGGAAAGCTCTTCGACAGCGATGGCGTAACTGATGTAGTCGGCGCCGGCGCCGCCATACTCTTCCGGGAAGACAATCCCGGTCAGTCCCAGCTCGCCGAGCTTGTCATACATCAATTCCCGATCGAAACGCTCTTCCTCGTCCCGCTCGGCAACCCCGGGGGCGATTTCCGCTTCGGCGAATTCCCGAACCATCTGCCGCATCAGTTTGTGCTCATCGGTCAATTCGAAAATCATCGTCCCGCTCCTTTTGGGTAAGATTTGAAAATCGTCAACCGCAGAGGGCGCTGAGAACGCCGAGAAGACCGGTTTGACTTTTTTTCTCTGCGTGCTCCGCGTGCTCGGCGGTAAAACGTCATGAAAAACTCCGCAACAACTCCCGGGCGATGATCAGCCGCTGGATTTCGCTGGTACCTTCGTAAATCGAGGTGACCCGGACGTCGCGGCTGTAGCGCTCGATTGCGAAATCCACGGTGTAGCCGTATCCGCCGAAAATCTGCATCGCTTCGTAGCAGGTGCGATTGGCGCTTTCCGTGGCGAACAGTTTAGCCATCGATGCCTCTTTGCTGAAACTGCGTCCCTGTTCCTTTTTAAAGGCTGCGTTCATCAGCAGCAACCGGGCCGCTTCCAGGTCCGTGGCACAGTCGGCGAGCTTCCACTGGATCGCCTGGAAATCGGCGATCTGCTGATCGAACTGTTTACGCTCCAGGGCATAGCGGGTGGCTTCTTCCAGGGCGGCCTCACCGATACCGAGGGCTAAAGAACCGATGCCGATGCGGCCGCCGGCGAGTTCGCCGACGGCGATGCGGAAGCCGTCGTTCAGTTTGCCCATCAGGGCGTTTTCAGGGATGCGGCAGTCCTGGAACAGCAGCTCATTGGTCGCTGAAGCGTGCTGCCCCATCTTTTCTTCCTGTTTGCCGATGGTCAGTCCCGGCGCGTCCTGCTCGACCAGGAAACAGCTGATCCCTTTTCCCTTCGGAGCCGTTTTGTCGGTGACCGCCCAGACGACGAAAACTCCGGCGTAGGGCGCACTGGTAATAAAAATTTTGCTCCCGTTGAGAATCCACTGCCCTCCATCGAGCACTGCGCTGGTGGTCATCCCGGCCGGGTCCGAGCCGGCTCCTGTCTCAGTCAGGGCAAAAGCGCCGGCCAGGAACTCGCCTGAGCAGATCTTGGAGATGTACTTTCGGCGCTGCTCTTCATTGCCGACCGCCTGGATCACCTCACAGATCATGTTGCTGACCGAGACGGTCACCGCAGTCGACGCACAGGCGCGGCCGAGTTCGGTGAGGGCGACCGAGAAGGCGACCGCGCCGGCTTCGCTGCCGCCGTACTCTTCGCGGGCATTCAGCCCCATAAAGCCGAGTTCCGCCAATTTCCGCAGGTTGGCGAAAAACACCTGCCGGTCGCCGCCGCGATCCAGTTCCGCGGCCACCGGGGCCAGTTCGGCGCTGGCGAACTGGCGGGCGGTATCCTGAATCAGTTTTTGTTCTTCGGTCAGGTCAAGGTTCAATTCTTTTTCCTTCCATCACATAGTCCGGAGGCACTGGGAACACCCTTAATTATAACTTCCAGCCTTGGATAATGGACTTTTTCCGGTGACTTCTGTTTTTACGGCCAAAGTGCCAGGAGGGCGGATCAACTCGACATCAGCACCGGCACGGTCATCTGCCTGAGCAGGTGGCTTGCCAGCGGCGCCAGTTGAGCCGAAACCATCCCGCCGCAGACCAGCAGATCGATCGCTTCGTCCGCCGCCCGGTTGAGCAGGGCATCCCCCAGCCCGATATCGGCAATCATCCGGTTCTCCAATTTTGCCGCGACACCATGATGCTCGAGATATCCTTCGATTTTGCTCAGGGTCCGATCGTTTTCTTTCCACTCGTCATTATTGCTCGATAAACTGATCAGGATGACTTCGGAGGCGCGGGTCAAGAACGGCAGCGCATCCGTGATCGCTCTGTTCGACGCGCGACCGGCTTTCCAGGCGACCATCACCCGCTTTCCGAGTGACCGGAAATGACCGGCAAAAGGGATGGTGATCACCGGGCGGCCGGAGTAGAGGATCAACTGGCCCGGAAGGTCGCGCGGGGGAGGTGGTTGGTTGCTCGGCTGGCCGATAATGCACAGGTCGGCGTAGCTGGCCTGATGGGTGAGGCGGGTGCTCAGCGGCAGGATGGCTTCAACCTCATCGGATTCTGACCAGATCAGGTTGACTCCCGCCGTCGCAGCCTTTGCGGCGCAGTCTGAACGAGTCGCGTCCCGGAGCTCCTTTTCGCCAGCCTGCAGTAGATAATGAGTGGTTGTTGTGAAATAGCAGGTCAGATGGGCCTGATGTCTCTTTGCCAGGGACAGAGCCAGTTCGAAACGGTTCGCACTCTGAGGGGTCTGATCCAGGTGGACCAGGAAGTTTTTCAGGGACATGTTCCTCTCCTTCACCGCTTATGCTGCCGTTGCCTTAGGGCTTTCATGATTCGGATCCGGTACCTGCTTGATGCATGGCGGCCATTTCATTTTTCCCTCCATCGTCAGGATCAGGGGAAAGTGAAACCCTCGCCCAGTCGCGCAGAGCTTGGGCAGGCGCTACCTGCTGCAGCGGGAGTCGCGGCGTCGGCGGTCGGTCGTCGATCCAGGCCGGGAAGAGGGCATCGTACCCTCCGCCGGTTCCCCGGGACTGCAGCAGCTGTCGCTGCCGCACCTGTGGGTGGGCGGCGACCTCGGGATGCGTGAGGATCGGCTCGAAGCAACAATCCACCGCCGCAAAACGCTGCTGCCACACCGCCAGGGGAGCGCGGCCGAAAAGCTCCCGAACCTCCGCAATCAGCTGCGTCTGCGGCAGCGGCTCCTGCTGGCGGGTGATCCAGTCCGGGCGGTCGACGGTGGTACAGAACCGGCGCCAGAATTTTTCCTCGATCGCACCGAGGGCGACAAAGCGCTCGTCAGCGGTCCGGTAAATCTGGTAACAGGCCGCCCCGCCGGTCAACAGGTCCCCTCCCCGGGCGAAGGCCTGCCCCGGGCGGGCGGCGGCTGTCAGGGCGAAGGATTGCCAGGAGAGCGCCATCTCAAAGAGGCTGACATCGATGAAGGTTCCTTTCCCGGATCGCTCCCGCCGCAGCAATGCGGCGAGGATGGCGGTGGCGGCTTGCTTGCCGGCGGCATAGTCGCAGATCGGGGGAAAGGGGATGACCGGCGTCTCGACCGTTCCAGTCAGACTGAGCATGCCGCTCATGGCCAGGTAGGTCAGGTCGTGTCCGGCTCGTTCCCGGCAGGGGCCGGTCTGTCCGAAGCCGGAGAGGGCGCAGTGGATCAGCCGGGAGTTAAGCTCCTGCAGCCATTCCCGGCTGAACCCGAGCCGAGCGAGAACGCCGGGGCGGAAGGATTCGAGGAGCACGTCGGCGGCAGCGAGCAACTCCGCCAGGACCGCGCTCCCGGCTTCGGTCTTCAGGTCGAGGTGGAGAACCTGCTTGCCGGCATTGACCTGCTTGTAGAACGGGGAGACGCCGTCCTCGTCCAACAGGATGAAACGGCGCATCGGGTCCCCGTCCGGCGGCTCGATTTTGATCACCTCGGCACCGAGATCGGCGAGCAGCTGGGTGGCAAAGGGGCCGGGCAGATACTGGCTGAGATCGAGCACCCGGATTCCGGAGAGACAGTCGCTGAGCATCAACCCACCATCCTCATCAGCCCTGCAAGCTGAATTCCCAGGCGCACCAGTACTCCTCCGGGTGGGCATCGGGAGGGCAGGCGAGGCAGCGGGTCTGCAGGCGCGGATCGATGGTGCGGGCAAACTCGCTGTACTCGACGATTCCGACCGATTTGCAGGGAAAATCGGCCAGCCCTTTGCGTTTGCGCGCCGACTGGACGCGACAGTCGTCCATGCGGAACACGGCCCTGGTCTCGCTCACCTCCAGCGTCTGCTGCAGGTTGAGGCGCGCGTAGAAGCGGTGTTTGAGACATTCGATCAGGGCCGGAATGCCGCCTCCCGGTTCGATGCCGAGACGCGCCATGATCCGCTTGGCCTCGATCACGGTGAACTTCTCCCAGGCGTCACGGTCGGCATCGATGGCGATATCCATGCCGTAACGCGCCTCCACCGCCTGAAACCAGAGGCCGTCGTGGGCCAGCCAGTTCTTGGCGTCATCGCAGATAATGTCGATCAGTTCTTCCTTGCTGAGGCTGTGCAGCAGGCGGATACCTTCATCGAACAAGGGCTGGGCGGTAGTCTCGGACATGTCTTCCTCCATCTTGTTCTTTATGGTGGGGACGACCCTTGGGTGCGCCCTTGATTGGCAATCAATGGCGGACCCACGAGCTCCGCCCCGACAGGCAAGTTTCCGAGCCGGAAACGAGGAATTTTTCGCCGTGGCAAGGAAATCAAGGGGTTGCGCGGAGGCGTACATCAGTACGCCGCACAAGCAAGCCCGCAGATTGACGCCGCCACGGCGAAAAAGGGCCGTTTCCGGTCGGAAACCAGCTATGCCACCGAACGCTGATCGTCGATCACTTTGCCGTCGTTCGGCAATTCTCCCTGCCCGACGAAGACGACTTCGCCGCGCAGTTTGCAGATATCGCGGATCGTTTCAGCCAAGGCTTTATTCAGGCCGTCGGAGATCTCGGCGGTTTCACACTGCAGAACCATCCGATCGAGATCATTCTCGCGACTGACCACCAGACGACCTTTGCGGATTCCCGGGTGGCGGTGCAATATTTCGGCAACCTGGCTCGGATGGACGAAAAGGCCGCGGATTTTGGTGGTCTGATCGGCGCGCCCCAGCCATCCCCGGATGCGCATGTTGGTCCGTCCGCAGGGGCTGTTTCCGGGCATGACCGCCGACAGGTCGCCGGTGGCGAAGCGGATCAGCGGGTAGTCCGGATTGAGACTGGTGATCACCAGTTCGCCGACTTCTCCCGCCGGGAGCGGATCACCGGTGCCGGGGCGGACGATTTCCAGGATGATCCGTTCATCAACGATCATTCCTTCGCGGGCCGGGGATTCGTAGGCGATCAGGCCGAGGTCGGCGGTGGCGTAACATTGCAGGCAGTCGATGCCGCGTTCCCGCCAGGCATCGCGCAGGGACGGAGGGAGGTATTCTCCGGAAACCAGGGCTTTCTTCAAACTGGACAGATCGGTTTTCAGTTCGTCCCCTTTGTCGAGGATGATCTTCAAAAAGGACGGGGTGCCGACATAACCGACAGGACGCAGGCTGTTGATGGTCGCGACCTGCAGTTCGGTATTCCCGGTTCCGGCAGGAATGACCGTGCAGCCCAGGGCATGGGCTCCTGATTCGACCATGGCGCCGGCCGGGGTGAAATGGTAGGAGAAGCAGTTGTGCAGCAGATCGCCGCGGCGGAAGCCGGCGGCGAACAGGGTCCGCCCGAAACTCCAGAAATCAGTCCGATTGCTGGCCGGCTCGTAGATCGGTCCGGGTGAAACAAAGATGTGGGTCAAATCCGGAGAGCCGATTCCGGTCAGCCCGGCAAAAGGCAGCCGCTGCTGCTGTTTTTCACGCAGCTCGCACTTGCGGGTCAGCGGGAGCTTCGCCAGTTTTTCACGACTGTCGATCGGCTGATCGAACTCGCACAGCAGCTCCCGGTAGGCCGGGGCGGTTTTCCGGGCATGTTCGATCTGACGCCCCAGTTGCTGCATCTGCTCGGATTCGCGTTCCTTTGAGCCGCGGGTTTCCAGGTGATCGAAATGATTGTCGTGCATCGAAGCTCCCCTCTTTACATCCAGCGTTTACGCCGCTTGTACGATTTGAGATTTTTGAAAGACTTGCGCTCCTGATCACCGCCGGCCAGGTAGAATTCCTTCATGTCTTCGTTGTTGAGCAGTTCCTGCGCGGTGCCGTCGAGGACGATTTTCCCCGATTCCATCACATAGCCGTAATTGGCGCTGTGCAGGGCCATGTTGGCATTCTGCTCGACCAGCAGCATGGTAATCCCCTGCTCCTTGTTGATGGTGCGTATGATGCTGAATACTTCCTTGACCAGCAGCGGCGCGAGACCCATGGAAGGTTCATCGAGCAGAATCATCTCCGGGCGGGCCATGATCGCCCGGCCGATCGCCAGCATCTGCTGCTCGCCGCCGGACAGGTAGCCAGCCAGGCCGGTGCGTTCCTTGAGACGCGGGAAATAGTGGAAGACCTTTTCCATATCGTCCTTGATCTTCCTGTCCTTGCGGGTATAGGCGCCGAGGCGCAGGTTTTCGATGACCGTCATGTCTTCAATGATGCGACGTCCTTCCATGACCTGAAAGATCCCTTTGCGGACGATTTCATCGGGGGCACGGTTGGCGATGTTCTCGCCCATGAACTCAATGGCCCCGCGGGTGACCTTGCCGTCCTCGGTTTTCAGCAGGCCGGAGATCGCTTTGAGGGTCGTCGATTTGCCGGCGCCGTTCGGGCCGAGCAGGGTGACGATCTCTCCCTTCGGCACATCGAGGCTGATGCCCCGCAGGACCAGGATCACCTCATCGTAAACCACCTCGATATTGTTGATCGAGAGGACGATTTCTTTCTCTTCAACCTTGGCGGCGGGTTCGGCCATGGAGAGCTCCGTAAGATCGAGTGACGGGTAACGAGTGACGAGTGACGAGCTGGATGGACGGTTTAGCTGTCCCCCTTTACTCGTCACCCGTCACTGTCTTCAATCTACCAGCCGAGCCATTCGGAACGGCGCGGCACCGCGATGGTGGCCTGCTTGTTGAAAGTGAAATCGCCCCCGTTGTAGTCGGTGGTATAGACCGAAACCTCAGTGGTTCCGCGATGATCTTCATTGGTCCAGGTGGAGGGTTTGCAGACCCCTTCCAGGCCGGCGGGGACATGGCCCTCCATCTGTTCCATGGCTTTCTTGATATTCGGGCCGGTGATGCCGCCCTGCTTGTCGGCCATCTCCATCGCGTCCTTCATGAAGTAAACGGCACAGACACCGCGCATATAGTGCAGGTTGCGATAGGTTTCGCCGGAGGGATCGGACACTTTGGAAATGGTGCGCACCATTGCCATTCCAGGGGCGTCATCCTTCCAGGACGGTGAGCCGAGAGGGACGGCGACGCCATTGCCGGATTCCCCGGCGGCTTTGATGGAGTTTTCGTCCCAGCCCCAGACGTTGGCCAGGAATTGGGGTTTGGCGCCGACCGTGTTGCAGGAATTCAACAAGGAAATATTGGAGCCGGCGGTGTTGCCCATGTAGGCGTAGTCTGCCCCGGAGTCCTTCAGCGTCAGGCACTGGGCCTTGGCATCACCCGGCTTGAGATCGTAAACGATCGGATTGAGGACTTCAAAACCGAGTTCCTGAGCGTATTCCGCGCAGGCTTCCTTGGGGGCGTTGGGATAAGGATGGTTGGCGCCCATGTGGATGAATTTGGGCTGGCCGGTTTTGCCTTTGCTCTTCCAGTCATCAGCAGCCCACTGCACCAGGCCGCGGCAGGTATCGGAATAGGAGGGTCCGTAGAAGAAGTTGTAGGGGGCCGGAGACTTGGTCCGGGGGGATTTTCCGGTCGGATCGGTCAGGTGCCCGGAGTATGACGCCGAATAGTAGGGGATTTGATCCGTGGCGACAAACTGAACGAGAGCTTCGGTATCGGCGGTTCCCCACCCCTGAATGGCAACCGGCTTGAGGTCCGAAATCCATCTTTTGTAGGTGGCGATGGCCTGGGGCGCCTTGTAGGAGTAGTCAACGGTTTCAAAGGTGAGTTTCTTGCCGTTGATCCCGCCTTTGGCGTTGATGTACTGCATGGCGTCGGCCACGCCGTTGCCGTAGGGAATCCCGACGTCCGAGGTCGGTCCGGTGTAGCAGGCCAGGTGTCCGACGGGAATGGTGTCCGCCGCGGCTGCCATGGTTGAGAAACCGAACATTGCCAGTAATACGATCCCACAGAGTAGCGATTTGCGCATGACGTGTTTCCTCCTTTTCATTCGTTGATGATGCTTTTCAGGCCGCTCGGGGCTCCCCCGCAGAGCAACTCATGCTCACGAACAACGCATGCCCGGGACGATTCCTTCGGTTCAATAGGAGAACGGATACAATTTCCAGTAATTCTTGATCATCTTCCAGCGATGGGAGAGCCCGTCCGGCTCGAAGATTAGGAACAGGATAATGGCCAGGCCGATGGCCATCTCTTTGATGTAGGCGAGGGCCTGGGTGAGTGCGGTGCTGTTGCTGCCGACCAGATGAACGCCGAATTCCATCACCTCGGGGAGCAGAACCATAAAGACGGTGCCCAACATGGCGCCCATCACCGATCCCAACCCGCCGATGATGATCATGCCGAGAAACTGGATCGACAACAGGATGGTGAAACCTTCGGCCGAAACGAAGCCGAGGTAATGGCCGAACAGGGCGCCGCCGATGCCGGCGTAGAAAGAGGAAATGCCGAAGGACAGGATCCGGTATTTGTTCAGATTGATCCCCATGATCTCGGCGGACAGGTAATGGTCGCGGACAGCGACGAAGGCGCGTCCGTCGCGGGTGCGCAGCAGGTTGGCGCCGAGCAGGTACATCACCACCACGTAGAACAGGACGACGTAGAAATAGGAACGGTCGGTATTCATGACAAAGCCGAAAACACTGAACGGATTGGCCATGGCCCCGGCGGAGCCGCCGGTAAACCAGTCTGCCCGCGCGAAGAAATCCTCAAGGATGTATTGGGACGCCAGGGTGGCGATGGCCAGGTACAGCCCCTTGATGCGCCCGGCGGGGATGCCGACGATCAGGCCGATCGCCATGGTCATGAGTCCGGCCAGGGGGATGCAGAAAAAGACCGGAATGCCGGAGGTGTTGCTGAGCCAGGCCGAGGTAAAAGCGCCGAGGCCGAAAAAAGCTGCATGGCCGAGGGAAATCTGGCCGGTGAAGCCGACGACGATGTTCAGCCCCAGCGCGGCAATCCCGTAGTAGCCGATCTGAATCAGCAGGTTCAGCTGATAGGCGCTGGAAAGGAGCGGTGTCATCAGCAGAAGGAGCACGGAAACCACGGCAACCCGGCGCGACATCGGGGTCGGAAAGACGGTCGTGTCCTGCTGGTAGGTTGTGCGGAACTCGCCGCAGCGCATCCGTGAATGAGCAGAAGCCATGGCTTAAATCCTCTCGATATCTTTGGTGCCGAACAGACCGTAAGGCTTGATCATCAGGATGATCACCAGCGCGTAGAAGGGGGCGATGTTGTACATGTTGCCCAGGTGCAGCCATTGGCTGTCGAAGAATTCCGCCATGTTCTCAAGCACCCCGATCGTCAGGCCTCCGACGATCGCACCGACGATCGAATCGAGGCCGCCGAGAATAACCACCGGAAAGACTTTGATGCCGAAAAACGACAGGGCCGAGGAGACGCCGTTGACCATGCCGATGACCACTCCGGCCAGGGCCGAGACCACGGCGGAAATGGCCCAGGCCGCGGCAAAGACGTGCTTGACCGAGATGCCGAGGCTCTGCGCGATCTGCTGGTTGAACGCGGTGGCACGCATCGCCAGGCCCATGCGCGAATGTTTGAAAAAGATGTAGAAGCCGACCATGATAATGAGTGAGACGATGATGCTCATGATGTAGGCCGTTTCGATCTGCAGTCCGCCGATATTGACCGATTGGGTATCAAAAACCGGCGGGAAGGACTTGGTGTAGCCGCCGAAGATCCAGGAGATCAGGGACTGGAAGAACATCGACAGGCCGATGGTCACCATGATCACCGAAATGATCGGTTCGCCGATCAACGGGCGCAGCACCACCATCTGCAGCAGAATGCCGAAGACCGCCATGAACGCCAGGGTGATCGGGAAACCGACATAAAAGGGGAGCTCGAAATGCACCAGCAGCGCCCAGCACGTCCAGGCGCCGATCAGCAGGAATTCCCCTTGTGCGAAGTTGACGATCTGCGTCGACTTGTAGATCAGCACGAAACACATCGCCACCACACCGTAAAGGGTGCCGACGATCAGGCCGTTGATCAGCAACTGGGTGAAGAGTTCGAAGTTCATGGATCGCTCCCTGAGAGGTTCAAGGTTCGAGGCCCGAAGCCAGGGCCAAAGGTTCGTTTATCCCGCCGCTCGTTCCCTGGAGCAGGATGTCTCCTCGATATCCGGATCGAGATCATCCGACTTTCCCTCAGGGCATTTTTCATCGGTGCCGGGGTTGAGATCGACGACCCTCACATCGGTCTGAACCCGCGACTTGTTGCCGTCCTGGAAGGTGATCACGGTATCGATGTGCACCTTCTCCTGGCCGGCGTAGACGGCGTCGATGATCTCGGCGTATTTTTCCTTGATCACCCCTCGCCGGACTTTGCGGGTCCGGGTCAGCTCCCCGTCGTCGGCATCGAGTTGTTTGTAGAGCAGCAGAAACTTACGGATTCTCTGCACCTCCGGAAGGGTGTCGTTGACCGATTCGACCTCTTTACGAATCAGGTCGTAGATCTTCGGCTGCGCCGACAGGTTGATGTAGTTGGTAAAGGCGATGTCGCGCTGCTCGGCCCACTTGGCGACAATTTCATAGCGGATGCAGAGGATCGCCGACAGATAGGGGCGTCCGTCCCCCTGGATCACCGCTTCGGCGATAAACGGTGAGAACTTCAGTTTGTTCTCGATGAACTGCGGTGAAAAGCGGGAACCGGTCGAGGTTTCGGCCAGATCGGAAATCCGGTCGATGACCACCAGGTGACCGTTCGGCTGTTTGAAGTAACCGGCATCGCCGGTGTGCATCCAGCCGCCCTCAAGGGTTTCGGCGGTCGCTTTTTCGTTATTGAAGTAGCCGCTGAACATGCCGCGGGTCCTGGCCACCACCTCGCCGACGCCGTTTCCGTCCGGGTTGTCGATGCGCACCTCGGCGGTTCTGAAGGGAATGCCGACACTGTCGAAATCGACATCATCCGCCTGGTGGATAGTGTACGCGCCGCACAGTTCGGTCTGCCCGTAAAGCTGGCGCAGCGGCACGCCCATGGCGAGAAAGAATTTGAAGGTGTCCGGCCCAAGGGCCGCACCGCCGGTGGCCGCCGAGCGCAGGAAGGTGAACCCGAGTCGGTCCTTCAACGCACGGAACAGCAGCCAGTAGGCCAGTTTCGATTGCGCCTCGCCGCGTTCGGCCGCCTGCCGGGCCAGTTTCATGCCGATCCGGTACATCTGCTGCTTGAACCAGGTGGCGTCCATCATCTTCGCCTTGACGTCGGCGGCGATGCTTTCCCAGACACGTGGGGCCAGCAGTACGAAGGTGGGGCCGATCTCGCGCAGGTCCTCCATCATCGTCTCCGGTTCCTCGACGAAGTTGACGATCTGGCGGCTGATCAGAGCCTGGGCAACGGCGTAGACCTGCTCCATGATCCATGGCAGCGGCAGCACCGAAACGTAATTGTCGGTCGGAAATTTGGGGTCGGAGTGCAGATAGTCGAGGCAGTGCTCCAGCATCGGACCGCACTGCAGCATCGCCAGTTTCGGATTCGAGGTCGTTCCCGAAGTCGGACAGAGGATGGCGACATCCTTCGCCTCTCCCGCTTCGACCAGCTGCCGATAGAGTTCCGGCTGTTCTTTATCCAGTTCTTCGCCGAGTTTCATCAGGTCGGTGTGGCTGAGCAGCCTCGGGTCATGGTATTTGCGCATGCCGCGAGGGTCGCAGAAGATGATGTGTTTGACGCACGGACACTGCTCGGTAATGTCGAGCACTTTGTCGACCTGTTCCTCGTCCTCGGCGATGATGATCTTCGCCCCGGCATAGTTGATCAGGTAGGCGACTTCCTCGTTGAGGGAGTCCTGGTAGATGCCGAAGATCATCGCCCGCAGGGCATGGGCGGCAATTTCACCGACGACCCACTCTGGGCGGTTGTCGCCGATAATGCCGACCGAGTCCTCCTTGCCGATCCCCAGCCGGTGCATTCCCAGGGCAAACAGCTTGACGAGCCGATGGTAGTCGGCCCAGCTGTATTCGTTCCAGATGCCGAACTCCTTCTCCCGCAAGGCAGTCTCATTCGGCCAGTTTTCGGCATTGTAAAGCACCAGCTTGGGGAAGGTATCGTAACGGCTGATATCGGCGTATTGCGCTTTCATCATGCCACCTCCGCCTGCCGGCTTTCATCTGTGTCATCCTCGCCCAGATAGGCCTTTTTGACCCGTTCGTCGGCCATCACCTCCTCGGGGAGACCGGCGGCAATTCTGCGGCCGAAATCGAGCACCATCACCCGGTGGGAGATATCCATGACCACACCCATGTCATGCTCGATCATCACCACCGTCATTCCCCATTCCTCGTTCAGATCGATGATGTAGCGGGCCATATCCTCCTTCTCTTCCAGATTCATTCCGGCCATCGGTTCATCGAGCAGGATCAGCTCCGGCTTCAGGGCGACGGCGCGGGCCAGCTCGACCCGTTTGCGCAGTCCGTAGGAAAGAGTGCCGGCAATCGATTTGCGGATGTGGGCGATTTCGAGAAAATCGATGATGTCCTCGACCTGACGTCGATGGTGAAGCTCTTCTTTCTGGGCCGGGGAGAACCAGTAGAGCGGCCCGCTGAGGAAGTTGTTCTTCAACTGGTTATGGCGGCCGACCATGATGTTGTCGAGCACGCTCATGTGACTGAACAGCGCCAGGTTCTGGAAGGTTCGGCCGATCCCGAGCTTGCAGCGCGTGTTGGGGGCTAGGCCGATCAGTTCCTGACCGTTGAAGCGGATAGATCCGATGTTCGGCTGGTAACGACCGGAGATGCAGTTGAGCAGTGAGGTTTTGCCGGCCCCATTGGGGCCGATGATCGAGAAGATTTCCCCGCGACGGACATCAAAGCTGACGTCGGTCAAGGCGTGTACGCCGCCGAACGAAAGCGATATGTCGCTCACCTGAAGCAGGGTCGGATCGGACATGGGCATTCCTCCTCTGTCGTCGATTGCTGCCTTACTGTTGGTCACAGCGTACAGATCAATGGGTTAGTCACCAATCAATTGGATTAGACTGCAA
Source organism: Desulfuromonas sp. TF (assembly GCF_000472285.1). Classification (NCBI taxonomy): domain Bacteria; kingdom Pseudomonadati; phylum Thermodesulfobacteriota; class Desulfuromonadia; order Desulfuromonadales; family Desulfuromonadaceae; genus Desulfuromonas; species Desulfuromonas sp. TF. The sequence goes on from NZ_KI421421.1 coordinate 552,312, forward strand.
GGGGAATACCAAACACTGTTCTATGAGGTGGGTGGGATGGGTAAGTACTCGTAAATAAATCAAATCAAGAATTAAATTAGTTTTCTTTACTTGTTTCCTTGGTGGATTTCGCCGTTTTCAGTGTCATTCCAGTTAACACTGTTGTGGTTTGTTGTCAGGGCTCACGTCAAATTGAATTTCTGCAGTTTCTTGTACAGCCCCGGCCGGGAAATGCCGAGGAGGCTCGCGGCTCCCTGTTTGTTGCCGCCTGTTTTTTCGAGGGTTGCTTTGAGTAATTGCTGTTCCAACTCTTCCATGATTTCCTGCAGGGGTTTCTGGCCGACGCTGCCCAGCAGGTCCGGCGAGGGGAGGGATAGTGCGGGTTTAAGGAACTGAGGGCCGAATTTCAGGCGGATGTATTGCGGCAGGTCGGAGGCTTCGATCAGGGGTCCGGCAGTCATGTTGAAGGCGCTTTCGATGATGTTGCGCAGTTCGCGGATGTTGCCGGGATAGTTGTAATGTTTGAGCATCTGCCAGGCATCCTCGCTCAGTCCCTGAATCCCGAGGTCGAATTCGTCGTTGAAATTGTCGATGAGGTGTTTGGTGATGAAGTAGATGTCCTCGCGGCGTTCGCGCAGGGGGGGGATGTCAAGGGCGATGACATTGAGTCGGTAGTAGAGATCGGTGCGGAATTTCCCCTCGGCGACCTGCTGCTCCAGGGCGACATTGGTGGCGGCGACCACCCGGATGTCGAGCTTGCGGGTGCGGGTGCATCCCAGAGGGGTGACTTCCTTCTCCTGCAGGACCCGCAACATCTTGGCCTGCATGTGCGACGGCATCTCGCTGATCTCATCGAGGAATATCGTGCCGCTGTTCGCCTGCTCAAATTTGCCGACCTGTCCACCTTTGCGGGCGCCGGTGAAGGCGCCGTCGGCGTAGCCGAACAACTCCGCTTCTATCAACTGTTCCGGAATGGCGGCACAGTTGACTCGGACGAAAGGAGCATAGCGACGTTTGCTGGCGGCATGAACGGCATGGGCGAACAATTCTTTGCCGGTGCCGCTTTCCCCGGTTAAAAGGACGTTCGAAGGCCGCTGCGCGATCCGCAGCAGTTTTTCTTTCAGGTCTTTCATCGCAGGGCTGTGGCCGATGATGCTGTTGCAGTCGTACTTGAACTCTTGCACGTCGCCTTTTTTGCGTTTTCTGTCGTCCGCGGGGCGAGAGACATAGACCGAGAATTTTTCCGCCAGGCGCGAGAGTTCATCGATGTCGTGGAAGAGAATTTTCCCCAGGCCGCCGATCAACTCACCGTCTTTATACAGCGGGTAACGACTGACCACGGCATTGTTTCCGTTCAGAAGGTGCGGTTCGGCGATTTCGGCTTTACCGCTGTTCATCACGGCCGGCAGCCGCGAGGGGTTGGAGTTGGGGTAGGCGGAGTGAACGTGCTTGCCGATCATTTCACTGGCGCGGATCCCCAGGATGTCGGCGAAGGACTGGTTGATCAGAGTGATGATCCCTTCCCGGTTGACCAGGATCAGGCTGTCTTCGTGTTGGAAGCATTCAGGTTTGAAGGCCTGCAGAAGGTCCGGCATTTCCGCCGACAGGGTCGCACGCTGTTCGTGACGGTAGATTGCCAGGATGCCGCCCTGCGGCTTGTCATTCTTTTCGATGGGGGAAAAATCGCAGAAGTGTTGACGGCCGTCGATCAGGATCGGCTGCCCCTTGAAACAGAAATTCTGCATGATCAGGGTTTGCAGATAGCCGAGTTTAAGGGGTTGATTCAGTTTCTGGCCGAGCAGTTGCTCGGGACACGCGCCGAGCAGTCTACGGCTCTCTTCATTGCAGTTGGTGATTCTGTGGGTCTGATCGAATACCAGGATCAGGCAGTCGGAGTTGTTGGTGATACCGTTCAGTGCGAACCCGGCTGACTTGATCTGTTCGGCAATGTTCATGATTCCCCCAGCCCCGGTTTTCTGCCACGGAACAACTTCATTGTTGTTTTCGGGCGGTCCCTGCTAAGGATAACACATCGTTCTATTAATGCCATAGATTAATATTTGGTTCATGGAACGAATCTTTTAATGTCGGTCAGTGCCGCCGCATTAAGACTTTTTGGCCGTTGTTTTTGTTTTTACTCGCTTTGCGGCTGTCTCCATCCGTTTACAGTCTGTTTCGATCAGGGGAGCCGCCATGCGGCCCAGAAGGTGGATAAACCCCTGAAAGAGCAGGGTTGGGGTCATGGCATGGCTGTTGCAAAACAGTGTTCTCTAATATTGGTGATGTTCAATTCCGCTTTTTCAAATGCAGAGTCGGTGCAGCTTGGACCATGCGCTGAAAAGGAGTGAGTCGATGCAGACCGAGGTTTATCAGAGTGAAAACAGGATCCGTTTTGTTACCGCCACCAGTCTGTATGACGGGCATGACGTTTCGATCAACATCATGCGCCGCATGCTGCAGGACTCGGGGGCCGAGGTCGTTCACCTCGGCCACAACCGGTCGGCCGACGAGATCGTCACCGCCGCCATCCATGAGGACGTCCAGGGAATCGCGGTAAGCTCCTACCAGGGGGGGCACCTGGAGTTCTTCAAGTACATCCATGACCTGTTGCGGGAGCGCGGCGCCGGCCACATAAAGGTCTTCGGCGGCGGCGGCGGCGTGATCATCCCTGATGAGATCAAGGAGATCGAGGCGTACGGCATCTGCAAAATCTTCTCCCCCGAGGATGGGCGCAAGATGGGGCTGCAGGGAATGATCAATCACAAGCTCGCAGCATGCGACTTCCCCACCCCGCGGCAGTCGGAGGAGGACCTGGCGGCACTGCGCGCGAAGAACCCCCAGGCGGTGGCCCGCCTGATCACCGTGGCCGAGGAGTCGTTGCGGGAGCGGCCGCCGCAGGTTGCGGCGCGCCTCGAGAAAGTCCGCGAAGGAGCGAAGGACGTCCCGGTCCTCGGCATCACCGGGACGGGGGGGGCCGGCAAGAGCTCTCTCACCGACGAGCTGGTGCGGCGCTTCCTGCGCGACTTCCCCGACAAGCATCTGGCCATCCTCTCCGTCGACCCGACCCGGCAGCGCACCGGCGGGGCGCTTCTCGGCGACCGCATCCGCATGAACGCCATCGACTCGCCGCGGGTCTATATGCGCTCCCTGGCCACCCGCGATTCGCGCTCGGAGCTCTCGGCGGCCATCGTCGACGCCCTCGACATCCTCAAGGCGGCCGCCTACGACCTGATTATCGTCGAGACCAGCGGCATCGGCCAGGGAGATGCCGGCATCGTCAAGGTCTGCGATGTCTCCCTCTACGTCATGACCAGCGAGTTCGGCGCCCTGACCCAACTGGAGAAGATCGACATGCTCGACTTCGCCGACCTGGTGGCCCTGAACAAGATGGAGAAGAAGGGATCCGAGGACGCCCTGATCAACGTGCGCAAGCAGGTGCGCCGCAACCGCAAGCTCTTCGAGGCGCCCGACGAGACGATCCCCGTCTACGGCACCATCGCCAGCAAGTTCAACGATCCGGGGACCAACGTCCTCTACCGGGCGCTCATTGGGGCCATCAACGCGAAGAAGGGTACAGACTGGAGCTCCTCCCTGGAGATCGTCGAGCGCCGGAGCCGCCGCCATCATATCATCCCTCCCGAACAGGCCGGCTATCTGGCCGAGATCGCCCGGATC
>NZ_KI421421.1:555975-570152 GCF_000472285.1 Desulfuromonas sp. TF
TCGTCGAGCGCCGGAGCCGCCGCCATCATATCATCCCTCCCGAACAGGCCGGCTATCTGGCCGAGATCGCCCGGATCGTGCGGGATTACCGCAGGGCGACCGAGGAGCAGAGCCGGGCGGCCCGCGAACTCTTCCAGTTGCAGGGTACCCGCGAAATCCTGCAGCGACACCCCCGGGCAGTCGGCGCCCAGGCCGCCGCCGATCCTTCCGGCGCCAGGCAGGACGAGCTGGCGGCTCTTCTCGGCCCGCTTATCGAGGCTGCCGGCGAACGCCTCTCCGCCGAGACCCGGAAGACCCTCAGCACCTGGCCCGAGCTGAAAAAAAACTACCGTCAGGACGTCATGGTGACCAGGGTGCGCGACAAGGAGATCCGCAGCGAAACCTTCACCACGTCGCTGTCGGGGTCGCGCATCCCCAAGATCTGCCTCCCCGACTACGAGGACTTCGGCGAGATCGTCAAGTGGACCCGCCGGGAGAACCTGCCGGGCTTCTTCCCCTACACCGCCGGGCTCTTCCCCTTCAAGCGCACCGCCGAGGACCCCAAGCGCCAGTTCGCCGGCGAGGGGACCCCGGAGCGGACCAACCGCCGCTTTCACTACCTGACCAGGAACGACCCGGCCAAGCGTCTCTCCACCGCCTTCGACAGCGTCACACTCTACGGCGAGGATCCGGACGAGCGCCCCGACATCTACGGCAAGGTCGGCGAGTCGGGGGTCTCCATCTGCACCCAGACCGACATGGACAAGCTCTTCGCCGGCTTCGACCTGTGCGATCCGATGACCAGCGTCTCCATGACGGTCAACGGCCCCGCCCCCATCCTGCTCGCCATGTTCTTCAATACGGCCATCCGCCAGCAGGCGGAGAGATTCAGCCAGGAGAAGGGGAGGGCGCCTTCGGCCGGGGAGCTGGAGGTGATCCGCGCCTGCACCCTGCAGACGGTGCGCGGCACGGTGCAGGCCGACATCCTCAAGGAGGACCAGGGGCAGAACACCTGCATCTTCTCCACCGAGTTCGCCCTCAAGGTGATGGGGGACATCCAGCAGTACTTCATCGAGCAGAAGGTGCGCAATTACTACTCGGTCTCCATCAGCGGCTACCACATCGCCGAGGCCGGCGCCAATCCCATCAGCCAGCTCGCCTTCACTCTGGCCAACGGCTTCACCTATATCGAGTACTACCTGTCGCGGGGAATGGCGATCGATGACTTCGCCCCCAATCTCTCCTTCTTCTTCAGCAACGGACTGGATGCCGAGTATACGGTGATCGGCCGGGTGGCGCGGCGCATCTGGTCGGTGGTGCTGAAGGAGCGCTACGGGGCCAACGCCCGCAGCCAGATGCTCAAGTACCACATCCAGACGTCGGGGCGCTCCCTTCACGCCCAGGAGATGGACTTCAACGACATCCGCACCACGCTGCAGGCGCTGATGGCGATCTACGACAACTGCAATTCGCTGCACACCAACGCCTACGACGAGGCGGTCACCACCCCCAGCGAAGAGTCTGTCAGAAGGGCCATGGCCATCCAGATGATCATCACAAAGGAACTCGGTCTGGCCATCAACGAGAACCCCCTGCAGGGAAGCTTCATCATCGACGAGCTCACCGATCTGGTGGAGGAGGCGGTCATGAAGGAGTTCGAACGCATCAACGAGCGCGGCGGAGTCCTCGGCGCCATGGAGACCCAGTACCAGCGCAGCAGGATCCAGGAGGAGTCCATGCTCTACGAGCACAAAAAGCACTCCGGGGAACTGCCGATCATCGGCGTCAACACCTACCTCAACCCGAGGGCGGACGAAGAAGGATACCGCATCCCCGGCGAACTCGCCCGCTCAACCCCCGAGGAGAAGGAGCAGCAGATCGCCAACCTGCGAGCCTTCCAGCAGCGGCACTGGGAAGAGGGGGCGCAGGCTCTCAGGCGCCTGCAGCAGGTCGCCGAGCGGGGTGAAAACGTCTTCGCCGAACTGATGGAGACGGTGCGGGTCGCCTCCCTCGGACAGATCAGCGCCGCGCTTTACGAGGTGGGCGGGCAGTACCGACGCAATATGTAGCGGGCTGATGAAAAACGGTCTGCGGATCCGGCCTCATCCTTCGTCAACGACGTACCTTCCAGGTACGCCTTATTCCTCAGGATTTCAGCCGCCTTGCATCTGGACATTTTTGATCAGCCTGGGAAAAATCGCTTTTCAATACCCTGGTAGACTGTTTCCGACTCGAAAACGGAGCCTCATATGTTTGCAGTCGAGCGTAGAGATGACATTGCGATCCTGAGCATGCGGCATGGCCCTGCCAACGCGATGGATGTGGATTTCTGTGTCGGTTTGACCATGGTGGCCCGGGAACTGGCCGTTTCACCTGTCCGGGCGATCGTCCTTACGGGGGAGGGAAAGATTTTCGGCGCCGGCGTCGATCTGCCGCGGCTGCTGGAGGGAGGCATCGATTATATCCGCAAATTTCTTCCCGCCCTCGATGAGATGCTGGAAACCCTCTTCTTCTGCGACAAACCGCTCATAGCGGCAGTCAATGGTCATGCCATCGCAGGAGGCTGCCTGCTGGCCTGCAGCGCCGACCGGCGCTTCATGGTTGCCGGCAAGGCGCGGATCGGGGTTCCCGAGCTGCGTGTCGGGGTGCCGTTTCCGACGGTTGCCATGGAAATCATGCGCGCAAGAACCGGCCCGAGCTTTTATGAAGAGGTCGTGCTTGGGGGGGCAACGTATGCCGCGCAGGAGGCGAGGCAAAGAGGTCTGATCGATGTCGTGGTCGAGGAAGGGGAACTGCTCACCGAGGCCATCTGCGCGGCTGATTCGCTCGCGGCCATCCGGCCCGATATCTTCTCGTTCTCCAAACAGCAGGCGCGTCAGCCGGTGCGCGCTGCGATTGAGACGCATACCAGGCTGAACGCGGCCAGGATCCAGGAATTGTGGGAGTCGGCAGAGGCACAGGAGGCAATCCGCGGGTTTGTTGCGCGGACGCTGAAAAAGTGATTGCAGCGGAACAAGGCAGGGCCGAGGAGATACGGGAGTGCGGAACTGTTACCGGCAGGGCGTTCAGGTTCGGTAATTATTCAACGATCGTTGTGTTGCGGCAGCGGGTCTCACGGATCCGGGTGGCGCCGACCACGGCCAGTATCGAGGCGGCGATCATGACGAGGAATCCGAGGTGGTAGTCGGAAGAGGCGTAAATGCGTAAGCCGCCGCTCTCCCGGCCGTCCCAGCCGAGGTCCATCATCGCCCCGAAGAGGGGCTGGATGACAGCCGCGCCCAGGAAAAGGCCGGTGTTGACCAGGCCGACCGCCATGCCGGCCAGCGGCGGAGCGACGACTTCCTTGGCGCAGGCGAAGGTGACGATGAATCCCCCGGCGCTGAAGCCGAGCAGGGCGAAGAGGGCCATGCCGACGGGGCCGGGCTGCCAGCGCAGAAAGGCCAACCCCACACAGGCGAGGGTGTACAGGATGGTGCCGGCCAGGATCACCGGCTTGCGCCGCCTCATGCGGTCCGAGAGCCAGCCGGCCAGCATGGAGCCGACAGCGAACGCGGCCAGGGCGACGGTGGTGTACATCGAAGCGGCGGTGCGGTCGAGCCCCTGGGTGTCGCGCAGGAAAGGAACGGCCCAGAGTCCGACGAAGGCCAGCATGCTGCCGATCATCCCCATGTCCACCCAGAACGCCGGCCAGGCGGAACGAGTGGCGACCACGTCCTTGAGGTCCGCCAGCCAGTGCCGGCTGCGCGAACCGTGGGACGCCTTTCCCTCCATCTCGCGCACCGAGGGAAAGCCGAGATCCTCGGGGCTGTTGCGCACCAGCAGTGCGGTGAGGACGGCGAGAAGGATCGTGACGACCCCCAGGACGACGAAGACCAGACGCCAGGAGACGACAGCGAGCAGGGCCGCCAGGGGACCCGCCGAGGCGATGGCGCCGACATTTCCGAGAAGGAGAGTCAGGCCGCTGATCATCCCGTAGTTGCGTTCGCTGAACCAGACGCTGTTGCTTTTGAAGAGCCCGACGAAGACGACCGAGACCCCAAGACCCACCAGACCGCGGCCGAGGGAGGCGCTCCAGAAGGTGTCGGCCAGACCGAAAAGGATGGAGCCGGACCCGGCCACCATGTTGCCGGCCGCCACCGTTGTCCGGGCGCCGAGGGTGTCGGCGAGAATCCCGGAGGGGATCTGCATGGCGGTGTAGATGTAGAAATACATGGCGGCCAGAGAGCCGAGGGCGGCGCCGCTGGTGCCGAAGGCGCGCATCAGGTCCGTCGAAACCACCGCCGGCGCCATGCGGTGGAAGAAGACCAGCATGTAGGAGACGATCAGTATGGCAAAGATGGACCAGCGCGCCAGTGCAAAGCGGGAGGGGTCGTAGGCTGGGCGGTCCTGCCTCCGGTTGAGCATAGGGGCCTCCGGCAATTGTCGGAAGAAGACACGGAAGATGGACGCCACCTGGCGTCCTCCTGGGTGAGCGAACCCGTTGAGAATCGTTTACGCGAGCAGTATTCAAACAATGTTATATCAATGCCGCCGCCAAGACGCAATCCTGTATTTCGGGCATTTGTTATTGATTCAGGATATAATTAAGGTCTAAGAGGAAAACATAATGGGAAATGATCCTGGACGCCACCCTCAAATATTAATTGTTGAAGATGATTCACTCATCCGTGAGTTGATGAAACGCATCGTTGAAATCGAAGATCACTGGCAGCCTACAGTCGTTAAATCCGGTGCGAATGCTGTCGAAGCGTGGGAGAACGGCGATTTTGACGTGATATTGATGGATTTGAGGATGCCTGAAATTGACGGGATTGAAGCCACAAAACGAATACGAGAGCATGAAAAGCGGTCCGGGCGCAAGCGAACGCCAATCATTGCTTTCACTGTGATGGTTGGTGAGGAGTATCGCCAGAAATGTGATGAAGCGGGAATGGATGACTTTATAGAGAAACCAGGCAACATCAAAAACGTGGTTGGCACCATCTACAAACACCTTCCGCTGTAACGACCCTTCCCCCCTTAAATCCTCTCTTTAAGCACGCACCTGGAATCAATGTACTGTTCCGCTTGTTCGCTTGTTGAGAGTGCGTGATCGCCCCAGAAGATTCGCAGCCGTCTGACTCCAAATCGTCTTGCCTTCTGAACATCGGTACCCATGTAAATGTCGACCCGCTTTTTGTGGCGCGATGCTGTTTTGTCGAGGACGACGTATTCACCCTCCAATCCCTCGATTCGCAGGGTGGTTCCCCTCGTGAGTCCCTTTTTGATCAGGTCGCGGGAGACCGCCACGGCCTTCATTCCAGGCTTGAGCCGGTCTCCCCAGGCAGCGATCGACGGATTCGAATCGGTCTGCGAGGGCACCGAGTTGAATGCGGTGGCGGTGACGACCATGGAATGCTCTGTCGATTCCGCTGTGGACACAGTAGCGCACAGAAAAATTCCCAGCAACACAGTCAGGAGAAGTCTTCTTGTTCTCATGGCCGATAAACCTAATAAAGGATCAGATTAAGCCGAAAAGGACTGAAGCGAAGCGTTTCTTTGATAGCAAACTTCGGCAATTCACCATCGACGAACAAGTGAGCGTTCGCAATTATTGCCGTTAAAACTAGCGCCAGATCTCCCTCTACGATAACGACACCGGTAGTCTTTCTTCCACGCATCCAGGAAGCTGAATGATTTTCCCGTAACTCGGTCCTGACACCATTCCGGCTGCAAGCCTCAATGATCGCTTCCGCTAAATTTTTCTCCATTGTCCTGCTCCTTCCTGGATGGCAACCCGTTCCTGGATTATAGCCCGTTCGCGCGGCTGCGCTCCCCTGAAAAGTGCCCAAAAAATCCTGGCGAACCGAGAGACGATTTTTGTTGCTGGCAGGGGGAGAGGAGATTGCGGAAGAGGTGGGAAGAAGAACGGGGGCCCCGGAATCTCCCGGGCCCCCGTTCTTGCAACTGGAGCCGCCCATCGGATTTGAACCGACGACCTACTGATTACGAATCAGTTGCTCTACCAGCTGAGCTAGGGCGGCACTTACTAAACTTCTAACACTTTGTTTCTAAAAGTCTTTTTCGCTTATTTTAGCTACAAGCAAGCAGGTAAATCCCTGTTTTCTCGTTTGTAGCGCTTACTTATTAACCTATCATGCCGGCAGTGTCAATAAGAAGATTAGCCCCTAGCGACAAATCGGACGACGTCGGCGCGACTCTCCGAGCCTGGAGAGATCCCCGCCTCGGAGATCTCGACGACCTGGCCGGCGAGGAAATCGAGGGAGATCTGGTCGGAAAACTCTAACTCCAGGTGCTCCAGGTAGACCTCGAAGTCGAAACGCCAGGGACGGCCGGCCAGGAGTGAGAGATAAGAGAGGACCAGGTCCTCGGCCATTTCCGGCGAGAGGACAAAATCGAAACGCCAGAGGCTCGGCCGCTCGCGCTCGCCATATTTGCCGACCGAGGCCGCGTCGATCCCCTCGGCGACCTCGCGATAATTTCCCTCGTCCGAACCGTCGAGGGACCAATCGCGAGCATAAAAAAGCGCGATCCGGTTAACGACCTCCTCGAGGGGAGCCTTTTCCCTAGAGAGCGCGCGGCCGCGCCTCGACGTCGCGACGACCGCGCCGATCGCCTTAACCGGAGCCGGAGCCGTCGGCCGGACGATAAGCCTCCCCTCGCCGAGCCGCATCCGGAAATAACTCCTCGACTGAAAGGCGAGCTCGTTAAGCCACTCGATCGCCCTCCGGTATTTGGTAAGCGCCCCGTCGAAGCGATAGGACGCCGGGAGCGCGCCGATCTGCTGGAAAGCCGCGACCCCGCAATAAGTCGACAGGAGCTCGGCGATAACGGCCCCAGGCGCGGCCAGGTTGCGAGAGACGGAGACGAGGATCTCGTCGCCGACGAGCGTGTTAGCCGTACTGTTTCCGGAGAGATAGACCCCTCCCGACTTTGTCGCGCTCCCGGCCTTTGTCGCGCTCCCGCTCTTTGTCGCCGCCCCGCTCTTGGCGACGATCGCGCCGGAGGAGGAGGTCGAGGGATCGAACTCGACCTCTAGCCAAATTTGGAAAATATAGGAATTTCCGTTTAACTGGAGAAAGATCCGAGTGTTCGAGGCGTAAAGATCGGACCAGGCCGGGAGAGGCATCCACCCGCTTTTATAGGTTGCCGGCGAGGAGCTCGCGTTATTGTGCGTCAGCGACCCCTGATAAACCCCGTTTCTGTGAAAATTAAGGACCAGGTCGCTATTTCTGGCATGACAACAGAGGCGGACCCGCGTCGGCGTCCCGCTGAACGAGGCCGCTTGCGCGAGTTTTATGTCCTGGTGACGGCCGGCGCTCCCTAGCGCGTTAGTGTGCGTTAAGTTGCCGTCTAGCATATCCTGTTCATCGTCGCCGGTAAAACCATAATTACTCGAATTATTCGGGATAACCGAGTCGGGATGGACCGTGGTTATCTGCAAGCCGGCCGCGTGGTCGTGGCTCCCGCTGGAAACCGAGATCGAGTCGTTAACCCCGATCGTATCGCTAACCGATATCGTATCGCTAACCCCGATCGTATCGACGGCCAGAAGGTCGACGGCTTGCGCGGCCGTGATATAACCGGGGATCGTGACGACGGCGCGCCCCGCATAGCCGGCGAGCTCGCTCCCCGGTTGCCCCGTATAGATCGAGCATATCGCCGAGATATCGAGCTCGGCGTCGCCGACTCGGCCGAGGACCTTCCCGATCGAGTCGACCGGATGATCGGCGACCAGGTAAACGAAACGGTCTTTTTTTTGCCAAAGGATCGCGCCTTTCGTATGGCTCGCCGCCGCCGTTGCGTTATATCCGCGCGTGACCGTGACCAGGTCGCCGGCGACCTGGTCGATCCGGATCTCCTCCTCGTCGACCTGGTAGACCTCGCCGGCGTCGATCCCCGTCGCGTCGGAGACGGCGAAGGCGATCGCGACGGCGTCGAGATTAGAGGGGAGGCTCGTCTGGATCCCCGCCTCGACCGCCAAGGCCGGGAGGCGATCGACGGATCCGAAAACGATCGGGACCATTTTCCCGACGTCGTCGGGATCGGCCTCGGGGAACTCCAGGCGCGAGACGCGCCGGCCGATATGCCGCTCGAGGCGGACCGTCTCGTCCTCGATATAGAGCCGAGCCATCCCGTCCTCGGGGAGGGAGACGTCGCGGACATATCCCCTCAAAATCTCTTGAGGGGGATCGGTCGCGGCGTCCAGGCCATGGAACCAGGCATAGAGGGAAACCGGGCTCTCCTCGAGGTCGAACCCCGTCGCGAGGTCCTCGATATTTGGCGCGGCGTCCGGATCGACCAGGACGTCGAGGTCGAAGTCGGCGACCTGGAGCTCGTTAAGCCCTCCCGAGAGAACCTCGGTAATTTTCCCCCAGGAGCGGACCCACCCGAGGACCGAGATCCCTCCGGAAAAGTTTTGTATATCGAAACTATCCTCCCCGAGATAATAGTCCGCCCCTCCTGCCGTGATCTTAAGGAACCAGGTCGGAGCCGCTCCGTCGTCTCTATTTTTCTCGGCCGTAAAGCCAGGCGGAAAGATTCTCAAAGCTAAACCCCCTCGACCAGGTCGAAGGAAACCGAAACCCTCCCGACCCCATTCGGCCGCGCCTGGAGGCGCGGCTCTCGAAATTTAACCAGGCGCTCGGCCCCCTCATGATCGCGCCAGGTAAAGGCCCCCCTGGTCCCCTTGACCGTCTCGCGCATGAAAACGAGGAGATCCTCGAAATCCAGGACCTCCAGGCGAGGGAAAAACAGGCTCCAGAGGATCCGGTCGCGATTGCCCTTTTTATAGACGCGCGGCGCGCCGGAGGAGTCGAACCCGCGAACCTGGCGACGGAGGATCTCCCTCTCGTAAGGCCGCGAAGGATGGACCGAGAAATAAACCGCGCCGGCCGCGTGGATAAAAAGCGAAGGATTCAGAAGGACCCGCGAGTCGACCAGGATCCGATCTATCCCCGAGATCCCCGCCAGAGTATCGACCAGGACGAGCTCGAGAGCCGAGATCGCCGCCGACGTATCGACCAGGATCTCCTCGAGGACCGCGACCTCCGCCAGAGTATCGACCAGGATCTCCTCGAGGACCGCGACCTCCGCCAGGGTATCGACGAGGACCAGGTCGGGACCTGTGACGCCGGCCGAGGTATCGACCATGACCTCCTCGAGGACCGCGACGCCGGCCTCGGTGTCGACGCCGAGGAGCTCCCCGCCTGGAACGTCAAAGACAAACATTTAAACCCCGCTCGTCGGGATCTTGAGGCGCGCGGCCGCTTTGCGCGCTATGTGATCGCCGAGCTCGGCCGGGAGGTCCGCGTCGGAGAGGATCCCCTTAGCTTTGAGCGCGCCGACCAGGTCCTCGAGGCCCCGAGGGACCTTTTCGTCAAGGATCCGGAGCTCCGCGCGCGCCTCGGCCTCTCGAGCCTCGGCGATCTTTTCCTCGTCCGTTTTTACCTTGCCCCAATCAATCATTATTTAGCCTCCTCGCTCCCCCCTGAACCAGGGAGAGAGATAACCCCGTCGGGAGGATTGACAATGTCCGAGGGGAACGCTTGCTCCGGCGCGGGATTCGCCCCATGAGGGAGGATAAGCGTTACCTCGAGAACCCCGTCGACAGAGCGGTAAACGTCCCCGACGATCCATTCGCACTCGATCGCCGAGGCCGGCAAGGACGCCCCCGCAGGGAGCGGCGAAAAGTCATAATCGAGCCCGTTTATCGTGAGGAGGTCCCCGGCCTTTTCGACCTCGAGAGCGTCGTCCCTTCGTTGAGGCGAGAGCTTGATATGCATATATCTCCTTTAAAACCAGCGACCAATGGCCAGAGCATCCATTGAACCTACGGCATCTTCTAACACAAATTGCGCCACGGACAATACACTCACAAATGCGTTTGTCGTGTTTGCCTCATAACAGTTAACGTGTAAATCTTTCGCAACCGCAAGAACCACGTCTTTAATATTGCCTACCACAAAGGGCATTGACACAAAACTTGCGGGATAGGTCCATGGAAAGTTGAGGTTGCTCGAGTTTACGAATTGTACGGCTCCACCCGTTTTGGTACAAATCTGCGTTCCATCGGCAAACTTGATATATTCCCCGTTTGCGTTGCTTCCCCGCTCGATGATCGCCCCCGTCGGAACGCCTCCGGCCTGTGAGACGGCACCCAGGACGTTATCGGGAGTGTAGCTTTTCGGATCGACCATCGGATAATTTTTAAACCACCGCGCCGCCCCTCCGTTATAAGCCAGGTCCGCCGCCGTCCCCTCGCCGCCGATCTTAACGTCGACCATCTGGCCGGCATCGGCCGTAAAGGAAAACCGGCCGAGAGCATCGGCGACCAGGGGGAGGCCGGCCTGGTCGATCGCGAGCCCCGAGGCGAAGTCGTAAACCGTGGCGAGGACGGCCGTCCCGGCCTGGTAGACGCGGACCGAGACGCCAGGCGACAAGGGAGGAGTGTTTCCGCCAAAGATCGCCGGTTTCATTACAAGGCCCCCCGCGCGGAAATCTGGATTTTACAGGATGTTTTTTTCGAGACGCCGACCGTCCCGTCGTTATCGACCAGAGCGCGCAGATAAACCGCGACCGCCTTATCGGCCGCTCGCGCGTCCTGGTCGGCGAGGGGGAGAGTCTCGAGCCAGGGACCGCCCGAAGCGCCGGCGATCTGCCAGTTAACGCCGGCGTCCTCGCCGATCGGCGCGAGCTCGATCTCCGTATAAGCGAACTCGGTCGCTATGTAATAGACCAGGATCTCGGCCGAGGCGACTTGCGCCGGCGCGCCGCTTTGATCCAGGTCGACGACGGCCGAGATCGGATCGACGCCGGCCCCCTCGCCTCGGAGATCGTCCGAGTAATAATCGAAAGGCGCGACGTTTCCCTTTGCTATTCCTTGAGCCATAACGCTAAACCTCCATCAAAAGGATTGAGACGTCGACGACGCCGAAAGCTCGCTCGACGGTCCGGATCTCCGGAGAGGCGAAGCGGACCGCGCGAGAGATCCCCCCGACGTCGACATAATTAAAAGTTTTCCCCATGCCGTCGGCGACGTTTAAAAAAAAGCTCTCCAGGAGCTCGGCGTCGGCCAGGGGGAGCCCTCGCCAGACAAGAGGGAGGAGATTCTCCTCGGCCAGGGGATCGAGCGCCAGGGGAGAGCCCCCGGCCGTAACGCCGGAGGCCTGGAGGATCTCGAGCGACCGCTCGGGAGGCATCGGCGCGCGAGTGAACTCGACCGAGCCCCCGGCATGATTAAAGCGCGCCTTCATCCATTGCCCCGACAGGCGAGAACGATCGCCCCATCCCCTCGGATCTCCTCCGGATCCTCGGAGAGGTTGAGATCGGCGACCAGGGGAGAGAGCGCCGTTAAGAGCGCGCGCCGGTCCTTGCATTTATCCCGCTTTGCACAAGCCGCGCACCGATTCGCGTCGACAGACCAAAAACCCATGATAAAAACCTCCCTTAGTTAGTTGATCTTTTGCGCCGGCCGAGAGCCTCGAGCTCGCCGAAGATCTCCCGCGCGACCTCTTTCGCCGATTGGCGATCGGCCCTCGCGGCCGGTAAAACGACTTGAACGGCTCCCGGCGCGACCTGGACGATCGTCGAGCGTCCGGCCGGAGAGCTCGAGGCCTCGCGCGGATTTTTGACCTCCTCGCCCTCGTGGAGTTGATAGAGCCCCGTTTTCGGGATCCGGCGCGTCCCGACGGAGAACGAGCCGAGCGCCAGAGTCGGAGGAGATCCCCCGACAGAGGGAGCCGAGCCCGAGGAGGGGATCGTCGAGGTATAGGCGACGGAGATATTAACCGTCTTATCCTGGAGCGCGTCGATCGCCGCTCGGATCTGGCCGAGCTTGCCGCTCGCCTGGTCGTCGAGGGAGATCTGGATCCGTTGCGAGAGCTCCGAGATCTTGCTCCCGAGATCCAGGACCTCGGAGCGGAAACCGGCGATCGAGGCCTCGGCCGCGTTTATTTCAACCTGGAGCCTGGTCGAGGCCGCGCCGGCCGCGTCAAGCTCGGCCTGTTTTGTCCCCTCGAGCGCCTGGCGCAGTTTGTCAAGCCGCCCCGTCGCCTGGTCGTAAATCTCCAGGGAGGAGACGACGAGCGCGCCGCCGTCCTCGATCTTTGTCGGGAGCTCGTCGAGCGATTGCATAACCTTTTTAAGCGCCTCGACCTTTTCGTCCCCTTTGAGCTTGAGCGCCTCCGTCGTCGCCGCGTCGATCGCGTCGAGCTTGGTATAAAAAGCCTCATAAGGCGAGAGCGCCTCGGCCGGCTGGAATTTCTCCTCGAGAGCCGCCGCTAGGTCCTCGCCGAACTTTTTAACCTCGAGGAGCTCCTCCTGTTTTTTCGCCATTGTCTCGAGCGTCGCGGAGTGCATCGTCTCGAGGCGCTGATAATACGACTCCCACCCCTTAAGGCGCGCCTCGGCGAGATTCTTCTCGGCCTGGCTCGCCGCGATCGCCTGGTCGAGCTTTTTCTTTTCGTCGGATCCGATCGCCTCCAGGACCTCGGAGATCTTCTTTTGTGCCTCGACTTGCGCGCCGTAGACCTGGCCGATAACTCCGAGATATGTCTCGAGCGGCTGGCGCAGATTCGCGGCGAGCTTGCCGTTTTTCTCGAGGTATTCCTCCTGGCGCTTGAGGTCGTCGGAGAAACCCGACTCGGCGAAACGAAGGACGTCCGCGCCGAGATCCCCGATCGCTTTCCGGTATCCGTCGACCGCCGCCTCGGCCTCCTTGAGCGCCTCGGCCTCCTTCTTTGCCGCCTCCTCGGCCGCGTTTTGTGCCTCGGCGTGGCGCTGGATCGCCGCCGTCGCCGGATCGAGTTTTCCGCTTATCAGGTCCGCCGCCGAGGTGATCGACTCGGCCGACTGCCTATAAAGGTCCGCGCCTCCGGCGAGCGCCGCCTCGGCCGAGAGCCGAAACTCCTCGGCCGTCTCCGTTGCCCCCACCAGGGACAGGAGCGAGGCGATAACATTGTCGAGCGCCCCGACCAGGCGAAGGGCAAAGCCGGCGACCCCCTGGAAAACGCCCCCGAGGACGGCCATAACCGCCAGGACCCCCCGGCCGGCCGTCTCTCGTAAATTCGCCATTGTCGCCTCGAGCCGCTGGAGGCGCTCCATTGCCGTCTCGCCCTCGAGGCCGACCCGCGCGAGTATTTCCTCGCCGGCCTCCATCGTCGCATTTAAAAAGGCCTGTTTTTTCTCCGCGTCCGTGAGCTCGGAGGCCGTCTTTCCGAGCGTCGCCGCGTAGGCCTCGTTTGCCTTTTCGACCTGGACGATTATCCCCAGGTTATCGAGGATCATTCTCGATTGCCGGCCGACGGCGAGAGAGATATCCTCGAAACTCTTTGTAATCGTTTGCCCCGTAACCCTCGAGGAGGCCCTGGCGATCTCCATCATTTTAGAGAGATTCTCCGGCGCGATCCCGAGGAGCATCGAGGTCCCCGCCTTCTCGACGAGCTCGCGCGTCGCGATCGTCCCGGCCGAAACGCGCTTAAGGTCGGCGAGGATCGAGTCCGCCGCCGCTCCGTGGCTCGCCGCCAGGTTTACAAAGGCCTGGCGTTGCTGGAGGCCTTGCGCGGCGTCCTTGCCGGCGCTCCAGGCTTGAGAGACGGCGATCCAGGCCCCGGCGATCGCGGCCGTAATCCCGAGCCAGTGAGCCTTAAGGGAGTCCCAGGTCCTCCGGATCCTCCCCGCGCCCTGGTCGGCGAGCGCGCCGAGTTTCGTTTGCATAGCCGCGTGAGCCCTGGTGATCTCCTCCGTCGTGGCGACCCCGCTCTTTTCGATCCGCTCATAAGCCGAGACGATATCGGCGCGCGACTTCTCGATCGAGGCCGAGCTCCGGATCCCCAGGCGCTCGAAGGCCCCCGACAGGCGATCGGAGGCGTTTCTCCCGCTTTGGTGCATCTTTTCGAGGACGGCGCTCGCCTTGTCCTCGGCCGAAATTTTAAGGTTAACTTGTGCCATTTTTCCCGCGCTCCTTTCGGATCCGCCTCACTTCTGTTTCGATATGCGCCAGGAGCTCGAGGTCCTGGTCCGTCAATTCGTGTTTTCTGGCGATCTCCCCGGCCAGGCCGAGCTCGGAGAGAGAGGAGAGGAGCCTCCGGATCTCCAGGATCCGGAGGTCCTTCTCGAGGCTCGAGGAGGCCCTGGCGATCTCCATCATTTTAGAGAGATTCTCCGGCGCGATCCCGAGGAGCATCGAGGTCCCCGCC